>NZ_JBHUXA010000004.1:0-342440 GCF_042669725.1 Nocardia sp. NPDC057227 | reverse complement strand
TCCCATTCCGAACCCGGAAGCTAAGCCTGCCAGCGCCGATGGTACTGCACTCGACAGGGTGTGGGAGAGTAGGACACCGCCGGAACAAATTGTCACTGAAGGCCCCACCAATTCGTTGGTGGGGCCTTCAGTCGTTTCCGGGGAAGAAATTCCGCCCGTGCCCTAGCCTGAGAGTCTGACAATGTTTTTCTCTCAAACTCTTGGGGCGTGGAATGGACGAGCACATCGTGGTGGCCGGTGCGGGCCTGGCGGGCCTCGCCTCGGCGGTCTGGCTGGCCGAGCGCGGCTATCGGGTGACGCTGCTGGAGAAGCGGGGCCGGCTGGGCGGGCGGACCATGTCGTTCGATGTGGCGGGGCTGGACGAGCCGGTGGACAACGGCCCGCACCTCTTCGCCGGCTGCTACGACGCCCTGCTCCGGTACCTCGATACGATCGGCACCCGGGCCGAGTTGATTTGGGACGCACCGCCGTTCGCGATCCGCACCGGCGCCGACGAGCTGCTCACGCTGCGCGGCCCGGACTGGTGGCCGCTGAGCCTGCGCCGCACCCTCGGACTGGCCTGGATGGCGTGGCCGCCGATCCCGGTGCGCGATCGCCCCGCGGTGCTCCGGGTCTGGGCGGCGCTGCTGCGCCAGGCGGTACGGCCGGATCCGGCGCTGGACGAGATCACGGTGAGCCGGTGGTTCGACCGGCTCCGGGTGCCCGCGTCGTTCCGTGAGCTCGTGCTCGACCAGTTCGTCATCGGGCTGCTCAACGAGAAGCCGGACCGGGTCTCCGCCTACACCTTCGCGCAGACCCTGCACTTCGTCTCGACGCGGGCGCGCCGCAATGCCAGGGCGGGAGACGCGGTGTGGCCGCGGGTGAGTTTGCACGACCTCTTCGTCGCGCCCGCCGAGCGGTACCTGGCCGAGCACGGCGCGGTAATCCGCACCGGAAGCGGCGTCGACGACGTCGAGCTGGACGGGGATCGGATCACCGGGGTGCGGCTGCGCGACGGCGAGCTGCTCACGGCCGATGCCGTGGTGCTCGCCGTACCGCCGTGGGCGCTCACCACGCTGCTCGACCGCGGTGCGCTCGGGCTGCACGACCACTTCGCGCCGGCCCGCAAGATCGAGGCCGCCCCCATCTCCAGCGTGTACGTGTGGCTCGATCGGCCGCTCGGGCTGCGCCGCTACGCGGAGAACCTGCGCGGCACCACCATCGAGTGGGTCTTCGACACCGGGCGCATGCAGGGCACCGTGCCGGACGGCATCGACGCCGCCGGGCCCGGCCACTGCTACGCGCTCGCGGTCAGTGCCTCCTGGGATGTCGTGCACACGCCGAACGCGGAGTTCGTCGCGGCGGCGCTGGAGTCGTTGCGCGCCAACTACCCGGCGATGGCCGAGGCGACGGTGCTGCGCACGCACGTGATCCATCAGCCGCAGGCGACCTTCTCCGCACAGCCCGGCTTCGAGGCCCTGCGGCTGGGGCAGCGGACCCCGGTGGACGGCCTGTTCCTCGCGGGCGACTGGACCGACACCGAGCTGCCCTCGACCATGGAGGCGGCCGCGGAGAGCGCCGTGCGAGCGGTCGGCGAGGTGACCCGCTACCTCACTGCTACTACCGTGCCGCGCTGACCGTCGCAGGTGCGGTGCGAAGGAAGGGTCCCGGAACCGGGCCGCAGCTCGTACCCTTGACTGAAGCGCCCGCGTGGCGCCGCCGACATCGAGGCGAGGAGGCCAGGGTGTGAGGTTTCTGAGAAGTTCATGAAGCCTCCACGGTATTTTCCCCGCTTTTGCTATGGTCAACGCAGCGTAAGTTAGTGCCGATTCGGCACTAGTAGCGTGTGCCGGTGGGGGATCGGCGCCGCGACCGAGAGGACGGTGTCGTCGATATGCGCAAGTCTGCCCCGGTAACGGTGTCGCTTCTGGTAGCCGCCGGGCTTGTGTCCGTCGGTTCGGGATCGGTGGTCTCGGCCGGCGGGGCCGGGGATGCCGGCGAGGCGCTGCTGGTCGGCTCCACCGGATCGGACGCCGCCGCGGCCGCGGTGAACGCGCCGGCACCCGCCTCCCGGATCGTGGGGTTGCTCCCGGTCGACGGCGGTGTGGCGCGCGAATTGCGGGCGGTTGTTCCGCCCGCGGATGGTGCTGTTCCGGTTGGGGGTGGGCCGGTGTTGCGGAGTATCGCGTTGCCGTCGGGGTCGGGGTTGTTGGGGATTCCGGAGGTGGTGTTGGCGGCGTATCGGAATGCGGAGTTGGCGTTGGCGTCGGCGCAGCCGGGGTGTGGGGTGTCGTGGAGTCTGCTGGCGGGGATCGGGCGGATCGAGTCGGGGCATGCCGGTGGGGGGCGGACGGATGCGGCGGGGACGACGGTGACGCCGATTTTCGGTCCGGCGTTGGATGGGTCGTTGCCGGGCAATGAGGTGATCGCGGCCTCGGGTGGTGGGTTCGTGCGGGCGGTGGGGCCGATGCAGTTCCTGCCGTCGACGTGGGTGCATTACGCGGCGGATGGTAATGGTGATGGTGCGTCGGATCCGCACAATGTGTTCGATGCGGCGTTGGCGGCGGGGAAGTATCTGTGTAGTGGGGGGTTGGATCTGCGGGATCGGGCGCAGGAGTTGCGTGCGGTGTTGCGGTACAACAATTCGATGTCGTATGCGGCGGATGTGTTGAGTTGGTCGGCGGCGTATCGGACGGGTGGGTCGCCGTCGGCGGGGCGGGTGTCGCCGGAGGCGATCGCTCCGGGGTCGGGGGGCTGGGGCACTACGCCCGGCGTGCTGCTGGCCTCGGCGCCGGGGCCGGTGCCCGGTCCGCTGCTCGCGGAGGCGCCGGAGGGGCTGCCGCTCGAGCAGGCGGTGCAGACGCCGACGCCCGCCGCGGTGCCCGAGCCGATGATCACCATCCCCGGGCTGCCGCCCATCCCGTGCGGGATCTTCTGCCCGCCGCCCCCGCCGCCCGCCGTGCAGCCCGGTGAGCCGGGGCCGCGCGCCGAGGAGCTGCCGCGCGAGGCGCCGGTGCCCGCCCCGCAGCAGGTGGCGCCGCAGGGGCCTGCGCCCGTGGAGTTCGGCCCGGACGGGCAGCCGGTCGCCCCCGGCCCGGACGCGGCGACCCCGCCGCCTCCCGGCCTCGTCCTCCCCTTCGGCATCACCATCCCGCTCCCGGCCCCACCCGCCCCCGCTCCGTAGTTTCCCGGGGCGGCCGCACCGGTAGGTGTCGCTCACCTCGCGCTGACCCGAGCCCGACGGGCGCGTCAGCCGACCGGGGCCAGGGTCCGTAGCCGGGCCAGGACGAGGTCGGCCACTGCCGCCATGCCCGCGGCGGTGGGGTGGCAGGGTGTGCCGTGGGCGGGGCGTCCCGGTACCGGGACGAAAAAGTCCGAAGTCCACGGGACGGGGGAGCCGGGGGCGTGCGCGAGGCTCGGGGTGCGGACGTCGATCAGGTGCCCGCCCGCCCGGTCCGCGGCCGCGGCGGTGCGGTCGGCGAGTGATTCCGCGAGGTAGCGGTAGTGCCGGTCGGTCGGCGATTCGCCGGGCGGGGGCGGGCCGAGCACCGACAGGTAGTTCACCACCAGCAAACGTGCATTCGGTGCCTGGTCGCGCACCGTGCCGAAGACCCGGTTCAGCCGCTCCCCGATCCCGCCGAGCGCCCGGCCGGTGGCTGCCTCGTCGGCGGAGCGGCGGGCGGCGGGCAGCAGCCGCACCGGCGACGGCATGCGCCGGGCGATCAGGAACGCCGTCAGCCCGATGTCGTTGCCGCCGATGGTCACCGTCACCAGCTCGGTGTCCGGGGTGACGGCCATGCGCTGCGGGGGGCTGCCGTACTGCCGCTCGTGCAGGATGTGCGCGCAGGTCGCGCCGGAGCTGGTGACATCGGTGAGCCGCAGCCCGGCCGCGCCGGCGATCAGGTGCGGATAGTTGCGGCTGGACCGGCCCGCCGCTCGCACCGAGCCGGTGGCGCGCGGCGGAATGCCTGGCCCGGAGGCGAAGGAGCTGCCGAGCGCGACGTAGCGGCGGCCGCGCCAGGGCGCGAGCGCCTCGGCGATCCGGTCGTCGGAGAGCTGCGCCACGGTCACCACCCGTGCCCGGCGATGGGGGCCGTGGCGGCCTCGATCGCGCGGCCGTACGGCACCGGCCGGAACCGCGGCATCGCGACGACCGGAGACCGGCGGGCCGAGGCACGGGCGTTGGCGGCGGTGCGCGACCCTGCTCCGGGCACCGCGGTCGAACGGGGCCGATCGCTCATCGGCTGCTCTCCTCGCGCCAGGCGCCGGAACTCCCCGGACCGGCATCCGTGCAGCCACTCTAACCGGCGGTCTGTTCTCCGCTATCGGCGGGCGCGGCGGAAGCCGCCCTCGGAGTCCAGGACCTGGCCCACCATCCAGCGGCCCTCGTCGGAGATCAGCCAGGCGATGAGCCGGGCCGGATCGTCCGGTTCGCCCGCCCGGCCGCGCGGGAAGGCGGCGTGCACGGCGGCGGCGACGGCGGGGTCGAGGCCGGTGCTGCCGGGGGAGAGGTAGCCGGTGTCGACCGGGCCCGGGTTGACGGTGTTCAGCACGATGCCGCGCTCGATGAGCTCGGCCGCCACCGTCGGCGTGAGCCCGGCGAGCACCGATTTTGCCGCCGCGTAGGCGATCTCGCCCGGCATCGGGCCGAGGTGCTGGCCGGAGGTGAGCCAGACGACCCGGCCGCGGTCAGGCACCGCGCCGCGCTCCGGCCGGTACTGCCGGGCGAACGCCTGGGTGAGCAGCAGCACCGAGCGGGCGTCGACCGCCCAGTGCCCGTCCAGCATGGCGGCGTCCACCTCGAGCAGCGTGCCGTCGCCGCCGCTGCGGGCGTGGTTGGCGACCAGGATGTCGAGGTGGCCGAACTCGGCGACGGCGTTCTCGATCAGCCGGTGCGCGGCGTCGGGGACGGCGAGATCGACGGCGCGGTCGACCACCGTCGTCATGGTGGCGAGTTCGGCGCGCACCGCATCGGTGTCGTCGGCGCCCCACGGCTGCTGTTCGTCGTGCGGGCGCCAGTGCGCGAGGTAGAGCGCGGCGCCGCGCTCGGCGAGCCGCCGGGCGACGGCGAAGCCGATTCCGGCCCGGCGGCCGACGCCGGTGACCACGGCGACGCGGCCGGTGAGATCGCGGGGAAGGGGCATGGCCCCATCGGAACCCGGGCGACGCTCGACGGCAACCGGATTTCGCGCAGTACCGACCGCGGCGCCGTGGCCGCGCACCCGGGTGCGCGCCCCGGCCGAACTGTCCCTGGTCTACGACCGTCCGGTAGCGCAAAGGCCGAAACCCGCGCGACGGGGGGCCGGTTCGCGGGCTAGGTTCGGCGGATGCGCGCGATCGGAACCGATGGACAGCGGGCCGCGGCGGCGGCCGGGGCGACGGTCCTGCTCTGGGCCTCGGCCTTCGTCTTCATCCGGGCGGCGGGCGAGCACTTCTCGCCCGGCGCGCTGGCGCTCGGCCGATTGCTGGCCGGCGCCGTGACGCTGCTGCTGATCCTGCTGGTGGTGGGCGACGGGCTGCCGCCGCGCGCGGCGTGGCGCGCGATCGCGATCACCGGGGTGCTCTGGTTCGGCGTCTACATGGTGGCGCTGAACTGGAGCGAGGAGTACGTGGACGCGGGCACCGCGGCCATGGTGGTGAACATCGGGCCGGTGCTGATCGCGCTGCTCGGCGGGGTGTTCCTGGGGGAGGGATTCCCGCGCAGGCTGCTGGCCGGGATCGCGGTCTCCTTCGCGGGCGCGATCGTGGTCGGGCTCGGCACCGCGCAGGGCGGCGCCGCGGCCGGGGTGCTGCTCGCGGTGCTCGCCGCGACCACCTGGGCGATCTCCACCATCGTGCAGAAGCCCGCGCTGGCAGTGGCTTCCGCGCTGCAGGTCACCACCGGGGGCTGCGTGGTCGGCGCGCTCGCCTGCCTCCCCTTCGCCGGACAGCTGGTGCGCGAGGTCGCCGCGGCGCCTGCCGCCGCCACGCTGAGCGTGCTGTACCTGGGCGTCTTCCCGACCGCGCTGGCCTTCACCACCTGGGCCTACGCCCTGGCCCGGACGACGGCGGGGCGGATGGGGGTGACCACCTACGCGGTCCCGGCGCTGGTGGTGCTCGGCTCCTGGCTCGCGCTCGGCGAGGTGCCGGTGCCGCTCGCGCTGCTCGGCGGCGTGCTCTGCCTGGCCGGGGTCGCGGTGGCGCGCAGCGGGCCGGGAACGCAGAGCGGCCCGGCGGTGGAGACCGCCGGGCCGCTCGAACGCAGCGAAGATCAGACCGGGACGCCGCCGTAGGTGCGGCGGTGCCGCGCCTCCAGGAAGGACAGCAGCCCGAAGGCGATGAGCCCCAGTGCGATCAGGATGAGCAGCCACGGGCCGAACGGGGTGCCCGCGAAGTCGCGCAGCACGCCGTCGACGCCCTCGACCTGCGCCGGGTCGTAGTTCAGCGCGGCGACCAGGGCGGCGAGGCCGATCGCGGCGACGACGGCGCCGCGGGCGATGTAGCCGGCCCGGCCCAGCCAGACCGCGGCGGTCCGGGAACCGCGGGTCATCCAGCCCATGCGCAGGTCGTCGGTGAAGTGCAGCCGGGCGCCGCGCACGATGAGCAGCAGCCCGAAGGCCAGCACCGCGATGCCGAGCAGCGCGACGACCACCTGGCCGCCGGGCCAGGCCAGGATGCGGATGGTGAAGTCGCGCGCCACCACCTCGCCCGGGACGGGCAGCCTGCCGTTCACCACGAAGCGCAGGGTGAAGAAGAAGGCGAGCGCGTAGAAGACGCCCGCGACGGCCGCGTAGGCCCGGTGCCCGCCGGAGACGGTGCGCCCGGCCGTGGCCACCTGGGTGAAGCGCCACACCGCGAGCGCGGCGAAGCCGAACACCAGGATCCACAGCAGCAGGTAGCCGAGCGGCTGCTCGGAGAGCGCGGCCAGCGCGCCGACCTCGTTGGCCGAGTGCTCGGCGGTGCCGACCGCGAGCATGAAGCCGAGGATGCCGAGCACGATGTAGGCGATTCCGCGGGCGATGAAGCCGAAGCGGGCGACCTTCTCCAGGCCGCGGCTGTTGCTCACGGTGCTGCGGCCGCGGGCCCCGCCCCCGCCACCCCGGCGCCAGGAGCGCCGTCCGGTGGTCCGGTTCGCGCCCCGGCGCCGTCCGCCCGATCGATCACGGCGCCGATATGCGTTGGCACGCTGGAACATGCTGAGCTCCTTCACTCTCTGTGCTGCGGGGCATGCCCGATTCCGGCCCGGTGACACGGAGTGCCGCGTACCCGACATCCCGTGCGGCGCCCGCATAACTCCGCTGCGACGGTGAAAAGCCCTGCTGTGCTGCGCCGCAACACCGCGGCGACCGGGCGCACGGCGGTGTGCAAGCCCCGTGGACGGCACTGCCGACCCGGCGTGTCGGCGGTGTGGCAGAGTGTCCGCAGGCGCTCGATCCCGGTGGCGCGGTCATCTGCGAGTCGAGAGCTTGGACGACACCATGAATACCCGTGCCCGGGGGACGACCCGGCTGACCGTCGAGACCTGGTTCCAGCTCGTACTCGGCTCGATGGTGGTGATCGTGCTGGCGGGCGCGGTCGCGGGGGCGAGCATGATCGCCCGCACCACCGAGAGCTCCAGCCTGGTGATCGGCAGGTTGCAGCCCGCGCTCGCGGAGAGCTACCGGCTGCAGGCGGCGCTGATCGACCAGGAGAACGGCGTGCGCGGCTACGCGATCGGCGCCGACTCGGTGGCGCTGCGCTCCTACGGCACCGGCCGGGATGCCGAGGTGCGCACGCTGAGCACGCTGCGCGGGCTGCTCGCCGACCGCCCCGACGCGCTCGCCGACCTCGCCGCGGTGGAGGCCAGCGCCCTCCGCTGGCGCACCGGCTACGCCGAGACCGTCACCGCCGCTCCGGAGCGCGCCCGCGCCGCCGCCGCCGACGGGCGGCAGCTCTTCGACGCGGTCCGCACCGGCTTCACCGGCCAGGCCGACCGGCTCGCGGCCACCCTCGATACCGAGCGCACCGCCATGTACCACAACCGGGACAACCGCAACCTGCTGCTCGGCGGCCTGGTCGTGGTCTTCGTGCTGGCCGCGGTGCTGCTCACGGTGCTGGTGCGCGGCCTGGTGGTGCGGCCGCTCGCGGAGTTGCAGCGCAGCTCGCTGCGGGTGGCCGGCGGCGACTTCGAGCACCGGATCACCGCGCGCGGCCCGGCCGACATCGCGACCGTCGGGGCCGCGGTGGAGGACATGCGCCGCCGGATCGTCACCGAGCTGCGCTCGGCCCGCGAGCAGGAGGCCACCCTGGTACGCCAGGCCGCCGACCTGGATGCCCAGACCGTCGAGCTGCGCCGCTCCAACCAGGAGCTGGAGCAGTTCGCCTACGTCGCCTCGCACGATCTGCAGGAGCCGCTGCGCAAGGTCGCCTCCTTCTGCCAGCTGCTGCAGAAGCGCTACGACGACAAACTGGACGACCGCGGCCGCCAGTACATCGAGTTCGCCGTCGACGGCGCCAAGCGGATGCAGGTGCTGATCACCGACCTGCTCACCTTCTCCCGGGTGGGCCGGGTGAACGACCGCACCGAGCGGCTCGAGCTGGGTCCGGTGCTGGACCGGGCGCTGCACAACCTCGGCTCCGCGATCGCCGAGTCCGGCGCGACGGTGCGGCGGCCGGAGCGGCTGCCCGCCGTGGTCGGCGATCCGACGCTGCTGGAGATGCTCTGGCAGAACCTGCTCGGCAACGCGGTGAAGTTCGCGGCGCCCGGCCGGAAGCCGGAGATCGTGATCGAGTACGAGGAGCGCGACGGTACGCACCACTTCGCGGTGCGCGACACCGGGATCGGCGTGCCCCCGGAGTTCGCGGACAAGGTGTTCGTCATCTTCCAGCGGCTGCACAATCGGGAGGAGTACGGGGGGACCGGGCTCGGGCTCGCCATCTGCCGCAAGATCGTCGAGTTCCACGGCGGCCGGATCGAGCTGGACACCGAGTACACCGGGGGCGCCCGATTCCGCTTCACACTGCCCGTCGCCACGGAGTAGCGCGCGAGAGTTCCGCCACCCGCGCTTTCGAGTTCGGTGACCCGAACTTATGATGGCTCCATGAATCGGATGGTGCTGCTCGTCGTGCTGGCGCTCGGGCTGGCCACGGCCGGCTGCGACCGGGTCGGCGCGCGCGACGACGACGGGCGCCCGGTGGTGCTGACCACCTTCACCGTGCTCGCCGACATCGCCGCGAACATCGCGGGCGACCGGCTGCGGGTGGAGTCGATCACCAAGCCGGGCGCGGAGATCCACGGCTACGAGCCGACGCCCGGCGACATCCGGCGGGCCGCGCAGGCCGATCTGGTCGTGGACAACGGGCTGAACCTGGAGGCCTGGTTCGCCAAGTTCGTCGCCGACCTCGACGTCCCGCACGTGGTCGCCTCCGAGGGGGTGCGGACCATCGACATCGCCGCGGACGCCTACGCGGGCAAACCGAACCCGCACGCCTGGATGAGCCCGGTCAACGTCCAGCTCTACGCCGACAACCTGGCCCGTGCCTTCACCGAGCTCGACCCCGGCGGCGCGCAGCAGTACGCCGCCAACGCCGCCGCCTACAAGACGGCGCTGCAGCAGGTCAAGGACGATCTGGTGACCCGGCTCGCCGCGCTGCCGCCGACCCAGCGCGCGCTGGTGACCTGCGAGGGCGCCTTCTCCTACCTGGCCCGCGACGCCGGGCTCACCGAGCGCTACATCTGGCCGGTGAACGCCGAGCAGCAGGCCACCCCGCAGCAGGTGACCGGGGTGATCGAGTTCGTCCGCTCGGCCGCGGTGCCCGCGGTGTTCTGCGAGTCCACCGTCTCCGACGCCCCCATGCGGCAGGTGGCATCGGCCACCGGCGCCCGGCTCGGCGGGGTGCTCTACGTGGACTCGCTCTCCGAGCCGGACGGGCCGGTCCCCACCTACCTCGACCTGATCCGGCACGACGCGGACACCGTGGCGGCCGGGCTGACCGGGAGCGCCGCCCGATGACCCCGGCGATCGCGGTCAGCGACGTCACCGTGCACTACGGCGAGGTGCTCGCGCTGGAGCGCACCTCGCTGGAGCTGGCCCGCGGCCGGGTCTGCGCGCTGATCGGGATGAACGGCTCGGGCAAGTCGACGCTGTTCAAGGCGATCATGGGCATGCTCACCCCGGACGCCGGAACCGTCCGGATCGCGGGCGACACCCCGGCGGCCGCCCGCAAGGCGGGACTGGTCGGGTACGTGCCGCAGTCCGAGGAGATCGACTGGGCCTTCCCGATCACCGTGCGCGAGGTGGTCATGACCGGGCGCTACGGCCGGCTCGGATTCACCCGCAGGCCGCGGGCGGCGGACCGGGCGGCGGTGGACGCCGCGCTGGAGCGGGTGGAGCTCGCCGACCTGGCGCACCGGCAGATCGGCCAGCTCTCCGGCGGGCAGCGCAAGCGCGCCTTCGTCGCGCGCGGGATCGCGCAGGGGGCGTCGGTGCTGCTGCTCGACGAGCCCTTCGCCGGGGTGGACAAGCGCTCGGAGGCCACCATCACCGCGCTGCTGCGCGAGCTGGCCGCGGACGGCGCGGCCGTGCTGGTCTCCACGCACGACCTGCACGCGCTGCCGACCCTGGCCGACGAGGCGGTGCTGCTCATGCGGAAGGTGCTCGCGCACGGCGACATCGACGAGGTGATCCGCCCGGAGAACCTGGTCCGCGCCTTCGGCCTCGACCCGATGGCGGGCGGTGCGCGGTGATCGACCTGCTGCTCGACCCGTTCGCCTACGACTTCATGGTGCGCGCGCTCGCCGCCACCGTGATCTCCTCGGTGGTCTGCGCGATCCTGTCCTGCTGGCTGGTGCTGATCGGCTGGTCGCTCATGGGCGACGCGGTCTCGCACGCGGTGCTGCCCGGGGTGGTGCTCGCCTACATCGTCGGCGCGCCGTTCGCGCTCGGCGCGGTGGTCTTCGGCTTCCTGGCGGTGGCGCTGATCGGGGTGGTGCGCGACACCAGCCGGGTCAAGGAGGACGCCACCATCGGCATCGTCTTCACCACGCTGTTCTCGCTGGGGCTCGTGCTCATCTCGGTGACGCCGAGCCAGACCGACCTGAACCACATCATCTTCGGCAACCTGCTCGGCGTCGCCCCGTCGGATCTGTGGCAGATCGCGGCGCTCGGCGCGGTGGTCTTCGTGATCGCGGTGGCCAAGCGCCGCGACCTCACGCTCTACGCCTTCGACCCGACGCACGCGCACGCCATCGGGCTGAACCCGCGGCTGCTCGGCGCGCTGCTGCTCGGGCTGCTCGCGCTCACCGCGGTGACCGCGCTGCAGGTGGTCGGGGTGGTGCTGGTGGTGGCGATGCTGATCATCCCCGGCGCCACCGCCTACCTGCTCACCGACCGGTTCGGCCGGATGCTGCTGATCGCGCCCACGCTCGCCGTCGTCGCGGCGGTGACCGGGCTCTACCTGGCCTACTACCTGGACACCGCCGCGGGCGGCATGGTGGTGCTTGCCCAGGGCGTGCTCTTCGCCGCGGTCTACCTGTTCGGGCCGCGGCACGGGCTGATCGCCACCCGCTGGTCGGCGGCGCGCAGGCGCAGGCAGGCCGTGCGCGCCGGCTGACTCAGACCAGCGGTTTGCCCGCCGCGATCCGGCGCCGCATGTCGGCCAGGTGCTTGTCCAGCGGGTACTGCGGCCACGGCTCGGGCAGCCGCCGGATGACGAAGCCGAGGCCGCGCATGATCAGCTCGAAGGCGCGCTGCCTGCGCGGCCCCCAGTCCAGCCCGAGCTCGTCGCGGAACCACTGCGGCAGGTAGCCGGTGGTGAAGAAGCGGTTCACGCGCTTGCCGAGCAGCTGCTGGACCCGGCTGTACGGGCCGAGGTCGACCACCTGGTCGAGCAGGTAGCGGCGCACGCCCTCGTCGATGGAGAGCTGCGGCAGCATGGACTCCCAGTACGCGGTGAAGGCCGCGCGGTCGGCGGGCCACAGCTCGGCGGGCATCTGCAGCGTGGTGCCGAACCGCGCCGACTCGCGGTACAGCGCGTCGGAGAACTCCTCGGTCTGCTCGCCGTAGAGCAGCCGGAAGGAGTCGGCGGTGCCGAGGTAGATGCAGCCTGCCACCCAGAGCTGCAGCTTCGGGTCGAAGGCGCTGTAGCGCACCTCGGCGCCCGGCTGCGAGCGGACCTGCCGGTGCGAGGTGTCGGTGGCCTTCCGGTAGGCCACCCGCTCCTCCTCGGTGCCGAGCATGGCGACCGCGAGGTAGGTGAGCGTGGTGCGGCCGCGCTTCTGCGGCCGGAGGTCGAAGCGGCCGCTGGCCACCGTGCTCTCCACGACGCCACGGCCGACCGGCGCCAGGCTCAGCTGCATGATCACGTTCGCCGGGCCGCCGAGCAGCGCGCCCGGACCCGCGATGAAGCGGCGGCGGTCCGTCGGCTCGGCGCCCGGCGTGCTGGGCACCGGCTGGATCGAGCGGGTCATCTCCGACCTCCCGAGAGTTGATGAAACAAGTTGACTCAAAGTCTCTCATGTAATCAACGGTTCAACAACGATCAGGCTTCCGATGACGCCGGATGTCGAAATAAGTGAATGGGCATTCTGCTCCTGCGCTACGCTCTGCGCACCGATCCGTCGCCGCTGAGGGAGAACCGCCGTGGGGCTGCAGGAGCTGACCCGTCCGCTCACCGATTCGCTCGCCGCGGCGAGCGTGCTGGTCCGGCGCGGCATGCTGGATCCGCTGCGCCCGGACCACACCCTGCGCGCCGCGCGGGACGCGAGCCGCTACGGCCCGTTCACCACGGTGCTGCGGGCGGCCGCGCGGCGCTGGCCCGCGCGCACCGCGGTGATCGACGACCGCGGCGGGCTGACCTTCGCCGAGCTGGACTCCCGCTCGGACGCGCTGGCCCGCGGCCTCGCCGCAGGCGGCCACGGCGCGGGCACCGTGCTCGGCGTGCTCTGCCGCGACCACCGCGGCATGCTGCTGGCGCTGGCCGCGGCCGGGAAGCTCGGGGCCAGGGTCGTGCTGCTGAACACCGGGTTCGGCGGGCGGCAGCTGGCCGAGGTCGCGGTGCGCGAGCGGATCGCCGCGCTCCTGCTCGACGCCGAGTTCCTTCCGCTGCTCGCCGCGGCGCCGGAGGCCATCGCGCGCATCCTCACCAGGGCGGACGGCGCCGAGCCGGGGGTGCCCACCGTGGACGGGCTGGCCGCCGCGCACGCGCCCGAGCCGCTGCCCGCGCCCGCAAGGGCGGGCGGGCTGGTCATCCTGACCAGCGGCACCACCGGGACGCCGAAGGGCGCGCCGCGGGAGAAGGTCTCGCCGCTGCAGTCGGCGCAGTTCCTGGACCGGATCCCGCTGCCGAGGGACAGCGCCATGGTGCTGGCGGCTCCGCTGTTCCACGGCACCGGGCTCTCCCAGCTCGGGCTCGGCTGGGCGCTCGGCAACACCGTCGTGCTGCGGCCGGGGCGCTTCGACCCGCGCTGGACGGTCGCGGCGGTGGCCGAGCACCGGGCCGCGAGCCTGGTGGTGGTGCCGACCATGCTGCAGCGCATCGTCGACCTGCCCGCCGCCGAGCTGGCCGCGCACGACACCTCCGCGCTGCGGGTGATCTTCGCGGCCGGATCGTCGGTGTCGCCGGATCTGAGCAGGCGGACCGCCGAGCTCTTCGGCGACGTGCTCTACAACCTGTACGCCTCCACCGAGGTGGCGGTGGCGGCGGTGGCGACGCCGGAGGACATGCGGCTGGCGCCGGGCACCGTCGGGCGGCCGCCGGTGGGGTGCCGGGTGGCGCTGTACGACGAGCGGCGGGCGCGGATCACCGAGCCGGGGGCGGTCGGGACGATCTTCGTCTCCAGCGGGCTGAGCTTCGCCGGGTACACCGACGGGCGGACCAGGGAGACCGTGGACGGGCTGCTCTCCAGCGGGGACGTGGGGCACTTCGACGCCGAGGGGCGGCTGTTCGTCGACGGCAGGGACGACGACATGATCATCTCCGGTGGCGAGAACGTCTTCCCGCTCGAGGTGGAGAACCTGCTGGTGGAGCGGGCGGATATCGCCGAGGCGGCAGTGGTGGGGGTGCCGGACGCGGACTTCGGGCAGCGGTTGCGGGCGTTCGTCGTCCCGGTCGAGGGGGCGTCGGTGGACGTGCGGGAGATCAAGGATTACGTCAAGGCGGATCTGGCGCGGCACAAGGTGCCGCGTGAGGTGATCGTGCTGGACGAGCTACCGCGGAACGCGACCGGGAAGTTGCTGCGCCGGGCGCTGCTCGACTACGACCCGGACGCCGCCGGATGAGCGCCTCCGTCGGGCGCCGCACCGCCACCGAGATCCTCGACTACTTCGGGAAGTGCCCGCGCTGCGGGTATCCCGCCACCGCGTGGCTGCACACCGTCGTCGCGGACGGGCGCACCAGGCGCGAGGTGATCGGGGTCTGTGACTCGCCCTGCGGGTGGAGTGGGCCGGTCCGGGTCACCAGCATGACGAAGCAGGGTCGGTGATCGTCGGGTCAGGCGAGCGCGGCGCGGACGGCTTCGGCCACCCCGCGGGGGCGGAGGGTCGGGGCGGTGTGCCCGCCGGGGAAGACAGCGACCGGAACTCCGAGGAGCGCGCCGAGGGCGTGCGCGCATTCGGCGGTCGGCCCGTCGGTGGACCGCCCGACCGCGGGCACGACGAGATCCGCGCGCAGTGCGGAGACGTCCGGGCGGTACTTCCGGACGGCGGGCGCGTCGGAGCGCAGAAAGACCTCGAGGTTGGGGCGCTCGAAATTCGCCGACCCCACCTCGACCTCGGGTTCCCGATCCCCGGGATCGACCGCGATCAACCGCGCGAACTCCACCATGGCCGCCGCGACCCCGGCCTCCGCATACGCCTCTTCGAGCCGCTTCTGCGCCGCGAACAGCGCCATCCCCTCGGCATCGGGCAGTAGCGCCGAGATCGGCGGCTCGTGCGCCACCACCCGGGAGACGGCATCCGGGTGCCGTATCGACAACTCCAGCGCGATGGCCGCGCCGATACTGCTCCCGAACACCGCCGCTGGCCCGCCGCCCACCTCGGCGAGGACGGCCGCCGCGTCGTCGGCGTGCTCGGCGAGCGCGGAGGCGGGCGGCAGCGCGGTCCGCACCTGCCCGCGCCGGTCGTGGTTCAGCACCGTGAAATCCGCGGCAAGCAGGTCACCGAGCGCACCGTAGGCATCGGCGTCCCCGTCTCCGCCGGGCAACAGCAGCAGCACCGGCCCCGAACCCCGGACGCGATAGTGAATCCCGGTCATACCGTCGAACCTACCCGCGGGGCTCAGGAGTGCGGCGGCCGCAACTCCAGATCGGCGACCTTGACCAATCCCGCCTCCGAGCGCGCGGTTTCGAGCACGAAACGCCCGCGCCGCCCGTCCAGGTGCAGCGCGGCGAGCGAGTTCCCGAAGTGCGGCCCGCTGATCTTCTCCCAGCGCACCGGGTCCGGCGAGATCCCGCGCCGATCGGCGAGCCGGCGCAGCGCCCGCGCCAGCCGGCGCCCCCAGGCCGCGGCGAAGACGGCGTGGAAGATCTTCGGCGGCTCGTTGTGCACCGGTGAGCAGACCAGTTGCAGCACCGTCGATGTGGTCGGCTCCGGATAGTCGGCGCGCGCGGCGTAGCTGTGGTGCACGTCCCCGGAGAGCACCGAGATGGTGGCGGGCGCGTCCGGCCCGCTCCCGATCCGCTGGATGAGCGCGGCCAGCCGCTCGAAGGAGGCACGGAACGCGGGCCAGTGCTCCAGATCCGCCTCCTGCCGCACCTTCTCGCCGAGCTTCCCGCGCCAGCCGGGCAACCCGGCGGCGCGCTCGTTCAGCGACTGGAAGTGGCTGAGCGCGGGCGGCATCAGCCACGGCAGCGACGACCCGATGAGCAGGTGGTCGATATCGCCAGCGGCGTTCGCCTCCAGCCACTCGAACTCCTCGGCGCCGACCATGAGCCGGTCGCCGTCCAGGATGCGCCCGCTGCGGGTGTCGATGACGAGCAGCCGGACCCGCCCGAAGTCGCGGCGGTAACTCCAGCGCACCGGCTTCCGCCCGTCCGCCTCCTTGTCCGCCGCGGCGCCGAACTCCTCGAGCAGCCCTTGGACGTCGCCGCCGTGCGCGGTCACCGTCCGGTACAGCTCGTTCGCGGCCAGGTCGTCGGGCGCGAGGTTGCCCAGGTGCTGGTACACCCAGTAGGAGGCGAGCCCGGAGCGGATGCGCTCCGGCCACCAGGGCAGCGCCGCCATCTGCTCGCGCCAGGTGCGTGAGGTGTTCCAGTCGTCGCGCACGTCGTGGTCGTCGAAGATCATCGAGGTGGGGACGGTGGACATGAGCCAGCGGATCTCCGGGTCGGCCCAGGACTCGTGGTACAGCTCGGCGTACTCGCGGAACGAGACCACCTCGCCCGCGGGCTCGGCCCCGTCCCGCCGCCGCGCCAGCCACTCCTTGATCCGCGGCGTCGGTTCGTCGGCGTACACCTGGTCGCCGAGCAGGACGAGCGCGTCCGGCCACGCCGACTCGGAGAGCTCCTTCATCCGCAGCGCGTAGGTGTCCAGCGCGTCCACCCCGACCTTGTCCGCGGCGAGCGCGCCCGGCGTCGCCTTGGCCGCGCGGCAGGAGCCGAAGATCAGGGTGCGCACCCGGTGCGTGCGGATCCGGCTCGGCGGGAACTCCGAATCCGGCTCCGGCCACACCCGCGCGCCGTCCAGCGCGACCTCGTAGGGCACCGAGCTGTCCGGCTCCAGCCCGGCCACCACGACCAGGGCGAAGTGCAGCTCGCCCACCTGGAAGGTGCGGGCGCGGGCGCCCAGCACCGTGACCTCGCAGGGCGCGTCGGTCTCCACCCACACCGTGGCCGAGGTGGCGTCGACGTGCCGCAGCACCGGACCGAGAACCAGTTCCGCCATGATCTCGACGGTACGTCGCCCGCGCCGCGGCGGCTCGCCGAATCGGCCCGGCCCGTTCGCTCAGGCGGCGCTGAACACGTCGAAGACCGCTTCCGCGCGGTCCCGCTCGCGGGTCATTCGCCAGGCCGTCTCGGCGAGCTCGTCGGGGTCGAGGGTATGTCCGGCGAGCGGCCCGAAGGTGCCGGGATCGGCGGCGACCATGGTGTGGATGTCGCCGCGCTCGACCACGCCGCCGATGGTGAGGGTGCCCGCGTAGACCCCGTCGCCTGCCAGCGCCGCGTGCAGGGTGAGCGCGTAGTTGCGGATGGCGGCGGCGGGCAGCGCCAGCTGGCCGAGCATCGGCATGGGCCGGACGCTGGAGAGCCCGCCGGCGAACAGCAGTGCGCCGGAACCCCGTTCCCGCATGCCGGGCAGCACCGCGGCGACCGCGTCGGCGGCGGGCCACACCCAGTCGAAGGCGGTCCGGGCGACGGCGCCGTCGGTCGCGGTGAGCGGGATCGGCAGGTGGCTCGGGGCGGGGCCGTAGTAGAGCAGCTCGACGTCGCCGTGGCCGCGCGCGGCGTCCAGCGCGGCGCCGAAGCTCGCCGGGTCGGTGACATCGGCGGGGTAGGCGTGCGCGGTGACGCCGTCGGCGGCCAGCTCGGCCAGGTAGCGCGGGTGCCGCTCGGCCGAGCGGGACACCAGCACCACACCGAGCCCCGCGCGGCCGAACCGCCGCGCGATGGAAAGGCCGAGACCGGGACCGGCGCCGACGACGAGGGCGATGGGGGAACGGGACATTGCTACTACCTCCGAAAGTGAGGGGGGCCTCGATTTACCGCACCGTACCACGGAACTCGAGGGGCACCTCGATTTCGTAGAATGGCGGCCGTGCCCACCCGACCGCTGCGCCGCGACGCCGCCCGCAACCGCGAGAAGCTGCTGCGCGAGGCGGCCGAGGTCTTCACCGAGCAGGGGCTGGACGGGTCGCTGGAGGAGGTGGCGCGCCGGGCCGGGGTGAGCATCGGCACGCTCTACAACCACTTCCCGCACCGCGACGCGCTGATCGAGGCGCTGCTGCCGGAGCGGCTCGCGGTACTCGGCGAGCTGGCCGTCGCGGCCGACGCCGAGCCCGACCCGTGGCGGGCGCTGACCGGGTTCTGCGCGGGTCTGGTCGCGCACATGATCGCCGACCGCGGGTTGCTGGAGGCGCTGGTGCGCGAGCACCCCGCGGCCGCCGGGATCGCCGAGGCGTGCCGCGACGGGGCCGCGCGGCTCACCGCCGTGCTGGCGCGGGCCAGGGCCGCCGGGGTGGTGCGCCCCGACCTCGGCGATACCGACGTGGCGCACCTGATCTGGGCCATGTCGCTGCTCGGTGCGGAGGCCGGGGCCGAGGCCGGGCAGCGCTGCCTCGCGCTCGCGCTGGACGGGTTGCGCGGCCGAGCCGATCTCCGATTCCGCCCGGAATAATTGCGTTGTCCCCCGAGCGCGGAATTCGTACCGTCGGTCGCATGGATCCGATCACCGAGGGCGAGATCCGCTCGTCGTTCGTCAACTGTTCCAAGGGCGAGGCCAAGCGGCTGCCGGTACCCCGCGACCTGGCCGAGCGGCCCTGGGACGACCTCGACTTCCTCGGCTGGAGCGACCGCTCGCTGCCCGGCCGCTGCTACCTGGTCGCGCCGGGCGCCGACGGCCCGGTCGGGGTCGCGCTGCGCTACGAGACCGGCGGCTCCGGCCGGGCCCAGATGTGCACCATCTGCCTGACCACGCACACCGGCGGCGGCGTCTCGCTGCTCACCGCGCACAAGGCGGGCGAGGCCGGGCGGCGCGGCGACTCGGTCGGCACCCTCATGTGCACCGACCTGGCCTGCTCGCTCTACGCCCGCGGCCGCAGACGCCCCGCGCTCGGCAACCGCTACCGCGAGAACCTGAGCACCGAGGAGAAGGTCGAGCGGGTGCGCGACAACCTGCGCGCCTTCCTCGACCGGCTGCACCGCTGAGCGCTGCAACCCGGCAAACAGGGGGTTACGATCCTCGGTATGGCCATCTTCTCGCCCGGGTTCCGGGGCCGGGCCCGCGGGGCCGACGACCGGCTGCCGCCGGGGCAGTACCTGACCGAGGACTTCCCGGTGCTCTCCGCGGGCCCGACGCCGCGGATCGCCCCGGAGCGCTGGAGCTTCACCATCACCGACGAGACCGGCGCCGAGACCACCTGGAGCCGCGCGGAGTTCCTCGCGCTGCCGCAGGAGCAACCGCACGTGGACATCCACTGCGTGACCCGCTGGAGCAAGCTCGACACCGACTGGACCGGCGTCTCGCTGGACACCCTGCTCGGCGCGGTCGAGACCCAGGCCGAGTACGCGCTGGTGTACAGCTACGGCGGCTACACCACCAACCTCCCGCTGGACGACCTGCTCGACGGCAAGGCCTGGGTGGCGCACCGCTACGGCGGCGCCGAGCTCGACCCCGAGCACGGCGGCCCGGCCCGGCTGCTCGTCCCGCACCTCTACTTCTGGAAGTCGGCCAAGTGGGTGCGCGGCATCCGGCTGCTCGACCGCGACGAGCAGGGCTTCTGGGAGGCCGCCGGCTACCACGACTACGGAGACCCATGGCGCGAGCAGCGGTACCGGGACGACTGACCGCGGCCCGCGGCTGGCGCCCCGCCGAACTGGCGGGCGAGCGGTTCGAGACGCCGACCGCCCGCACCCTGCTGCTGCGGGTCGCGGACTGGCCGGGGCACCTGCCCGGGCAGCACGTCGACATCCGGCTCACCGCGCCGGACGGCTACCGGGCGGTGCGCAGCTACTCGCTCGCCGCGCCCGCCGACGGCGACATCGTCGAACTCACCGTGCAGCGGGTGCCGGACGGCGAGGTCTCCGGCTACCTGGTGGACGAGCTGCCGGTCGGCGCGAGCGTCGAGCTGCGCGGCCCGGTCGGCGGCTGGTTCGTCTGGGATCCGGCCACCGGCGGCCCGGCGATGCTGGTCGCGGGCGGCTCCGGGGTGGTGCCGATCATGGCCATGCTGCGGGCGCGGCGCGCGGCGAACGCGGCGGTCCCGGTGCGGGCGCTGTACGCGCTGCGCACCCCGGCGCAGCGCTACTACGGCCCGGAGCTGGACGCCGACGGCGTCTTCGTCGCCTACACCCGCCGGGTGCCGGAGGGCTATCCCCGCGACCCCGGTCGGCTCACCGCCGCCGAGCTGACCGAGCACGGGCTTGCCCCCGCGCCGGACGTCACCTGCTACGTCTGCGGGCCGACCGGCTTCGTCGAGGCCACCGCGGCGCAGCTCGTCGAGCTGGGGCACGATCCGGCCCTGGTCCGCACCGAACGCTTCGGCCCGGCCGGGAGGTAGTCGATGAGCACGCACCTGGACGGAAATGCCCTGGCCGGGCCGCTGGCCGAGATCTTCGCGGCCGAGGTCACGGCCTGCGGCTGCCGCTGCGGGGCCTGCGGCGCCGCGGGCCCGATCGGCGCGGCCCCCGCCTACCTGCACGGCCCGGGCGCGGTGCTGCGCTGCGCCTCCTGCGCGGCGGTGCTGCTGGTGCTCACCGAGACCCCGGCCGGGCACCGGCTGCGCCTCGGTGACGGCGTGAGCCTGATCGTCCCCGAACTGGACACCTGAACGGAGTCCTGTCCATAGGATGGCCGGGTGAAAGTACACCTGCAGGTCGACGGCGCACCCGGCCGGGCCGCCACCCACGCCAGGGAATTGGCCGAGACCGGCGCCGACG
The DNA here is from genome assembly GCF_042669725.1 of Nocardia sp. NPDC057227. Lineage (NCBI taxonomy): Bacteria > Bacillati > Actinomycetota > Actinomycetes > Mycobacteriales > Nocardiaceae > Nocardia > Nocardia sp. NPDC057227. Next base: position 321,913 of record NZ_JBHUXA010000004.1, on the reverse strand, counting down.
GCCTGTTCACCTTCGAGGGCCCGCACGACGTCTTCTTCCCGCTGGTGGTCGCCGCGGGGGCGGGGCAGCTCGAGCTCATGACCAATGTCGCCATCGCCGGGCCGCGCAGCCCGCTGCACCTGGCGCACGCCGCGTACGACCTGCAGAGTTACAGCGCGGGGCGGTTCCGGCTCGGGCTCGGTTCGCAGATCCGGGTGCACATCGAGAAGCGGTACGGCAGTACCTGGGGCAACCCGGCCGCGCGCACCGCGGAGACGGTGGCGGCGGTGAAGGCCATCCTGGACGCCTGGGAGGGCAAGGCGCCGCTGAACTTCCGCGGTGAGTTCAGCACGCACACGCTCATGCCGCCGAACTTCGACCCGGGCCCGAACCCGTTCGGGCCGCCGCAGGTGCTCATGGGCGCGCTCGGCCCGGTGATGACCCGCAAGGCCGCCGAGGTGGCGGACGGGCTGCTGGTCATGCCGTTCAACACCGACCGGCACCTGGCCGAGCGCACCGCCCCGGCGATCGCCGAAGGGCTCCGCCGCTCCGGCCGCAGCGCCGCCGACTTCCCGGTGATCGGGCAGGTCATGGTGGCGGTGGGGCGCACCGAGGCGGAGCTGGCGGCGGCGCTCGCCGGGGTCGGCATGCTGATCTCCTTCTACGGCTCGACCCCCGCCTACCGCCCGGTCCTGGAGGCGGAGGGCTGGGGTGAGGTGCAGCCGAAGCTGAACCAGCTCTCCAAGACCGGTGGCTACGCCGAGATGCGCGCGCTGGTCACCGAGGAGATGGTGCGGCGCATCGGCATCGTCGGCACGCCCGCGGAGTGCGCCGCGCGGATCCGCGCCCGGTTCGGGGCCGACGTCGGCGAGGTCTGCTGCTACTTCCCGGGGTACACCCCCGACCCCGAGGCCGTCGCAGAACTGGTCACGGCGCTGCACGCCGCCTGAACCCGGCCACCCGCTCCCGACCCCGGCGCTGCCGGTGCCGGTGCCGGTGCCCGGGATCAGGCCACGCGCGCCGGGCCTGGCGCCACCGCTGCCCCCGGATCAAGCCAGGGGCGCTCGGTCCGGGGTGAGCAGGGCCGGGTTGTAGCCGCTGTCGCGCAGCGCCTCGAAGGCGCGCTCGCGGTTGCGCGGGCTGCGGAACTCGGCGTGCACCGTCTTGCGCTCCAGGTCGATGTCGTGCACGGCGATGTCCATCGAGGTGAGCACGGCGGTGATGGTGCGGACGCAGTGCTTGCAGTTCATGTCCGGCACCGTGACCAGCCCGTCCGGCCCGTCCTCGGCGGCGGCCGGGGGAGCGGGCAGCACGTCGACCCGCCGCACCGCGGCCGCGAACGCCTCGACGAACCGCTCCGCCACCAGGCCGTGCAGCTGCAGCGGGGTGCCGTCCACCCGCTGCCAGCTCGTGGCCGGGCAGACCGGCCGCTCCGCGGGGCCGAGCAGCGCGTACTGCCGGGAGATGAGGTCCAGCTCGTCGTGGTACTTCGCGATGGCCTGCTCGGTGCCGAGCCCCTCCGCGGTGCGGGCCCGGTGCATGACCGCGCGCGCCTCGGCGAGCGTCGCGTTCTTCATGGCGTGCAGCGTCGCCACCGAATCCGGGGTGTAGCGCAGCCGCTCGCCGGTGCTCTGGAACGCCACCGGGATCATGCCGCGCCGGTGCGTCGATGCCTGCAACTCCCAGAACCAGCGCGTCGCCACCGCGCCGAAGATCCCCGAGTCCCGCAGCGCCCGCGCGAAATCCACCGGATCTCGGTGCGGGGTGCGGTGCGCGAGCAGCGCGTGCTGGGTGAGCGCCCGCGCGGCCGCCTCCACGCCGACCCGGACGATCTCCAGCGGCTCCTGGTCGGTGGTCGTCCCGGCCAGCACCGCGCGGGCGGGCCCGTCCAGGGCGCGCACCCGGCCGAGGAACTCCGCGTCGGTGCGCAGCGCCCGCCAGAGCTCGAGGAACGCCGAGCGGGCGGCGATCGGCACGATCGGGCCGGGCCCGTCGGCGTGGAAGTGCCCGATGTTGCTGATGCCGTCCTCGTCCACCCAGGTGAGGCGGTGCGTCGCCGAGGTCACCAGCTCCGGCGGGCAGGGCCGCATGAAGCGTTCGAGGTAGAGCCGCTGCGAGAGCGTCAGGTGGCGGCCCGGTTCGGGGGTGAGCGGTACCGCCCGGTAGTGCGCGGTGAACGGCTCGCGCTCCGGCGCGGCCGCGGCGAGCAGCCCGGGGTGGGCGAGCGAGCCGAGTATCCGGGCGAGGGCGGCACGGTCGTGACGCGGTTCCACGGGACCTCCCGATTGCGTCCGGCGCACGACGACGCGGCGTCGTGCCCGCACGCGTAGTGCTGGCGCGGCGTCCGGCCCCCGTCCAGAATAGCGACGCACGCCGCGCGGACCGACGAGTTCCGGCGACTCGGCCCGTCGGTACCGATGACGTCGACGTGAGGAGCCGGAAATGCGAATCGTGCGCGAGGGGATCGGATTCGGGGAATCGCTGCGCTGGCACGGCGGAAGGCCATGGGTGGCCGACTGGGCCGCCGGGCAGGTGCTCGCGCTGGACGACGCGGGCGGCGCGGAGGTGGTCGCCGAGGTCACGTCCTTCCCGCTCTGCTTCGACTTCCTGCCGGACGGCAGGCTGCTGCTGCTCGACTCCGCCGGGCGCCGGGTGCTGCGCCGCGAACCGGACGGCACCCTCGTCACCCACGCCGAGCTGGCCGAATTCGGCGCCACCCCGTGGAACGAGATCGTGGTGGACGCGGCGGGCCGCGCCTACCTGAACAACATCGGTTTCGACTTCCCCGGCGGCGACTTCGCCCCCGGCTTCCTGGTCCTCGTCGACACCGACGGCACCGCGCGCCGGGTGGCCGGTGCCGTCGCCTTCCCGAACGGCATGGCCGTCCTGCCCGGCGGGCAGACCCTGATCCTGGCCGAGTCCTACGCGGAGCGGTTGACCGCGTTCGCCGTGCACCCGGACGGCACGCTCGGCGCGGCCGCGGAGTGGGCCGCCACCCCCGGTGACCACCCCGACGGCATCTGCGCCGACGCCGACGGCGCGATCTGGTACGCCGATGTCGGCACGTCCCGCTGCGTCCGGGTGCGCGCGGGCGGGGAGCGCTGCGGCACCGTGGAATTCGACCGCGGCGCCTTCTCCTGCACGCTCGGCCGCGGCGCGAATCCGCAGCTCTACGTGGTCGGCCAGCGGTGGGGCGACGAGCGGGGCGGGCCATCGGGAGTGGTGGCCGCGGTGCCTGCCCCCGCGCCCGGCGCCGGGTGGCCGTAACCCGTTCGCGGGCAGCGGTGCCCGTTTCGGCGCCGCGCGGCCGGGTAACTCGCCGAACGACCGCACCGCACTGATGAGAAGGCGCCATGGCTATCACCAATACCTCGACGGGCTCCGCTAGCCGGATCGCCCAGAACAGCACGTTCGAGCGCGTCGCCCGCGCCGGATACGTGATGAGCGGAATCGTCCATCTGCTCGTCGGCTACATCGCCCTGCGCGTCGCCTTCGGCGGCGGCGGCACCGCCGACCAGTCCGGCGCGATGGCCGAGATCGCCGCAGCGCCCGGCGGGAAGTTCGTGCTCTGGTTCGCCGTGGTCGCCTTCGTGCTGATGGCGCTCTGGCGGCTCGCCGAGGCGGCGTTCGGCAGCGCCAACAAGCCGGACAAGAACAGCAAGCAGGGCGAGGCGTTCCGCCGGGTCAAGGCGCTCGGCACCGCCGTGATCTACCTCGGGCTCGCGCTGACCGCCTTCTCCTTCGCCAAGGGCGGCGGCAGCTCCAGCAGCGGCCAGAACAAGGGCACCACCGCCAAGCTGATGGAGAGCACCGGCGGCAAGGCTCTGCTGATCATCGCGGCGCTGGTCGTGCTCGGCGTCGGCGCCTACTACGTGTACAAGGGCGTCACCAAGAAGTTCCTGGAGGACCTGGACACCAACAGCCAGCTGGCCAAGCGCCTCGGCACCACCGGCTACGTCGCCAAGGGGCTCGCCATCGCCGTCATCGGCGGCCTGATCGCCTGGGCCGTGTTCGACCACGATCCGAACAAGGCCTCCGGCCTGGACGGCGCCTTCAAGACCCTCGGCGCCCAGCCCTTCGGGCAGGTGCTGCTGGTGCTCGCCGCGCTCGGGATCGCCGTCTACGGCCTGTTCAACTTCTTCCAGGCGAAGCACGCCAAGATGTGACGTACCGGTTCAACCGGTCGGCCAGCTCGCGCGGACGGCTCAGCATCACCCCGTGACTTCCATCGATTTCATCGGGGTCGATGCCGAGCCGTTCGCGCACGAGCGTGCGCACGAACTCCGCCGGGAAGAAACGGTCGTCCCGGCACAGCAGGAACCGGGTCGGCACGTCCGGCCAGGCATCCAGCGGAATCGGGACGTCGCCGTCCTCCACCTGCTCCCGGCCGCGCGCCAGCTCCTCGGCCGCCAGCTCGGCGGGCACGTCGTGCAGGAACGTCGCGACGATCTGCTCCTCGGTCTCCATCGGCAGCTCCAGGCCGAGCGCGTCGTACCCGCTCTTCGACCACCACTCGTTCGGCGCCTCGCCCGGCGCCGGGATCATGGCGCTCACCAGGATCAGCTGCTGCACCGGGCGCCGCGCCGCGAGCACCGGCGCCACCAGCCCGCCGTACGAGTGCGCCACGACCACCACCCGCTCCGCGTCGCCGAGCTCGGCGGCCAGGAAGTCCGCGTACTCGGCGATCCCGCTCTCCGGGTCCTCGATCGGCAGATCCGGCGCCAGCACCTCGTGCCCGTACTCCCGCAGCAGCGGCGCGACCAGGTGCCAGTCCCAGCCGCTGGCGCCGCCGCCGCCGTGGATCAGCAGGACGGTGATGGGGGAGTCGGTCATGGTCGAAAGCCTAGACGCCGCGGTGCTGTCGGACGCCGATGGCAGGATTCCGGGTCATGACCGCATCGGGGGACGACGTCCGCGCCTACGCCCTGTCACTGCCGGAGACCTCCGAGGAGTTCCTGTGGCAGATGCCGATCTTCCGGGTGGGGCGCTCGCTCTTCCTGACGCTGCCCGACGACGAGACCTCGATGGCGGTGCGCTGCCCGATCGTCGACCGGGACGAGCTGGTCGCCGCGGAGCCGGAGAAGTTCTGGATCGCCGCGCACGAGGCGGGGAACGCCTGGGTCCGGGTGCGGCTCACGGCCCTGGACGACCGGGAGGAGCTGTGCGCCATCGTGCTCGACTCCTGGCGGCTGGCCGCGCCGAAGCGGTTGCTCGAAACCTGAGCGACCGACCGGATCGCTCCCGGATGCCGGCCGATACAGGCAGTTCGCGCCGGGTTTGCTCGCCGGACGCCGCTGCGCCCGGGCGCGAGTTGTCCCGGGAGCGCGGGGCGAGAATCGTCGGAGGCATGCATTCCGATGACTACGCCCAGTTCCTGCCACCGGAGTACCGGGAGCGGGCCCGCGTCGCCCCGGTCTCGACCTGGTGGCAGTGGCGCGGCCGTCGGGTGCATATCGCGCGCGCGGAGCGACCGGAGGCGGGCGTGCGGGTGCTGGTCCTGCACGGCGGCGGCGGGCACAGCGGGGCGCTCTGGCCGCTGGCCGCCGCGGTCGCGCCGGACGGCGTCGAGCTGCTCGCCGTCGACCTGCCGCTCTACGGCGCGACCGTCGAGCCGAACCCGCGCTCGGTGCGGTACCGCGACTGGGTCGAGCTGGTCTGCGACCTGGTGCGCGCCGAGACCGCGCGCGACCCGCGGCCGCTGGTGCTGTTCGGGGCGAGCATGGGCGGGATGCTCGCCTACGAGGCGGCGACCCGCACCGGCGCGGCCGCGCACGTGCTCGCCACCTGCCTGCTCGACCCCGCCGACCCGGCCGCGCGCCGCGCCGCGGCCCGCACCCCGGCGGCCGCGCGGCTGGCGCCTGTGCTGGCCGTGCTGGAGCCGGTGCTCGGCGGCGTCATGATGCCGATCCGGCTGCTCGGCGATCTCGGCCGGATGAGCGCGAACCCGGAGCTGACCCGGTTCTGCGCCCGCGACCCGCGCGGCGGCGGGGCGAAGGTGCCGCTCGGCTTCATGGCCGGCTTCCTGAACTTCGAGCACACCGCGCCCACCCGCTACACCGGCCCGCCGGTGACGCTGGTGCACCCGGCCGACGACGCCTGGACCCCGCCCGCGCTGAGCCTGCGGGTGCTGGAGCGGATCGCCGCGCCCACCGAGGCGGTCCTGCTCGAGGGCTGCGGGCACTTCCCGGTCGAGCAGCCGGGGCTGGATCAGCTCGCCGCCGTCATGCTGCGGCTGCGCGACACCGTTCAGCCGGTGCGCCGGAGCGCCGGCGAGTCCGGTTGATCGGCGGCGGTCGACACGCGGTGCGCTAGGTCGTGCCGCCCGGGGCGGTCGCCGCACCGGTTGCCCGCGCGGGGACATGGGCCCGGATCAGCGCCGCAGCCTGCGCTCGGCGGTGCGCAGCACCAGCTCGAAGCCGCTGCGCACGATCGGCGTCCAGACCCGGGTGAGCAGCCCGGCCGCGACCGGCGTCGCCACCGCGAACTCCGAGTGCCAGCGCACCCGCGTTCCGCCGGGGACCTCCGCGCAGGTGATGCTCCCGGCCTCGTGCCGCAGCGGGGGCACCGCCCGGACGATCCGGTACTCCATCCGGTGCGGCGGCTCGTACCCGGTGACCAGCTCGGTCAGTGCCAGCGCCGCCGTCACCACCTGCCGCACCGCCCCGGCGCCCTGCGGCACCGGCGCTCCGGGAGTCACCAGCCGGGCGCGGAGCACGCCGGGCACCGACCGGTAGTTCGCCGAGTCGGTGAGGAAGTCGAAGACCTCCGCGATCGGGGCCGCGATCACCCGCTCCACCTCGACCGTGCGCAGAACAGCGGTCCCCACCGCGGCGCTCCCTCCACTCGAAATGCATTCGCAAGAGTGCGAACCTCAGCTAACTTAGCGGTTTCCGTGCGCCGGTGGGGGCGAAACTCGCGCGTTGTTTCTGGCCGATATGGACCACGGGGTATTGGAATCGGCGGTAACATCGCCGACTGAATCATGTGGTGTGCCCTGATCCGGGCCACCGGGAGCAGGGAGGTTCTCGTGGGCGTCGAGGTCAGGACCGAAGGGGTCACCAAATCGTTCGGCTCGCAGCGGATCTGGCAGGATGTTTCGCTGACGCTGCCGTCCGGTGAGGTCAGTGCGTTGCTCGGCCCGTCCGGGACGGGTAAGTCGGTGTTCCTGAAGTCGCTGATCGGGCTGCTGCGTCCCGAGCGCGGATCGATCTACATCGACGGTGTCGACATCACGACGTGTTCGAACAAGCAGCTCTACGACATTCGCAAGCTGTTCGGGGTGCTGTTCCAGGACGGTGCGCTGTTCGGCTCGATGACGCTGTTCGACAATGTGGCGTTCCCGCTGCGGGAGCACACGAAGAAGTCGGAGTCCGAGATCCGGCAGATCGTGATGGAGAAGCTGGAGCTGACCGGTCTGATCGGGGCCGAGGGCAAGCTCCCGGGTGAGATCTCCGGTGGTATGCGCAAGCGTGCCGGGTTGGCTCGCGCGCTGGTGCTCGACCCGCAGATCATCCTGGTCGACGAGCCGGACTCGGGCCTGGATCCGGTGCGTACCTCGTACCTGAGCCAGCTGCTGATCGACATCAACGCGCAGATCGACGCGACGATTCTGATCGTCACGCACAACATCAACCTGGCGCGGACCGTTCCGGACAATATCGGCATGCTGTTCCGCCGTCAGCTGGTCATGTTCGGTCCGCGCGAGGTGCTGCTCACCTCCGACGAGCCGGTCGTCAAGCAGTTCCTCAACGGGCGCATCATCGGGCCGATCGGCATGTCCGAGGAGAAGGACGAGACCCAGATGGCCCGCGAGCAGGCCATGGTCGACGCCGGGCACCACCACGGCGGCGCCGAGGAGGTCGAGGGGATCGCCCCGCAGATGCGGGCCACCCCCGGCATGCCGGTGCGCCAGGGCATGCTGCGCCGCAGGCAGCGGGTGCAGGAGATCCTGCACACCCTGCCGCCGAACGCGCAGACCGCGATCCGCAACTCCTTCGAGGACGGCGATCGCACCGAAGTGATCGAGCACTATCCCGCCGGCGCGCAGAGCCGCTACTGATCCCCTGTTCCGTTCTGTGGTCTTCGTGACGGCGAAACGCGGTCGCGGCGGGTATACGCCTCAGGAGTAGAACCCGCCCGACAGGAGAAGCCGATGAGCGCCGTGCGCACCGTTGACCGGACGATACCGGGGCGGCAGGGCGCGATACCGGTCCGCGACTACCTGCCGACGGAGCCGCGCGCGGGGGCGGCGCCCCTGGTCTGGCTGCACGGCGGCGGCTTCGTCACCGGCGACCTGGACACCCCGGAGTCGCACCGGGTGGCGCTGCGGCTGGCCGCCGCCGGGCGGCTGGTGCGCGCCGTCGACTACCGGCTGGCGCCGCGGCCCTGGGGGCGGCGCTCGAAGGACACCCCGGCGGGGCACCACTACCCGGCCGCGCTGGACGACGTGGTCGACGCGAGCCGCGCGCTCGCCGCCGAGCACGGGCGGATCGTGCTCGGCGGCGCCAGCGCGGGCGCGTGCCTGGCCGTGACCGCGGCCGAGCGGATGCCGGGAACGGCCGGACTACTGCTCTGCTACGGCCTCTACCACCCGGAGCTCCCCGCGCTGCCGGCCTCGGTGCGCAGGCGGACCAGGGGGCTCGCGGGCTACCGCCAGTTCACCCCGGCGGCGGTGTACAAGATGAACGTCAATTACGTGGGCCACGAGGAGCTGCTCACCGGCGGCGCCTTCCCCGGCGGCACCGAGCTCACCGGCCTGCCACCCACCCTGATGCTGGACGCCGACTTCGACACCCTGCGCGCCTCCGGCGAGACCTTCGCCGCCGAACTCGCCGAAGCGGGCGTCCCGGTGGCGCACGCCGTCGTCCCGCACTCCTGGCACGGCTACCTGAACCGGCACCGCCTCAACGGCTTCCGGTTCGCCCTCACCGCCATGAACGGCTGGCTCGCCAAGCGCGACGCCGCCATCGCCCGCACCCCCTGAGCGGCGGGTCAGCGACCGGCGGCGGCCAGCCCGCGCCGCACCGCCTCGGCCACCGGAGCGGGCCGGTCGCCGTCGAGGTCGAGCCCGCCGACCGGCTCCAGTGGCGGCTGCGCCAGGAACCGCGGTACCCGGCCGCGGTGCGCCTGCGCGGTGTGCACCAGGAACGGGTGGCACAGGAAGACGTCGCCGATCCGGCCGGTCGCCGCGACCACCCGGCACCCGTCGGTGGCGGGCACGACCTCGGCGCAGACCTCCGTCCAGTCCCGCCCCGCCGGCCCCGAACCGCGGAGGAAGGGCGGCACGGCGAGGTGCGACCCCACCCGGAGCAGCGTCGGCGCGTCGTCCGCCCCGACATCGGAGAACAGGAACAGCATCAGCAGCGCCCGCCCGCGCGAGCGCAGATCGACCCGCGGCCCCCCGTCGGCCCCGGTGAACGACGCCTCGACGTGCCACCCCGCCGCCTCCGGCGGCTCGGAGCTGGGGAAACGCAGCGGGAAGGTGCCGAGCCCGAGCCGCGGCCGCCAGCGGCCCGCGCCCACCAGCCGGTCGTACGCCGCCACCAGCACGTCGGTGCCCGCCGCCGCGGTGAACGGCGGCGAGCTCAGCCCGGGCACCCAGATCAGCGAGCGGGTCCAGGACGCCGGATCGGCGGCGTCGAGGCCGATGTGCGCCCAGAGTTCGGCCGCGCAGCGCAGCCCGAGATCACGATCGAAGGCGCCTGCGACGCGCACGAACCCATCGGTGATGAAGCGCTCGACCGCGGCGTCGTCCATGGCCGGTGAGGATGCCACCTCGGGACGGCCACCTCAACCGAATTCCGGCCCGCCCCCGGGAGTTCCGGGGGCGGGGCGGGTTCAGCCGAGTTCCGCGGCCCGCGCCCAGACCCGGTGCTCGGGCAGCGCGGCGGCGAGCGCCTCGAAACCGGCGGTGAGCCCGGCGGCGGCGTCGACGCCCGCCGAGCCGGTGTCGATCCCGGCGCGGGTGAGCGCCTCGGCACCGCGCTCGGTGTAGGCGATGCCCTTGAGGTGCCGGTGCGCCTCCTGCAGCAGCACCCCGAGCTTCGGGTGCGGCGGCGCCGCGGCGATCAGCAGGGCGTCGAACTCGATCGAGCGCGCGGTGTCCAGCGTGCGGGAGATCGGCACCGGGCCGAACTCGCCGCCGTGCGGGCCGATCACCAGCGGCGTGACCCCGGCTCCGAAGGCCGCCGCGACGGCGTCGGCCAGTTCACCGGTGTCGGTGTCGTCGTCGGCGACGATCCCGACCAGCCTGCCGTCCACCGGCCAGGTGTCGCCGAGCTGGGAGAGCGCGGGCGAGGGCGTCACCTCGGCGAGCTCGGGCGCGGGCCCGTCCAGCGCGAGCCCGAGGTTGCCCGCGACGGTGCTCGCCAGTTCCTCGTCGATGTGCCGCAGCACGCCGAGCGTGCGCTGCTTGATCGCCTTCTCGTATACCTTGCCCAGCTCGAACGAGTACGCCTCGGCCACGTGCGCCCGCTCGATCTCGGTGAGGCTGGCGTAGAAGAGCCGGGCCCCGCTGAAGTGGTCGTCGAAGCTCGCTGGTGCCTCGCGGACCTTGTTCCCGACCACCATCTCCGGGAACTCGATCAGCGCCTCGGCCGGGTTCGCGGTGAACGGGCAGCCGCCGTCCAGGCTGTTCGGCCGGTACGGCGCGACGCCGGTGTGCACGGCGGTCTGGTGCATGCCGTCGCGCAGCATGTCGTTCACCGGTGTGTGCGGCCGGTTGATCGGCAGCTGCGCGAAGTTCGGCCCGCCGAGCCGGGTGAGCTGGGTGTCGATGTAGGAAAAGAGCCTGCCCTGCAGCAGCGGGTCGTTCGTGACGTCGATGCCGCGCACCAGGTGCCCGGGGTGGAAGGCCACCTGCTCGGTCTCGGCGAAGTAGTTGCGCGGGTTGGCGTTCAGCGTCATCGTGCCGATGATCCGCACCGGCGCCAGCTCCTCCGGCACGAACTTGGTGGGATCGAGCAGGTCGAAGCCCTCGAAGGTCTGCTCCTCGGTGTCCGGGAAGACCTGCACGCCCAGATCCCACTCCGGGAAGGCACCCGCCTCGATGGCGTCGGCCAGGTCGCGGCGGTGCAGGTCGGGGTCGACGCCCGCGGCGATCTGCGCCTCCTCCCAGACCAGCGAGTGCACCCCGAGCCGCGGCTTCCAGTGGAACTTCACCAGCGACGAGCGGCCGTCGGCGTCGATCAGCCGGAAGGTGTGCACCCCGAACCCCTCCATGGTCCGGTAGGAGCGCGGGATGCCGCGGTCGGACATGTTCCACAGCGTGTGCGCGGTCGCCTCGGTGTGCAGCGAGGCGAAATCCCAGAAGGTGTCGTGCGCGCTCTGCGCCTGCGGGATCTCCCGGTCCGGGTGCGGCTTGGCGGCGTGCACCACGTCCGGGAACTTGATGGCGTCCTGGATGAAGAAGACCGGGATGTTGTTGCCGACCAGGTCCCAGACGCCGTCGGCGGTGTAGAACTTGACGGCGAAGCCGCGGGTGTCGCGCACGGTGTCGGCCGAGCCGCGGGAGCCGAGCACGGTGGAGAAGCGCACGAAGACCGGGGTCTCCACGCCCTGCGCGAAGAGCCCGGCGCAGCTGATCTCGGCGGCCGCGCCGTTGCCGACGAAGACGCCGTGCGCGGCGGCGCCGCGGGCGTGCACCACCCGCTCCGGAATCCGCTCGTGGTCGAAGTGGGTGATCTTCTCGCGCAGGTGGTGGTCCTGCAGCAGCACCGGGCCGCGCGGCCCCGCCTTGAGCGAGTGGTCGGTGTCGCGCAGCCCGGCGCCCTGCGCGGTGGTCAGGGTGGCGCCCCGCTGGTTCCGCACCCCCGGCTCGCCGCCGGTGGGCGAGACCGCCGCAGGCCCGCGCTGGTCGGCCTTCGGCGGCAGTGGGTCGCGCGGGGTGGTCGGCTCGGCGAGCGGGGCGGGTTCGGTGCCCGGGACGCCGGGCGCTTGCGGGGTTTCCGGCATTGCGGAAGGACCTTTCGATCGGGGCTGGAGTCAGGGGCGCTCTACCCTGCGCCCCGGCCCCGAAACACCCCCCGATCAGCCGCGCTGATGCACCGTGAGCAGCACGTGGTCGACGACTGTTCGCAGCCGGGCCGGCACGTCGACGCCGTCGGCCACGGCCGCGCAGAGCAGCTCGGCGAAGCGGGAGAGCGCCAGCCCGTGCTCGGCGGCGCGGCTGCGCAGCAACTCGTCCGCGCGCCCGGCCGGGATGCCGTAGACCACCATGAGCATCCCGGCGGCCTGCTCGATCGGGCCGCGCAGCCGCGCGTACTCCGGCAGCGCGGCGTCGATCAGCGTCCGGTGCTGCGCCAGCACCGGGCCGGTGAGGTCGACGTAGAAGCCGGTGGGGCCCGGCTCGGCGAGCACGACGACCACCCGGGCGTTGCCCGCGGCGTCGGTGAGCCGCTGCCGCAGGCAGAACCCGTCCCCGGTGCCGACGGCGGCGAGGAACACCGCGCGATCGTCCGGGTGCTGGTGCGCGGCGAGCAGTTCCGCCGTCGGCACGACCTCGCCGAGCTCGTAGCCGTGCATGGCGGCGGTCTCCGCCGACCACTGCCAGCGCTGCTCGGCGGCGAGGTAGCCGAAGGTGCCGATGCGCAGCGCGGCCGGGGATCTCCGGCTTCTCATGAGCCCGGGTCGGCGGGGGAGTTCGTCATGGCCGTTTCAGTATCGTCCAGCCGTCCGGCGGGGCGGTGCGCGGGGCGCTGCCGCCGCTTCGCCCCGGCGTGCGCACCCCGGAGCAGCGCGGGGAGCACGGAAGCGGTTCGGCCGCCTGGGTTCACCACCGCGAGCCAGCCCGCGGCGCCGTAGAGCGGGTGCGCGAAGAGGGTGTCGGTGGCGGCGGGGTCGGGGGCGGGCACCCCGGCGCGCGGCGGGTGCCCGGTGTGCGCGGCGAAGGCCGCCGCGCCCGCGGCGATATTGAGCCGGAAGCGGTGGGGGGCGCGCAGCCGCGAACCCTCGTCACCGGGGTAGTCCTTGATCACGATGGTGGCGAAGGGCTGGGCGCGGGGGAGCCTGCCGTCCGGGGCGTAGAAGAAGAAGGTGTCGCCCCAGGCGATCTCGGGCACGCCGGGGTCGCCGGGGCGCGGGCACTGCGCGAGCACACCGTCGAGGGCGGAGACGAAGCGGACGATCTCGTCGATTTCCATGCCTTCGAGCGTTACATTCGAGTGCCTGTGGAGACTTGCGACCGCACGACCGGGGATTCGGCCCACCCGACCCTCCACTACGGCACCGCGCAGCTCGCCCGCCGCGCGGACTGTTCGGTGCAGCACGTGCGCGACCTGGAGCGCACGGGGGTGCTCCCGCCCGCCCGGCGCGCGGGCAACGGCTACCGTCGCTACGGCGACATCCACCTGCGCTGCCTGCTCGGCTACCGCGCGCTGGCCGCCGCGATCGGCCCGGTGGCGGCGAAGGAGCTGCTGCGCGCGCTGCACCGCGACCCACCGGACGCCGTGCTCGCCCGGCTCGACGCCGCGCACGCCGGGCTGCACCGGGAACGCGCCGAACTCGCGGAGGCGACCGCGGCGGCCGCCGCCGTCGCGGCCGAGCCGGTGCCCGATCCGCGCCCGGCCGATGCCATGGGCATCGCGGAACTCGCGGCGGCGCTCGGGGTCAGGGCCTCGGCGCTGCGGCACTGGGAGGCCGAGGGGCTGATCGGCCCCGGCCGCGACCGCGGCGGTGCCCGCCGTTACACCCCGGCTCAGGTGCGCGACGCCAGGATCGTGCACCAGCTGCGCGCCGCGGGCTACCGGATCGGGGCCGTGCGCGCGGTGCTCGCCGGGCTGCCGCGCGGCGGCACCGCCGCGGTCGCCGCTGCGCTGGCCGCCAGGGAGCGTGACATCGCCGCCCGGTCGCTGGCGCTGCTCGGCGCGGCCGCCGCGCTGGCGCCGCTCTGCGGAGCATGACGGATCTCTCACCGCCGGGCGGCGGCGGGCAGGGCATGCTCGATGGGGCGGCGATGTCGAGTGAAAGGTGCCCCATGTCCGCGGATTTCCACGGTCCGGAGCGGCCCATTCGGTTCGGGTGGATGCGGCCGTGGCATCCGAGCCCGCTGCTGCGCCCGCTGGACCGCGTGGAGGCGGTGCTCCGGCTGGCGGTGGTTGCCGCCGTGCTGTGCACCCTTCCGCTGGCCTGGGGGCTCGGCGCCGAGGTGTACGCCGCCGACGCGGCCCGCATCCGGGTCGAGCGGGAGACCAGGACTTCGGTGCAGGCCACCGTGGTCACCGAGCCCGTCGAGGTCGCGCCCTACACCGTCCGGGCCACCGTCCGCTGGGACGAGAGCGGCAGGTCGGGCAGCGCCGAGACCTCGGTCCCGCAGACCGCGTCGGCGGGCGACCGGATCACGCTCTGGCTGGACCCGGCGAACCGCCCGGTGCTCGCGCCGCGCAGCCCGGACGCCGCCTCGATCGGCGGAATCGGCACCGGGCTGCTCGTGCTCTTCGCCGCCGCCGGGCTCGGCTGGCTGCTGGTGCGCGCGATCGCGCTGCTCTTCGACCGGCACCGCTACGCCGCCTGGGGCGCGGCCTGGGAGCGCAGCGCCCCGCGCCGCTACCGCGACCCGCCCGCGGCGGTGTAGCGCAGCCCCCAGCCGCGCTCGGCGCGCTCGCCGGGCGCCAGCCGGACCAGCCCGCGCCTGGAGTTCAGCGCGTCCGGCGGCGCGGTCATCGGCTCGACCGCCACCGCGAGGCCGCGCGCGCCGTCGCGCGGGAAGATCCGCGGTGTGAAGACCTGGGCGTACCCCCAGCCCGCGCCCTGCAGCAGCTCGACGGCGGCGCCGTCCGGCGCGGTCAGCCGCGCCGCCACGCCGTCGACCGGGACCACCTCGCCGAAGGCGGTGTCCAGATCCAGCTCGCCGACCCGGACGCCGCCGCGCAGGTCGAAGGCGGTGCCCGCCACCGGATGCTCGCCCACCGGGTTCATCCGCTCGTCCGCCTCGAAGCGGGTGCCCGCGTGCAGCGTGAGCACCAGCTCCTCGATCGGGTGCGCGCCGACCCGCAGGTAGGGGTGCGCGCCGACCGCCCACGGCGCCGTGCGCCCGGAGTGGTTGCGCACGCTGTGCATGACCGCGAGGCCGTCCGGGCGCAGCGCGTACCGCACGGTGGTGTCGAGCAGGAAGGGCCAGCCGTGCTGCGGCGGGATCAGCGCGCCGAGCGTCACCGCGCCTGCGCTCTGCTCGAGCACGGTGTAGTCGGTGTTGCGCAGCAGGCCGTGGATGGCGTTGCCGCGGGCCGGTTCGGTGAGGTCGAGCTGCTGTGCGGCGCCGTCCAGGGTCCAGCGCCCGTCGCGCACCCGGTTCGGCCACGGGACGAGGACGAGGCCGCAGCCCTGCGGCGGCGGCGCGGTGGCGGGCACCGGTTCGGTGACGGCGACCCCGTCGACGGTCAGCGAGCGGAGGACGGCGGCCACGGTGCCGATCTCGGCGCGCACGCCGCCGGACTCCAGCGTGACCGCCCTTCCGGTGGCGGTGATAGCGGATTCGAGCACGTCGTGAGCCTACGGGGATAATCCCTGGCTATCGTGGTGCGGTGGCATCCGGAATCGTCAAGCGGCAGGCGCGGCTCGCCGACGGCCGCGAGCTGATCTACTTCGACGACGCCGACACCGGGCTCGGCGCCGAGCGCCGGATCGACACCAGGGCGCTGGAGCCGCGGCCCGGCACCGCGGCCATGCGGCTCGACGTGCTCACCGGGGAGTGGATCTCGATCGCCGCGGCCAGGCAGAACCGGGTGGTGCTCCCGCCGTCGGACCGCGACCCGCTGGCCCCGCAGACCCCGCTGAACCCCTCCGAGATCCCGGACGTCTACGACGTCGCCGTCTTCGAGAACCGCTCACCCGCCTTCGGCCCCGCGCTGCCCCCGCAGGTCACCGGCGCGCCGCCCGCCCCGACCGGCCTCGCCGACCTGGCCGAACTCGGCCTCGGCCGGGAGCTGGCCGCGGTCGGCCGCTGCGAGGTGGTCTGTTTCAGCCCGGAGCCGAACGGCTCGCTCGGAACGCTCGGCACGAGCCGCGCCCGCACCGTGATCGAGGCGTGGGCGGACCGCACCGCCGCACTCTCCGCGCTGCCCGGGATCGAGCAGGTCTTCCCGTTCGAGAACCGGGGCGAGGCGATCGGGGTGACGCTGCACCACCCGCACGGCCAGATCTACGCCTACCCCTACGTCACCCCGCGCACCGCCCGCCTGCTCGACGCCGCCGCGCGGCTCGGCCCCGGATTCCTCGGCGACATCCTCGACTTCGAGCGCGCGGGCCCGCGGGTGGTGCTGGCCGGTGCGCACTGGACCGCGTTCGTCCCCTTCGCGGCGCGCTGGCCCATCGAGGTGCACCTGCTCCCGCACCGGCACGTCCCCGATTTCGCCGGCACCGACGGGGCCGAGCGCGCCGAGCTCGCCGAGCTGCTGCCGCGACTGCTGCGCGGTATCGACGCGCTCTACGGCACCCCGACGCCCTACATCGCGGCCTGGCACCAGGCGCCGGTGCGCGCAGGCCGGGACGCGCTGCGGCTGCACCTGCAGCTCACGTCGCCGCGGCGCGGCATCGACAAACTCAAGTACCCGGCGGGATCGGAGGCGGCCATGGGCGCGTGGATCGGGGACATCCCGCCGGAGAGCGCGGCGGCCCGCATCCGGGAGGCGCTGTCGTGAGCGGCTCGGGAGCGGAGCGGGACGGCCACGGCGGGCCCCCGGCCGGGCCGGAACAGCGCGGCGTGACCGCGCGGGAGCTGTTCCGGCAGTTGACCGGGGGAGACGCGGCCGGGGTGTGGTCCGCTCCCGGGCGGGTGAACCTGATCGGCGAGCACACCGACTACAACGAGGGCTTCGTGCTCCCGTTCGCCATCGACCGGCGCACCGTGGTCGCCGCCGCACCGCGCACCGATGGAGTGCTGCGCGTGGTGAGCACCTTCGGCGAGGAGCCGGTCTCGCTCCCGGTGGCCGACCTGGTCCGCGCGCACGCCGACGGCGAGCTGCGCGGCTGGTCCGCCTACCCGCTCGGCGTCGCCTGGGCGCTCGGCGAATTCGGCGCCGACCTCGCCGCCGTTCCCGGCGCCGACCTCGCCATCGCCTCCACCGTCCCGGTCGGCGCCGGTCTCTCCTCCTCGGCGGCGATCGAGAGCGCGGTCGCGCTGGCGCTGACCGAGCTGTGGGGTCTCGCGCACTCCAGGGAGACCCTGGCGAAGGTGGGGCAGCGCGCGGAGAACGACGCGGTCGGCGCCCCCACCGGCATCATGGACCAATCCGCCTCCCTGCTCGGGAAACTCGACGCCGCCGTCTTCCTCGACTGCCGCTCGCTCGCCGCCGAGGTGGTCCCGCTCGGCTTCGCCGAGGCCGGGCTGGTGCTGCGCGTCATCGACACCGGCGTCCGGCACGAGCACGCCACCGGCGGCTACCGCGAGCGCCGTGCCTCCTGCGAGGCGGGCGCCGCCGCGCTCGGCGTCCCCGCGCTGCGCGACCTCGAGGTCGGCGACCTGGAGCGGGCGCGGGAGTTGCTCGACGACGTCACCTTCCGCCGGGTCAGGCACGTCGTCACCGAGGACCGCCGGGTCCTCGACACCGTGCGCACGCTGCGCGCCGACGG
Source organism: Nocardia sp. NPDC057227 (assembly GCF_042669725.1). NCBI lineage: Bacteria > Bacillati > Actinomycetota > Actinomycetes > Mycobacteriales > Nocardiaceae > Nocardia > Nocardia sp. NPDC057227. The sequence goes on along the minus strand of NZ_JBHUXA010000004.1, from coordinate 304,369 downwards.
CGCCACCGCCATCGGCCCGCTGCTGGACGCCTCGCACGTCTCCATGCGCGACGACTTCGAGATCTCGGTCCCGGAGCTGGACGTCGCGGTGGAGTCGGCGCGCGGCGCGGGGGCGCTCGGGGCGCGGATGACCGGCGGCGGGTTCGGCGGCGCCGCCATCGCGCTGGCGCCCGCCGACGCCGTCGGGGCGATCTCCGACGCGGTCGACCGCGCCTTCGCCGCGCGGGGCTTCGCGCCGCCGACGCAGTTCACCGTCGTCCCGTCGGACGGCGCGCACCGGGACTCGTGAGCCGCGGCCTGTCGGCTCAGCCGCCGTGAGCCGCGGCTGGTCAGGTCAGCCGCTGTGAGCCGCGGCAGGTCAGCTCAGCGGCCGTGCGCCGCGGCCGCTGTGCGACCCGGTCCGCGCGGCGGGCGCGACCCGGCGCAGCACCGCGCCCCCGGCGATCCCGGCCACGATCAGCCCGATCCCGACCGCCGCGGAGGTGCCGTCGGTGATCAGCCCGGCCACGCCGACGCCGATCAGGTAGGGCGGGAACCAGTCCAGCAGCCGGGCCACCGGCCGCGGCGGCTCGGTCGGCTCGCCCGCCTCCTGCGCCGCCCTGTTCGGCGCGTACTCCGGATACCACTCGGTGAAGGCGATGGCGAAGAGCGTGGTGCCGAGCTGCACCACCCACCCGGTCCAGAAGTTGTCCGGGTCGTGCTGCACCCCGTCGGCGAGGAAGCCGAGCAGCGCGTTCAGCCCGAAGGACGCCGCCCAGACCCCGGTGATCGCGTAGTTGACCCGCAGGAAGAGCGGTGAGACCCAGTACTCGCGCGGCGTCTGCTCGCGCGCGTACTGCAGCGTGAACGGCACCCGCGCGAGCAACGAGCCGAGCGCGAAGAGCGCCAGCGCGATGTTCGAGACCTCCCCGGCCCACAGCTCCAGCCACTCGATGGCCCCGGGCGTCGCCAGGATCCCGATCACCGCCAGCGTGCCGAAGAAGGCCAGATCGAAGAGCTCCAGCAACTTCACCGAGGTCCCGTGCCGCCGCGCGGCGACGAAGACCAGCAGCGCGATGCCGAGCGCTGCCGCCACCGCCTCCTCGAAGCGGCCGGGGCCGTTGAACAGCGACATCACGATCCACGGCGCGAGCCCGGCCAGCGGGGATTCGACGAAGCGGTCGATCAGTCCGGAGCCGGAGACGTGCGGACGGTTCACTGCGCCCTCCTCGACGGTCGGGATCTCAGCGTAGACCGGCGTCCGGCGAATGTCTGGCAATCAGCGCCGCGGCGGCGAGGTGCTCCACAGCGCGAGCCCGATCAGCACCGGCTGGAAGAACAGCCGGATCAGCCGCTTCCGGTCGGTGTCGAGGCCGAAGCCGTCCCGCTTGTTCGTGTACTGCGCGACATTGCCGGGGAAGACCGCGACGAAGAAGAGCGCCAGCAGCCTGCCGAAGCGGGCCCGGTCCCGCGAACTCGCGGCGAGCAGCGTGCCGAGGGTGATCTCGACCCCGCCGGAGGCCATCACCACGCCGTCCTCGTCCAGCGGCGTCCAGCTCGGCACCTGGGCGCGGAAGGTCTCCCTTCCCCAGAAGAGGTGGCTGAGCCCGGCGAACACCATGCCGCCCGCCAGCCCGTACCGGACGACGTCCCTGGCGGTCGAAGAAGAGGTCATGCGTGCTGGGCTACCCCGCGCCCGCGGCGCCAACCCGTGGCCTCCGCCGCCGGTTTCCCGGCCGGGAAACCGGACACCCCGCCGATGGAACGCCCCCGACCCGAGAGGAGCACGCGATGCCGGACAGGGACACCATCGCCCAGCTGAACCAGGACATCACCACCGCCGACAACCTCGGTGACACCGAGACCGTCGAGCGGCTGAAGGGTGAACTGGAGAAGGCGAAGCTGGCCGCCGAAACCGGGGACGCGAACCTGGAGTGAGCGCGCGCGGCGGGGCCGGTCCGGCTCCGCCGCACCCGGCGACCCCTGGGCTAGGTTCGGTGGCGACCGTCCGAGAGGGGAGATCCATGCCGGATTACGAGAACCACGCGGGCACCCGCCCCGCCGCCTGGTACGAGGACGCCACCGCGGGCGCCGGCTCGCCCTACGCGGGCCGCCCCGAGCCGGTGCGCGAACACCGGTACGCCACCCTCACCTACGAGGTGACCGACCGCATCGCGCGGATCACCTTCGACCGCCCCGAGCACGGCAACGCCATCACCCCGGACACCCCGCTCGACCTGGCGCACGCCGTCGAGCGCGCCGACCTGGACCCGGCGGTGCACGTCATCCTGGTCTCCGGCCGCGGCAAGGGCTTCTGCGGCGGCTACGACCTGGCGCTCTTCGCCGAGCAGTCCGGCTCCGCCGACGATCCGGACTCCACCCTCGGCACCGCGCTCGATCCGATGGTGCAGGCCCGCAACCACAACCCGTGGGGCACCTGGGACCCGGTGCTCGACTACCAGATGATGAGCCGCTTCAACCGCGGCTTCGCCAGCCTGCTGCACGCGAACAAGCCGACCGTCGCCAAGCTGCACGGCTTCGCCATCGCGGGCGGCACCGACATCGCGCTCTACGCCGACCAGATCGTCTGCGCCGACGACACCCGCATCGGCTACCCGCCCACCCGGGTCTGGGGCATCCCCGCCGCGGGCATGTGGGCGCACCGCCTCGGCGACCAGCGCGCCAAGCGGCTGCTCTTCACCGGCGACTCGCTCACCGGCGCGCAGGCCGCCGAATGGGGGCTCGCCGTCGAATCCTGGCCCGCCGCCGAACTCGACGCCCGCACCGAGGATTTCGTCGCCCGGATCGCCCGTATGCCGCTGAACCAGCTGGTCATGGCGAAGCTCGCGGTGACGAGTTCGCTGCTGGCCCAGGGCGTCGCCAACTCCGGCATGGTCAGCACCGTCTTCGACGGCATCTCCCGGCACACCCGCGAGGGGTACGCCTTCCAGCTCCGCGCCGCCACCGCCGGGTTCCGCGAAGCGGTCCGCGAGCGCGACGAGCCGTTCGGCGACTGGAAGGGCAGCCCGAAGGGCTGACCGGGCTCAGCGCTCCGAAATCCCCTCCGCGCGCGCGAAACTCGACTCCTCCGGGCTGACCAGGCCGAGCAGCGCCAGCGGGCGCTGGGTGACGGTGTTGGTCAGGTAGGTCATGACGATGGCCCAGCGGTTGACCCCGCGCGGCACCGCGAACGTGTGGTAGGCGCGGGTGACCACCTTGGCGAGCAGCCCGGAGAGCGGAATCCCGAGCGGGTTGGCGACGGCGAAGCGCGGGCCGAGGTCGACGACCAGCCCGAGGTCGCGGTGCCGGTACGGCGCGAAGGTGCCGATCCCCAGGCTGGCGGCGACATTGCGGGCCAGCGTCTTGCCCTGCCGGGAGGCGTGCTGGGCGGTGGGCGGGGTGATCTCGCCCGGCTTGGTCAGGTCGGGCACGGCGGCGGCGTCGCCACCGGCGAAGACCGACGGGTGGCCGGGCACGCGCAGTTCGGCGTCGACCACCAGCCTGCCGCGCTCCAGCGGCAGGTCGAGCGTCTCCAGCACGGGGGCGCCGGTCACGCCGGTCACCCAGGCGACGGTGTGCGTCGGCACCTCGGTGCCGTCGGTGAGCACCACCCGGTCGGCGGTGAGTTCGCGCAGCGAGGTCTCCAGCCGGATCTCGATCCCGCGGCCGCGCAGCTCGTGCAGTACCTTCTCGCCGAGTTCGGCGCCGACCTCGGGCATGACCTGCTTCGCGGTGTCGAGCAGCAGGAACCGGATGTCCGCGCGGTCCAGCCCGCGGCGCCGCGCGTAGTCGTCGGCGAGCGCGCGGAGCTGGGCGATCAGCTCGGTGCCCGCGTAGGAGGCGCCGACCACCACGACGGTGCGGCGGGCCCGGCGCACCGCCTCGTCCTCCTCCTGATCGGCCAGCTCCAGCTGCCGCAGCAGCTGCTCGCGCAGGTAGAGCGCCTCGGCGACGGTCTTCAGGCCGCGGGCGTGCTCGCGCAGCCCCGGCACGTCGAAGAGCCTGGTCACCGAGCCGGGGGTCAGCACGAGGCGATCCCAGGAGAGTGTGCGTGGCGCGTGGTGGTCGCTGGTCACCGTGATCGTGCGGCCCGCCAGGTCGATCGAGTCCGCGCTCGCCACCACCAGCCTGACCTTCGGCAGCGCGTCCGCCAGCGGAATCGCGACGAAGCGCGGGTCGATCAGCCCGCCCGCCACATCCGGAAGCAGCGGCGTGTAGAGCATGTAGTCCTGCGGGGTCACCAGCACGATCTCGATGTCGCGGCCGGACTTCGCGACCCGCCCGCACAGCTCACCGGCACAGGTGAAGCCGGCGAATCCGCTGCCGACGACGACGATCCGTTCACGGGCGGTGGTCTCGGGCACGGCGCACCCCTCCTTCGATTCGGTTATCGGGGGCGTTGCCCGGTTGCCGCCGCCGAAACTCAGACGGCCAGCCCGATGGCGAGGATCACGATACCGAGCAGCGGCGCGACCAGCTGGATCAGCGCGGGCCGCAGCTTGCGCCGGTCGGAGAGCAGCAGCACCAGCCCGGCCGCGACCATGCTGCCCGCGCCCGCGAACACCAGCGTCGCGCCGACCGCCCGGTGGTCGAGCGCGACGGCGACGATCCCCGCCGCGATCGTGATCGCCAGGAAGAGGTTGTAGAAGCCCTGGTTGAAGGCGAGCGGCTTGGTGATCTCGGCGTCCTGGGCGTTCACCCCGAAGATCGCCCTCGTGCGCGGCGCGGTCCAGGCCAGCGATTCCAGCTGGAAGATGTACACGTGGATCGCCGCGGCGATTCCGGCCAGGACGAGTCCGGCGACGATCATGGGGTGGCCTCCCTCGGTTGTGCGGTGGGGTCCCAGTATGGCCGCGGCACGGCCGCACCGGCGGTATGGCACAGTCGGTGCCGTCGTGGCGCCGCGCGCTGATCAGCGCAGCGCGGCCGCGATCCGGAGCCACTCCGCGCGCGGGAAGGCGGTCTGGTCGGCGCGGAGCACCTGCAGGCACACGTGGTCGGCGCCCGCCTCCCGGTGCTCGGCGATCCGGCGCAGCACCGCCTCCTCGTCGCCCCAGGCGATGACGGCGTCGAAGAGCCGGTCGCTGACGGTCGCGATGTCCTCCTCGGTGAAGCCCGAGCGCAGCAGGTTGTTGGCGTAGTTCGGCATGGAGAGGTAGCCGCGCAGCCACGGGGTGCCGATCGCGCGCGCCTCGGCGGCGTCGCCGGTGAGGATGACGGTCTGCTCCGGCAGCAGCAGCGGGCCGTCGCCGAGCACCTCGCGCGCGGTGCGCGTGTGCTCGGGAAGCACCAGGTAGGGGTGCGCGCCGCGGGTGCGCTCGGCGGCGAGGGCGAGCATCTTCGGGCCGAGCGCGGCCAATACCCTGCGGTCGGCGGGGACCGGGCGCTCGGCGGCGTCCAGCCCGTCCAGGAACGCCGTCGTCGCGGCCAGCGGCCTGCGGTAGCGGCCGGGCGACTTCGCGTCGACGAGCGGCGCGTGGCTCACCCCGATGCCGAGCAGGAAGCGGTCGCCGTAGCTCTCCGCGAGCCGGTGGTACGCGGCGGCCACGTCGGCGGGCTCGTGCATCCAGAGGTTGAGGATGCCGGTCGCGATCACCGTCTTCGAGGTGGCGCGCAGCAGGTTCTCCACCGCGTCGAGGACCGGGCCGCCGACATCCGGGATCCAGAGCGCGGAGAAACCCGCCTCCTCCAGCTCGGCCGCGGCCTCCGCGGCCTCGACCGGGTCGCTGTAGCGCAGCGGGGAACTCCAAATTCCGACACCTGAGAGATTCACGGTCGCCATCTTTCACACCGTTCGGTCGGCCCGCCACCCGCGCCGGTCAGGGCGGGGGCGTCGTGGTGGCGGACGGGCTGGTGGTGGTGGGTAGTTCGCGGGCTTCGGGGGGTGGGGTGGTCGTTGTCGTGGTGGTGGTGGGTGCGGGGGCCGGTGGTTCCGGCGCGGGGGCGGGGGTCGTGGTGGTGGTCGCCGGGGCGGGGGGTGGTGTGGTGCCCGGTGTGGGGGAGGTGGCCGGGGCGGTCGTCGTCGGGGTGGTCGAGCCGGTGCCGGTGGCGGTGGCGGAGGTGCTGCTCGACGGTGCGGACTGCGCGCGCAACCCCGCGGCCGGGCAGGCCACCGAGGTGGTGGTGACGGTCAGGTTCTGCTGCGCGAACTCGCTGGAGACGGCGGAGCCGTTCGTCGCCCGGATCTCGGCGACGGCGGCGTTGCCGGTGCGCTGGGTGAGGTCGAGGTCGGCGACGGCGATCGTGCTGGTCACGTTCTGTCCCGCCTGCGCGGGGCCCGCGATGTTCTGGCGGGTGAGCATGCTGTTGCGGCTGGTGCCGTCGCGCACGATCAGCGTGTAGGTGTACGGGGCGCCGAGGTGCGGCCAGGTGAGGGTGACGCGCGGGGCGGCGTCGGCGCAGGAGACCGAGGCCGGGCCCGGCACGTAGGCCGGGGTGCCGTTCTGCTCGGTGCGGAGCACGCCGCAGTCCAGGTCCTCCGGGGTGATCAGCCCGATGAGCAGCACCTGCTGCACGCCGTAGCCGCGCCAGGCGGTGCTCACGGCCCCGGAGGAGACGGGCGGGCCGGGGAGGACGGTGTGCACCTCGAGGTCGTAGAGGTACGGCAGCGCCAGCCGGGCGGGCAGCCCGGCACCGGTGATCACGAAGCTCACCGTGTCGCCCGCCGCGGCGGGAACGGTGGTGACGTCCCAGGTGCGCCAGATCGTCCCGCTGAGATCGCGAAGCACCAGGCGGTAGCGGTACGGGGCGCCGATGTGCCGCCAGCGCATCGTCACCGGGTCCGGTCCGGTCGCGGAGGCCTTCGAGCACGTCACGTAGGAGCCGTTGGCGAACGGCTGGTTGATCCGCGGCACGAACTCGGTGCGCGAGGTGAAGGCGCCGCTGTTCGCCGCCGCGGCGTCGGTGGACGCGGCCCGCGCCTCCGGGGCGCCGGCCGACCCGGTGGCGGTGACCAGCGCCGCCACCACGAGGAGCGGCGCCACCGCGTGCTTCCCGCCCCCGCCGGGGGCGGTGCGGGCCGGGCGGGGCAGGAACGCGATGGCGAGCAGCAGCCCGGCGAAGGCGCCGCCGAGGAACACCGCGGCCGGGCTCGCCAGCCACGCCACCGCGTAGCCCAGCTTCTCGACGTGGAAGAAGACCCGCTCCGCCTCGGTCACGGTGTAGGGCTGGGCATCCTCGGACTCGTTCGCGTCGCCCTTGAGCCGGATGGTCGCGCTGTTGCCGGTGACCGCGTCGACCGCGACCACCCGGTGCGTGAGCCGCTCGCCCGCCGCGTTCCGCACCGACACCACGTCGCCTGCCTCGATCTCCCCGGCGTCGATCGTGCGCACCAGCGCCACCGCCCCCGACCCGATCTCCGGCTCCATCGACCCCGAGCGGAACAGCAGCGGCGTGATCCCGAACAGCAGCGCGGCCGCCGCCGCGATCAGGCAGAGCGTCCCCGCCACCGCCCCGATCGTCAGCGCGAGCTGCGCGGGCGTCCGCAGCTCCGGTCGCGCGTGCTTCCCGGCCGAGCCGGAAGGCCCGTCCGGCGTCCAGGGCCCGCCGACCTGCCCGGGCGGCCCGAGACCGCCTCCCGGCAGTCCAGCTCCGCCGTTCGTCGCGACACCGCCGCGCAGTCCGATCCCACCGCCCGGCCGGGCTCCGCCGTTCGCACCGGTCTCGCCGTTCGGCGGGGCCGAACCGCCGGGTCCGTTCGCGTATCCGTCGGCGGGCCGCACCGGCGCACCACCCGCGACGGCCTCCGGAAACCCGGACCCCCGCGTTTCGGGCGCCGCCGGGAAACCCCGGTTCCGCTGCCACGGCGGCACCCCGCTCACGGCTGCCCCACCGCGGTCGCGGTGAACGCGAAGCGCACCGAGGCGACACTCTGGTTCTGCACGGCGACCGGCGCCGCGGTCGTCAACTGCGCGACCACGCAGAGCGGGTCGGTTCCGGTGCCGGCGGCGATCGGCCGCGCCGTGCTGACCAGCGGCGTCGAGCCGCCCGCGGTCAGCGTGGCCTGGGCGAGCCGGGTCCCGCTACAGGTTCCGGTGCGCATCCCGTTCGCGGCGGCATTGCTCGCCGCACCACCGGGGTGGATCGAGATCTGCAGGTACCCGGCGAGCGCGGCGCTGCCCGCCGGAGTGCTCGCGGCCATGGTGTAGGTCAACGGGATCGTCCCCCTGTTCTGGGCGGTGAGCTGGGCGGCGACGCTCTCGCCCGGCAGCATGCCGGTGAGCGCGAGCGCGGGCAGCGCGAGCTCCTTGGTGTCGTCGACGCGCAGGTCGAGGGTGCCGATGCTGAAGGTGCCCGAGGTGGCCGTGGCCGAGTCGCTCCAGGCCGCGAGCGTGCCCGCGGTGCCGAGCCCGAGCACGATGCCGAGCGTCAGCAGCGCGCGCACCCGCGCGCTCGCCCACAGGTTCCCGAGCGCGGCCGGGTACTTCACCGCCCCTCCCGCCCGGCCCGCACCCGGTCCCTGGTGTCGGTCGCGAGCGCGAACAGCGCGTACCCGCCGAGCAGCACGATGAGCGCGGCGATGGTGTAGGTCCGCTTCGGCCCGGAGAACCAGTTGTTGACGTAGCCGAGGTACGGGATCGAGTACCAGACGGCACCGCGGATCTGCTCCGGATTCACGATCTGCTCGTCGTCGACCGGGTTGGCGTCGCCCCGGGTGAGGAAGCCGATCCGGCCGTCGGCATTGCGCCGGACCTGCACGATCCGGTGCGTCACCACCTCCGGCTGCCCGGACCGGAGCTGGTAGGTGATCGGGGTGCCGACCGCCAGGTCGATCGGGTCCTCCGGCCGCACCACCACCAGCGTCCCCGGCGGATAGGTCGGCACCATGGACCCGGTCAGAATGGTGTAGCGGTGCCCGCCGACCACGAGCGGCAGCACGATGGTCACCACCAGCAGCGCGCCGAGGACGAAGAGCAGCACCCAGCTCAGCACGGACTTCAGCCACCAGCCCGCGCCGGTGGAGTCCTCTGCCTGCGCCTCGGGCGCGGTACCGCGGTGTGCGTTCACGATGAACTCGCCAGGAAGTCGAAGGTCACGGTCGTGGAGGTGTTCGGGGCGGCGGCCGCGCCGACGGTGGCGCGCAGGCACCACACGGCGCTCGCGCCCGGCGTGAGCGTCGGCGCCCAGGCCGGTGCGCTCGGCACCTGGGCACCGGCCATCGGCCCGCTGTAGAGCGCGGTCCCGCCGGGCGCCGCCGACGCCGGGCAGCCGGATTCCGCGCCCACCAGCCAGATCTGCAGCGTGAGCGGCAGCGCCGCCGAGCTCTGCCGCACGTTCTGCAGCCGGTAGAACATGGTCACATCACCCGAGTTGCGCACGGTGAGCGGTTTCTGCACGACCGCGGCCGGGGCCAGGTTGCTACCGCCGAAGGCGTCGAAGACGTAGTTGCTCACCTGGTTCGACGCGCCGCCGACGCGCAGTGCGAGTGTGCCGGAGCGGATGATGTCGCCGCCGATCCGCGACTCGCCGCGCCAGTAGGCGCCGGACTGCTCGGCCACGCCGAAGGCCAGCAGCACCAGCGCCGCACCGGCGATCGCCCACCATCGCAGCCGTCGCATCGGATCCCTGTCAGGGCGCGGGATTGGTGTTCTGCGTGAGCGTGATCGCCACGTTGTTCAAGGTGACGCTCGCGTTCTGCGCCTCCTTGTTCGGCGTGGTCGGATCGAAGGTGAGCCGGGCCGCGACGGTGACGGTCTGGCCGTCGTTCGCCTCGGTGATCTGCGCGTTCGGCAGCACCGCGCCGCTGCTGCTGGTCGCGGTGAGCGAGGTGTTGATCAACCGGGCCCGCAGCGTGGGATCGCTGCCCGCCGCGAACATCTGCGAGGTGTCCGCGGCGAGCGTTGCCGTCAGGTTGTCACCGTCCGCGCTGACCGTGGTCGTGCAGGTGTAGCGCAGGGTGTCGCCGGGCACGATCCGGAAGCTCGCGACATCGACCGGCTTCGCGGTGCCGCCGGTGATGTCTTCCCACCCGGTGGTCCCGACCGGGACGCAGGGGCTGAGCGCCAGCTCGCCCGCGGTGATGGTGCCACCGCCGGACTGCGTGCTGTCCTGCCAGAAGGCCAGACTACCGGCGCCGCCGAGCAATAGGATCGCGGCGGCTCCGGCGGCGAGTGCCGCCTTTCCTCTCTTGTCCATTCGTCCTCATCCTCACGTCGCTGTCGGCTTGGACCATTGCACTTCGACAATTCCCGGGAATTCGGTAAAGCAAACTTATGGCTAATCGTTCCGTCCGGCACCGTAAAGAGGACTGAACGTGCAGTTCAAGCCCTACGGGGATCGCGCCTTACGCATGTCGAGTTTCCCGGCGGAAAGAAGACCGCTAACCATAGTTCGGCGGCGTCTCTTCCGATCGCGGTGAGAGAAAGGATTCAGTACCGGCGCCCGCGCTCGTAGCGTGCGTTCGGGATATTTTCCGTCACGGAGGAGGTCGGGGCATGGCGCTCGTCGTCGGAGTGGAGATTCCGGATGCCGATCTGGCCGCCACGGTCGGCTCCGGTTTCGACCGGCTGCCCGAGCGGCTGGACGCCGCCGGCGTCGGCTACGTCCTGCTCGGCGCCGACCGCGCGGCAGGTACCGGCCCCGCGCTCAGCCCCGCGCTCACCGGCACCGTCTTCGCCCGCCGGACAACCGGTCTCGGGCTCGTCGCCGCCGCCTCGCCGCAGCGCGACCACCCCTACAACCTGGCCCGCCGCATCGCCTCGCTGGACCACATCGCGCGCGGCCGGGCCGGTTGGCTGGCGCTGCGCGCCGACGCCGCCATCGCGCTCGGCGCCCCCGACCGGGGCAGCTGGGCGCCCGCCCGCGGGCCGCGCGGCGCCGAGCTGCTCGCCGACGCGGTCACCGCGGTGCGCGCGCTGTGGCGCACCTGGCCGCTGGAATCGCTGACCCTGGAGCGCCCCGCGCGGGTCCGGCCGCCGGAGGCCGAGCTCCGCTACGCCGACCACACCGGTGCCTACGCCAGCACCGGCCCGCTGAACGTGCCCACCACCCCGCAGGGCGAACCGGTCGTCTTCTGGGAGCACGCCGACGGCGACGGTGCGCACGCGGCCACCGCCGACCTGGTCCTCGCCGGCCCCGGCGACGAACCGGCGGCGTCCGCGCACCTCCGGCTCGACGCCGCCGATCCCGCACTGCGCGAACGGATCACCGCGCTCGCCGACCGGCCCGGCGGGACCGGCGTCCTGATCCGGGTCGGCCGCGCCGACGTGGGCGGCTTCCTCACCGGCACCCTGCCCGCGCTGGCCGCGGCAGGCGTCGTCCGGCTGCGCGACACCGCCGACCCGGAGCCGCTGCGCGTGCACCTCGGGATCGACCGCCGCGCCGAACCCGACCCGCGCCGGTGGCGCCCGGTCTACGCCTGATCGCCAAGGAGCCAACCATGAGCCGTGCGCACGTCGTCCTCAATGTGAACGTTCTCGACCTCGGGATCAGCCCGGTCGCCTGGGAGCTCTCCGGGCTGCCCAAGACCGCGGTCGCCACCGGCGACTACTTCGCCCGGATCGGCCGGATCGCCGAGCGCGGCACCCTGGACGCCTTCTTCCTCGCCGACAACCCCGCGGTCCGCGAGGACCCGCTGACGCGCCCCGGCGGCCGCGCCCTCGAACCGACCGCCATCCTCGCCGCCGTCGCGGCCGAGACCGAGCACCTCGGGCTGATCGGCACGCTCTCCACCACCTTCAACGACCCGGTCGAGCTGGCCGAGCGGCTGCTCACCCTCGACCACCTGAGCGGCGGCCGCGCCGCCTGGAACGCGGTGACCACCTACAACCCGGCCGCGGGCGGCAACTTCGGGCTCGGTGCCATCCCGGACCGCGCCACCCGCTACCGGCGCGCGCACGAGTTCGTGGACGTGGTGCTCGCGCTCTGGCGAGCGGCGGTGGACGGCAGCGGAATCCGGCACCACGGCGAGTTCTTCGAGGTCGCCGGGCGGTTGCCGCTCGGCGCCTCGCCGCAGGGGTACCCGCTGCTGGTGCAGGCGGGCGGCTCGCCGCAGGGCAGGGCGCTGGCCGGGCGCACCGCGAACGCGGTGTTCAGCGCGGAGCTCTCGCGCGCGGCGGGGGTGGAGCACTACGAGCAGGTCAAGCAGATCGCGACCGGGCACGGCAGGGCGCGCGGCGACATCGCGATCCTGCCCGGGCTGATCACCGTCATCGGCAGCACGCACGCCGAGGCGGTCGCCCGCTACGAACGGGCGCGGGAGCTGCAGGATCCCGGCTACGAGGCGGCCAGGCTCGGCGCCGTGCTCGACCACGACCTCACCCGCTACCGGCTGGACGAGCCCTTCCCGCGCGAGACGCTGGCCGAGCCGGCGAACCCGGACACCTTCACCGCCTCGCTCGGCTTCCGCGAGTCGGTGGTGCGCGGCGTCGAGGAGCGGATCGCCGCCCGCGGCGACCGGTACACCCTGCGCGACGCGCTGTCCGAGTTCGGCACCGGCGGGCACCGCCGCATCATCGGCACCCCCGAACAGGTCGCCGACACCATCGAGGACTGGTTCCTGGCAGGCGCCGCCGACGGATTCAACCTCATGCCGGACGCCTTCCCGTCCGGGCTGGAGATCTTCGTCGACGAGGTGGTGCCGATCCTGCGCCGCCGCGGCCTCTTCCGGCACGAGTACGCCGAGACGACGCTGCGCGATCGCTTCGGCATCGGCCCCGTGCGCGCCCCCGCCGCCGCCTGACCTCGAAGGAACCCCGTCCCATGAGCCGACCCCGGCTGCTGCTCAACGCCTTCACCATGAACACCGTGACGCACGTGTCGTACGGCTCGTGGCGGCGCGACGACACCCGCCAGACCGAGTTCCACACCCTCGACCCGTGGCTGGAGCTGGTCCGGATCCTGGAGCGCGGCACCTTCGACTCGGTCTTCTTCGCCGACATCGTCGGGCTCTACGACGATTTCGGCGGCGGCTGGGAGACGCACGTGCGCGAGGGGCTGCAGGTGCCGAACCACGACCCGGCCGCGCTGGTCTCGGCGCTCGCCGCCGCCACCGAGCACCTCGGCATCGTGATCACCAGCTCGGTGCTGCAGGACCACCCGTTCTCCTTCGCGCGCAAGATCTCCACGCTCGACCACCTCTCCCGCGGCCGGATCGGCTGGAACATCGTCACCAGCGCGCTGCGCAACTCCGCGCGCAACTTCGACCTCCCCGACCGGGTGCCGCACGACGAGCGCTACGCCTGGGCCGAGGAGTACTCCGAGGTCGTCTACAAGCTGTGGGAGGGCTCCTGGGACGACGGCGCGCTCGTCCGCGACCGCGTGCGCGGCATCCACGCCGACCCGAGCCGGATCCACAAGATCCACCACCGCAGCGAGCGCTACGCCGTGGAGGGGCCGCACCTCTCGGCCCCGTCCCCGCAGCGCACGCCGGTGCTCTTCCAGGCGGGCACCTCGGACGCGGGCCGCGCCTTCGCCGCACGGCACGCCGAGGGCGTCTTCATCAACCAGGGCTCGCCCGCCGCCGCCCGCGAGGTCATCGCGCACACCCGCGACCTCGCCGCGGCGGCAGGCCGCGCCCGCGACGACATCAAGTTCTTCCAGGGCCTCACCGTGATCGTCGGCTCGACCGCGGCGGAGGCCCGGCGCAAAGCCGCCGACCTGGACGAATCCTTCAGCCTCGACGGGCTGCTCGCGCACCGCAGCGGCAGCATCGGCATCGACTTCGGCGGGCTGCCCATCGACACCCCGATCGGCGAGCTCAGCTCCGCGGTCGACGGCACCCGCAGCGCCATCGAGAGCCTGATCCGCGCCGCCGGCGGCCGCACCGACGTCACCATCGCCGACTTCGTCACCCACAAGCAGCACGCCACCCGCCTCGTCGGCGCCCCCGAGCAGATCGCCGACGAACTCGAGCGCTGGCAGGACGCCGGCGTCGACGGCATCAACCTGCAGTACGCCGTCACCCCCGGCTCCTTCGCCGACTTCGCCGACCACGTCGTCCCCGAGCTCCGCAAGCGCGGGCTCGCCCAGCACGAGTACACGCCGGGCACGCTGCGGCACAAGTTCTTCGGCGCCGCCGACACGCTCCCGGAGACGCATCCGGCCCGGCGCTGGCACGGCGCGTTCACCCCTGCTCCGGCAGCTCCATCCACTCCAGCGCCCACCGGTTGAGCCGGAGCAGCACTCGCCCGAGTGCCGCGCCCTTCTCGGTGAGGTGGTACTCGATGCGCACCGGCGTCGTCGGGTGGACCCGCCGCTCGACGAGCCCGTCCGCCTCCAGATCCTTGAGCCGCTGGGAGAGCAGCTTGTCGGTCATGCCGGGGACGGCGGCGGAGATGTCCCCGAATCGGGTGGCGCCGCCGACCAGGGCACGCAGGACGACGGCGGCCCAGCGGCGGCCGAGTGATTCGGTGGCGGCGGCGAAGTAGGGGCAGTAGGGGAGGATGTCGTCGGGAACCTCCGGCTGTGGCATGCGTCACCCTCCATCTACTTTCTTTTCGAAAGTGCCTATCTTCAGGATATGACAATCGAGACCGCGCCGGCCACCTGGGGTCCGGCTCGCAGCAAGACCGTGACCTGGTTCGACCCGATGGCGACGGCGCAGGCGGGCGCGGCGCTCTCCGGCATCGCGTACATGCGGGCGATCGCGGCGGGGGAGCTTCCGGCGCCGCCGATCAGCGGGCTCTTCGGCGGGTTCGGCGAGATGACCGTCGCGGACGGCGAGGTCGGGTTCGCCTGCGTGCCCGACGAATCCGCGTACAACCCGATCGGGCTGGTGCACGGCGGGCTGGTCTGCACGCTGCTGGACTCGGTGGTCGGCTGCGCGGTGCACACCACGCTGCCCGCCGGCACCGGCTACACCTCGATCGAGCTGAAGGTGAGCTACCTGCGGCCGATCCACGGGCACACCGGCGCCATCCGTGCGGTGGGCCGGGTGACCAAGCCGGGGCGGCGGATCGCCTTCGCCGAGGGCGAGGTCCGCGATTCCGGCGGGAAGCTGCTGGCGACGGCGTCGAGCTCGCTGCTCGTGTTTCCGCTGGGGGAGGGCTGAGTCACTCGCTGATCGCCGCGCGGGCCACGGTGGTGAGCGCGGCGGCGATGGCGTCCGGTGACATGCCGCGGGCCCGCTGGTAGCGGTAGACCTCGGCGGCGAGCGGCGCGAGCAGCACGTCGACCAGCGCCTCCGGTTCGCGAACGCCCGCCTCGGCGAGGAGCGCGCGCACATGGGCCGACCAGAAGCCGTAGGCGCCGGTGTCGAACCGGGCGCCGCCGCTCTCGGTGCCGAGCACCAGGTCGGCGTGGTGCTCGAGCAGCTCCACCATGGCGGCGTAGAAGGCGGCGAGGCGTTCGGTGGGCGGGGCGCCCGGTCCGAGCGGGGGAGCGCCGCGGAGCAGTTTCTCCTGGAGGTCGCGCTCGTGCTCGTCGAGCAGCGCGGTGGCGATGGCGGCGATGTCCGGGTAGCGGCGGTAGAGGGTGCCGCGGCCGACGCCCGCCGCCCTGGCGATGTCGTCCATGGTGACGGTGCGCGGGTCGCGGGTGGTGAAGAGCTGCCCGGCGGCGGTGAGGATGCGGGCCCGGTTGCGCGCGGCGTCGGCGCGTTCGGCGACCGGGGCGGGCCGGTCGGCCAGCAGATTCTCGCGGGGGTCCATGGGCCCAGCCTAGCAAGTGGACAACCTGTCCATTTGCTACTAGGCTGTAGCCGTCCAGTTGGAAGAGATGTCCATACCTGGATATGCGCATCAAACTATGTGAGCGGCGGTCGAAAGCGTGACGGGGTGGTTGTTTCTGGGGCTCGCCGGACTCGTCGAGGTGGCCTGGTCGCAAAGCATCGAGCCGACCAGGAACTTCACCCGCCCGCTCCCGACCCTGCTGTGCTTCGTCCTCGCGGCGAGCGCCGTCTACCTGCTCTCGCTCGCCATGCGCACCCTGCCGGTCGGCACCGCGTACGCCGTCTTCACCGGCATCGGCGCCGTCGGCGCCATCGCGCTCGGCGTCGTTCTGCACCGCGATCCGCTCACCGTCGGCCGGGTGCTCGCGCTCGGGTTGATCGTGGGCGGGATCGTGCTGGCGCGGGTCACGAATCCCGGCTGATCCCGGCGAGCGCCGCGATGGCGACGGCGAGCCGGTCGCCGTCGGGGAGCGCGGCGTCGGGGGCGATGGTGTGCAGCAGCCCGAGGCCCTGCGAGAAGACGAAGTGCAGCTCCGCGACGGCCCGCGCCTGCTCGGGGGTGAGCTCGGGGTGGGCCTCGCGCAGCGCGTCGTCGAGGTCGCCGAAACCGCCGTCGAGCATCTCCTGGAAATGCTGCTGCGCCTCGGGGGAGCGGGCGACCCGGACCAGGTTCTCCATGCTGGCGAGCATGGCGGGCCGGTTCGCGGCGAAGGCGGCAGGCATGGCGTTCCAGACGGCGGCGAAGCCGTCCAGTGGGGTGTGGCCGCTGCCCTCGCGGATGCGGTCCTCCATGGCGTCGCCGATGGCGGTGCCGAGTGTGTCGCTGATCGCCTCGGTGATCAGCTGCTCCTTGGAGCCGAAGTGGTAGCCGATGGCCGCGAGGCTGACCCCGGCGGCGGCCGCGATCTCCCGCGCGGTGGCCTTGGCGACGCCGCGCTCCACGATCACCTGCCGCGCGCCGGCCAGCAGGTCTTCCCGATTGCCCATGCACAGACCGTACACCAGCGTCTTAGACACTTGTTCTAGACAAACGTGCAAGAACTGTTTATACATATGTCTCAGACGTTCGTTTCAGGGAGAGGTCGGTCATGCAGGTTCTGATCAGCGGTGGCGGTATCGCGGGGAACGCGCTCGCACTCGGGTTGGCGGCGAAGGGAATTCGCCCGACGGTGGTGGAGCGCGCGGCGGCGCCGCGGCCCGGTGGGCAGGCGGTGGACCTGCGCGGGCAGAGCCGCGCGGTGGTGGAGCGGATGGGGCTGCTCCCCGCGATTCGCGAGCGCAGGCTGCACGAGCGCGGCATGGCGTACGTGGACGCGCAGCGCCGGGTCTACGCCAGGATGCCCGCCGAGATGTTCGACGGCGCCGGCCCGGTGGCCGACCTGGAGATCACCAGGGGCGACCTGAACGACGTGCTGCTCACCGCGCTCGGCGACGGCGCCGAGTACCGCTACGGCGAGTCGATCGCCGCGCTGCACGACGACGGCTCCGGCGTCGACGTCACCTTCGCCTCGGGGCTGCGCGGGCGGTACGACCTGGTGGTCGCCGCGGACGGGCTGCACTCCGGCACCAGGGCGCTCGCCTTCGGGCCGGAGGAGCGGTTCGCCACGCACCTCGGCGGCGCCATGTCCTTCTTCACCGTCCCCACCCCCGCCGATGCCGAGCCGGGCTGGTTCTCCCTGCACCCGGCGGTCGGGGTCGCGGTCGGGATCCGCCCGGACGCCGACCCGGCCACCGCCAAGGCGATCGTCACGCTGCGCGCCCCCGCCGATCCGGCGCTGCGCGGCGATCCCGCGGCACAGCGGGAGCTGGTGCGGCAGCGGCTGACCGGGGTCGGCGGGCACGCGCCGGAGATCCTGGCCGCGCTGCCGGAGACGCCGGACTTCTACTTCGACGAGCTGGTGCGGGTCGACATGCCGTCGCTCTCGGCCGGGCGGGTGACGCTGCTCGGCGACGCCGGGTACTGCGGCTCGCCGCTCACCGGAATGGGCACCGCGATGGCCATCGTCGGCGCCTACGTGCTCTGCGGCGAGCTCACCGCCGCGCCCGGCGACATCCCCGGCGCGCTGGCCCGTGCCGAGCGGGTGCTCGCGCCGTACCTGGAGCGGGCCAAGCAGGTGCCCGGCGGCGGCGTCGGGGCCATGGTTCCCGGTTCGAAGGCGACCGTCCGGCTGGCCCGTGCCGTAGCCGGGGTGCTGACCTCGCGGGCGGCGCGCCCGCTCGTGCGCCGGATGTTCATCGGGGCGGACGAGGCCGCGGTCCCGGTCTACTGATCCGGCCCGGCGAGCCTGGAGTTTGCTGCAACTCGCCCTCACGCCTACTGTGGCCGGTCACAAGATACGTGGGCGTAGGAACTGGATTGCACGGGACCGTCCCGGCTCGCCCGCGGACCCCGGCGCACTCCGATACCGTCTGTCGCCGCACGGTCGAGGCGAACGAGACGGTGGGCGAGGAAGGAAGCGACGTGGAGAACCGAAGGGGTACCGGAGAGCGCGACACCCGCGCGGCGACGCACGCGGCCTTCCACGTCGTGCTGACGCTGCTCGAGGTCGCGGAGAGATCGGGGATGCCGACGCTGGAGCGGCTGGAGCGCGCGGTGCGCACCTGCGCCCAGCAGGGCATCCCGGCCCCGCGCGTGCTGGACGCGGTGAACGAGGGCATCGAAGACGCGCTGCACCGCTGGCCGGGTGCCAGGCGTTCGGCCGCCGCCGAGGAGACCGACGACTACCGGGCCGCGCTGCGCGGCGTGATCCTGCGCGGCTACGCCTCCTGAGCCTCGGCGGCGAGCAGGGCGGACTCGGCGGCGAGCAGGGCGTCGCCGTGCTCGTGCGCCCAGGCGGCGAGCGCGCGCAGCGGCCCGTCGACCAGCCCGCGGCCGAGCGCGGTGAGCGCGTAGTCGACCCGGGGCGGCGCCTCGGCGTAGCGGCGGCGCTCGATCAGGCCGCGCCGGTGCAGCCGGGCGAGCGCGGCGGTGAGCGCCTTGTCGCTGATGCCGCCGATGCCGGTGCGCAGCGCGCTCCGGCGCCGCGGGCCCGCCTGCAGCGCGGCGAGCACCACCGGGTCCCAGGTGTGCGCCAGCAGATCGGTCGCGGCCCGCACCCGGCAGTCCGCCACCCGGCCGCGCCCGGCTTCGTCCATCCCCTGATCATGCCGCGTCGATACGCTCCCGGCGGTGCGTATCGGGGTGGCTACCGTCGGCGGCCATGCGAATCGGAATCGTGGGAAGCGGTGCCATGGCGGCGGCGCTCGGACATCGGTGGGTGCGCGCGGGGCACACCGTGCTGCTCGGCGGGCGGGATCCGGGGCGGGCCGCGGTGACCGCCGAGGCGATCGGCGCGCGGGCGGGCACTCCGGCCGACGTGGTGGCCGGTGCGGAGGCGGTGCTGCTCGCCGTGCCGTCGGCTGTCGCGGCGGAGGTCGCGGGGCTGCTGCCCGCGGGCGTCACCGTGCTCGACCCGACCAACCCCGTGACGCACGGGATCGGCGTCCTGACGCTCCCACCGGGCACCGCGGCGGCCCGGCTGATCGCGACCGCCGCGCCGCACGCGCACGTGGTCAAGGCATTCCACCTGTTCCCGGCGGACACCTGGGCCGGCACCGAACCGGTACCCGCCACCGTGGCGCTGTGCGGCGACGATCCGGCCGCACTGCGCACCGCCGAGACGCTGGTGCGCGCGGCCGGGGCGACCCCTGCGGTGTTCGGCGGGCTCGACCGGGCCAGGCAGCTCGAGGAGGTGGCCGGCTTCGTGATCGGGCTCGCCTTCGGCGGGCACGACCCGCGCGCGGCGGTCCCCGGCCGGTGATCGGCACCGGCCGGACACCGTCGTCGTCGGCACCCGCACCACCACGCGCTCGGCGTCGTGCACGGCGGCCGGATCGAACTCGGCGTACGGCTTGCCGGTGTACTTCACCGTGCGGTATCGGTCACCTGCGGGATCGACCCCGCACTCCCGGTGCGCATTCCGCTACGGGTGGAAGGGCGGAACCGGCATATCGGCGCCGAAGATGTCCGGGATGTCGGTGCTCGGGCGGTCCGGGAAGCGCGCGGGGCGCTTCTCCAGGAACGCGGAGACGCCCTCGCGGGCGTCGGCGCTCGCGCCGCGGGCGAGGATGCCGCGGGTCTCCACCCGGTGCGCGATCATCGGGTGCTCGACGCCGAGCCCGCGCAGCAGCATCTGCCTGGAGAGCGCCACCGAGACCGGCGCGGAGTGCTCGGTCACCGAGCGGGCCAGCGCGTACGCCTCGTCCAGCAGCCGCTCGACGGGGTAGAGCCGGTAGAGCAGCCCGGCCTCGTGCGCCTCGGCGGCCTCGACGAGGCGGCCGGAGTAGACCCAGTCCAGCGCGGTCTGCAGCGGCACCAGCCGGGGCAGGAACCAGCTGGAGCCGGACTCCGGCACGATGCCGCGCCGGTTGAAGACGAAGCCGATGCGCGCGTTCTCGGCGGCCAGCCGGAAGTCGGCGGCGAGCGTCATGGTGATGCCGACGCCGACCGCGGGGCCGTTGATCGCGGCGATGATCGGCTTGCGCGACTCGAACATCCGCAGCACCACCCGGCCGCCGCCGTCGCGCCAGTCGTCCGGGGCGACGAAGGTATCGGCGCCGGCCGAGAGGTCGGCGCCCGCGCAGAAGGCGCGGCCGGAGCCGGTGAGCACGACCGCGCGCACGGCGTCGTCTGCGTCGGTGCGATCGAAGGCCTCGATCAGCTCGTTCTCCATCACCGTGGTGAAGGCGTTCAGTTTGTCCGGGCGGTGCAGCGTGATGGTGGCGATGTCGTCGGTGATCTCAAGGCGAATATCGGGCATTCGGACAGCATGCCACGACACCATGTCCGGTCCGGCTGCCCGCGGACCGCGGGCCGCGGGCCGGGCTCAGCCGGCCAGCGCGGCGTCCAGGCTGTCGAAGGTCGGGATCACCTTGACCAGGCCGGTGGCCTCCATCGGCCGGTGCACCGCCCTGGAGGCGGCGATCCGCAGTTCGGCGCCGTCCGCCGCCTGGATGAGCGCGTTGAGCCCGGCGGAGTCGAAGAACGGGACGGCGGTCAGGTCGGCGATGACGACGCCGGAGCCCGCCTCGGCCAGCGCCTGCTGCAGCCGGGGTGCGGTGATGATGTCGACCTCGCCGTGGGCGGTCACCACGACAGCGGCATCGACCGACCTGACCTCGACGTGGAAATCGCGGGGCGGATCTGTGAAGCGCACGGTGAACCTCTCTCGACGGCGACGGCCGGGCGTGGTCGGATCCGGCGGTGGCCGGTGCCACGCGGGATCCCGCCGCGGGAGATCGCGGGAAGAGTTCGCTTGCGGCTGTGAGCTCAACCGCGTACTCAGCGTATCCCATGGGAAACCGCTACCCCGGCCGTTCCGCCGGGGGGCGTCGCCGGGAAAACATACCGCAGGAAGGTCACCCGGCGCCGGGCTCGGCCTCGAGGGTGAAGTAGACCGTGGTGCCCGCCCCCGGCGCGGATTCCAGCCACAGCCGGCCGCCGTGCCGCTCCACGATCCGATCCACGATGGCCAGCCCGGCGCCGTGGCCGCCGCCGCGCGACTCCCTCGGGTGCAGCCGGCGGAAGAGCCGGAGCACCTCCCGCTGGTCCGCCTCCGGTATGCCGATCCCGTTGTCCCGCACGAAGTACACCGGGACCCGGCCGCCGCCGCGCACCCCGACCTCGACCGTGCGCGGCGGCTCGTCGGCGGCGTACTTGGCGGCATTGACCAGCAGGTTGATCAGGATCTCCTGCAGCCGATCCGGGTCGGCCGGAACCGTCACCCCCGGCTCGGGCAGCGTGATCGCGACCCGCTGCTCCTCCAGCCGTGCGCCCGCGATCTGCAGCGCGCGCTCGGTGGCGGCGCGCAGCGCGACCGGCTCCCGGCGTAGCTCGCCCTGGCCGAGCTGGGCGAAGTGCAGCAGCGAGTTGATCAGCTCGTCCATCCGGACCGCCAGCGTGCGGATGGTGCCGAGCCTGCGCACGGTGGTCGGGTCGAGGCTGTCGCCCGCGTCCTCGCCGATGAAGGTGGCGGAGTTGGAGATTCCGCGCAGCGGCTCCTTGAGCTCGTGCGCGGCGGCGTGCGCGAAGGTGTCCAGATCGTGGTTGGCCCTGCGCAGTTCGGTGTTCAGCGCGGCGAGCCGGGCGGTGTGCCTGAGCACAACGGTGGTGATGGCGTGGCCGAACTCCTGCACCACGGCCTCGTCCGGCGCGGTCCACGGCACCGAGCAGCCGCGCACCACCGCCCGGTACACCGCCGAGGAGCCGCGCGGGGTGAGCCGCTCGCCGCGCGGGCCGAGCCGCACCGGCTGCGCCGGGTCGGCGGCCCAGGTGCGCGACGCCCTTCGCTCCCGGCGCAGCCAGGCGATGCCGGTGCCCGCGCCGTCCAGCGCGAGGACCAGCGCGCCGCTGAGCGCGGGGGAGAGCGCGGTGAGCGCGGGGTCGTGGTCGCCGAGGCAGTCGCTGCTCCAGACCTGCCCCGGCGCGAGCGCGGGCAGCCGCTGCCACAGCGTCTCCAGCGCGGTGGCGTCGAACTCGGCGGGGTCGCCGTGCGCGACGGTCGGCGCGAGCTCGCCGGTGCTCGGATCGGCGGCGCGCAGTACGACGGCGTCGGCTGGCACCAGCTGGGCCAGCAGCGCGCCGTTGTCCCGCACCGACTGGCCGATGTCGGTGTCCAGCGCGGTGACCAGCTGGGCCAGCGCCTTGCGCGCGGTCTGCCTGGCCCGCGAGGTCTCGGCGTCCTGCAGCGCGGCGAGCTGCAGCGAGAGCATGACCCCGAAGAACTCGCAGGAGGTGCGGACCTCGGGGCTCAGCGTGCGCGGCTCGACGCCGTGGCAGGCGATCAGCCCCCACAGCTCGCCGTCGCGCAGCAGCGACACCGACATGGACGACCGCACCTCGATATTGCGCAGGTACTCCAGGTGGAAGCCGGAGACCGTGCGCAGCGTGGAGTCGGAGAGGTCGAGCGGGGCGCCGGTGTCGGAGAGCAGCGGCGGGACAAGCACTGCGGTGTCGTCGTCCACGTCCTGGATGACCCGGATCCAGTTGCGCTCGTAGAGCCTGCGCGCCTGCGGCGGGATGTCGGTGGCCGGGAACCAGAGCCCCTGCCAGGGGTCGAGGCCGTCGGCGACCGACTCCGCGATCACCTCGCCGGGGCCGTCGCGCCCCTCGAAGCGGTAGGCGACCACCCGGTCGTAGCCGGTGAGCGCGCGGATCTCGGTGACCGCGGCGGCGCAGGCGGCGAGCACCGTCCGCGCGTTCTGCAGCCGGGTCAGGGTGCTGCGCAGCCGGGGGTAGAAGCGGGCGAACTGGAACGGCCGCTCGACGGCGGCGGGCTCCAGCTCGATGACGAGCACGCCGTCCGAGCGGTAGACGGTGGCGTCGAACTCGGGGCCGCCGGGCGGGATGTGCAGCCCGAGCAGCCCGCGGTCACCGGTCGGCGCGCGCAGCGTCTCGTGCACGGCGGCCAGCCCCTCGGGGCCGATCAGCTCGGCCACCGGGGTGCCGACCAGGGCGGCGGCCGGGCGGCCGAGCACCCGCTCGCTGTTCGAGCCGGCGACCGCGATCACGTCGGCGGCGTCGATGGCGAGCAGCGTGCCGTAGGACTGGATGCCGCCGAGCCGATGGATCGGCTCGTTGACGCACTGCGACAGGTCGAATGCGGTCCCCACCGCCTGCTCGGCCGCCAGATCGCGGTCGTCGAGCCGGAACAGGGCGTCGTCGTCGGAGAGCGACGTCATCGCAGCTCCTTCCGTATGGGTCGCCGGGTGGAGCAAACGTGGCGGAACCTTACAGTAGGGGTCGGACCGATCGGGGTCCGCCGGAGAGCGGGAGGACGAGCAACCATGCCGACGACTCCGCGCACCCCGTGGGCGACGCTGCTGCACGCCTCCTGGCGCTCGGCCTTCGACGCCCGCAGCGTCGCCGACCTGCCGGACGAGCTGGTCGGCGGGCTGCTCTCGCTGCCGGGCGTGGCGGCGACCTTCGCCGTCGGCGTCGCGGCCACCGACGCCGCGGTCGCCGCGCGCTGGGCCGACCGCGACGGCACCGCCTTCGTCCCGGCGACGCTCGCCGCCGAGCTGGCCGCGCGCGCCGCGGAGTGGTACCCCGACCGCGCCGACGGCTCGGCCGAGGCCACCCTGGTCGAGGTCGAACCGGCCGAATTGGCAACCCGATCACCCGAACTCGCGGCCAGGCTGACCGCGCTCGGCGTGGCCGCGCTGCTGGTGGCGCCGTACCGCCCGGTGGCGGGGCCGTGCGGGCTCGTCGCGCTGGCCACCGTCGCCGCGCACCCGGTGCCGCCGGATACCGTGACCGCGCTGCGGCAGGCGCGCGACATCATGATCGCGATCGACCGGCAGGTCACCGAGCAGCGGGCGCTCGCCGACCGCAGCCTCGCCGATGCCATCCTGGCCGAGGCCTCGCTGCGGATGGGCTCCTCGCTGGAGATCGAGGAGACGCTGCGCGCGGTGGTCAGGATGACCGTGCCCGGCCTGGCCGACGGCGCCGCCGTGCACATCGCCCGCGGCGGGCAGATGGAGCTGGTCGCGGTGGCGCACCTGGACGCGCGCCGGGAGCGCAGCCTCGGCGAGCACCTGCGCGCGGGCCGCTGGGCCGGCGCGCCGGTGGTGCAGCGCGCGGACCGCTCCGGCTGGGAGGACAGCCCGCTGCCCGCCGGGCTCCCGCCCGACGCCAACCTGGACACCGCCACCATCTCGGTGCTGCGGGCGCGCGGCCGCGATGTCGGGCTGCTGACCCTGTTCCACCGGCACGGCTCGGCGCGCATGCCGACGCACGCCTTCCTGCGCAACCTGGCCGGGCGGGCGGCGCTGGCGATCGACAACGCCGCGCTGTACGCGCAGCAGCGCGCCGACGTCATGTCGCTGCAGCAGCACCTGCTCCCGGCCGCGCTGCCCGAGGTGCCGGGGCTGGAGATGGCGACCGCCTACCGGGTCGCCGACCACAGCCTCGACGTCGGCGGCGATTTCTACGGCCTGGTGCACGAGCCGGAGCACACACTCACCGCGCTGATGGGCGATGTCTGCGGCCGCGGCGCGCCCGCGGCCGCGCTGACCGGGCTGGCCAGGCACACGCTGGAGACCATCCTGGCCGAGGGGCACAGCCCGGAGCGCGCCTTCGACATCCTGAACACCAAGATGCTGCGCACCGGCGTCAGCCGCTTCCTGACCCTGACCGCGGTCACGCTCGACCTCGCCGCGGGCGGCCCGGAGGGGGTGCCGATCCGGGTGCTCTCCGGCGGGCACCCGGCGCCGCTGATCCTGCGCCGCGGCGGCGAGGTGGAGCAGCCGGACTGCTCCGGGCTGCTCGTCGGCGTCCGCCCGGAGCTGGGGCTGAAGCCCTACGACGGCGTGCTGCGCCCCGGCGACCTGATCCTGCTCTACACCGACGGCCTCACCGAGGCGCGGGACGCGGACGGCCGGTTCTTCGAGGACGAGCTGCCCGCGACGCTGGCCGGGCTGCGCGACCTCCCCGCCGCCGAGCTCGCCGAGACGCTCGCGGCGGGCGCCGACCGCTACCGGGTCGGCGACGACGCCGCCGTGCTCGCCATCCGGCACCGGGGGGCGGCGTCGTGACCGGGCAGCGCCTCGTCCTCGTCGTCGAGGACTCCGCCGACGACCGGGAGGCGATCGAGCGCGCCCTGCGCGCCTCGCACCCGGACCTGCTCGTCGAGTTCGTCGCCGACGGCGCGGACGGGCTGGCCCGGCTGCGCGACACCGGGCGGCCGCGCCCCGCGCTGGTCCTGCTGGACCTGAACATGCCTGGCACCGACGGCTACACCGTGCTGTCCCGGCTCCGGGCCGAGCCCGCCGCCGCGGAGCTCACGGTGGTGGTCTTCACCTCGTCGACGGCGTCCAGCGACATCGACAGGTGTTATGCCGCGGGTGCGGACAGCTATATCTACAAGCCGGTGGATTTCACCCTGTTCCGGACCGTGCTCCAGGGTGCGGTCGACTACTGGCTGGAGCAGGATCGAGACCACGAGAAGCCGGAAGGGCCGCTGCCGCCGGGGTGAGCCGAGACTCAGGTGTGTATCCCGGAAAGACGGGTAGGCCCAGGAATGCCGGTTTCGACGTGAAGAGGAGAGATGGACATATCGGATCGCTCCCCGCGAGCGTTGGAGATCGAGTTCCCCGCGCGCGGCGCCGAACTGGCCGATGTCAGACACGCCCTGCGCGACTGGCTCGCGGAGCACACCGCCGACCCGGACCGGGCCTACGACCTGCTGCTCGCCGCCAGTGAGGCGTGTACGAACTCGGTCGAGCACGGCCACCGCGAGGACGGCAGGGTGATCACGCTGCGCGCGGAGATCGACGGCGGCAGGGTCTGCATCACCATCACCGACGGCGGCACCTGGCACCCGGCCGACGAGGACGCCGATTCGCATCGCGGCCGCGGCCTCATGCTGATCCGGGCGCTCGTGCCGGATACCAGGGTGATCGTCGGCGACGCCGGGACCATCGTCGAGCTGAGCGCCCCGCTGCCCTCCTGAGCAGTATCTTTCCCGGCCTGCGAGGCCACCCCGGCGCCGCCGTCATCGCCACGGCCCGGTTTTCGGGCATCCGGGGCGGCCCGCCGCTTCCCGCAGCCGCTCACTACGGGTGCCGCGGCACTCCCGATCCCGGCGCGCGCCTGGCCCACCAGGCCCTGGCCAGCCCGGCACCGCCGACGGCGAGCCTGCGCGGGATCCCCACGCTGGCCCGCTGCTCGAAGACGGCGAAATCGCTCGCCTCGATCCGGTCCAGGATCTCCGAGTACAGCGTGAGCGCCGTCGCCACGCAGGCCCGCGAGCGCGGCTGCAGGAGCGCGATGCCCGCCTCGGCCTGCCGGTAGATCGTGCGGGTGATCGCGTGCTGCTCGGCGAGCGCCCGGCGCACCCTCGGGTCGGTGCCGCGGTGCGCCTGGCACCAGAGCAGCAGGTCGCGGTCGACGCCGTGCGCGGCGAGTTCGTCGGCGGGCAGGTAGACCCGGTCGCGGGCCAGGTCTTCATTGACGTCGCGGAGGAAGTTCGTCAGCTGGAAGGCCTTGCCGAGCGCGGCGGCGTAGGGGGCGGCCTCCGCCTCGTCGCCGACGGTGCCGAGCACCGGGAGCACCTGCAACCCGATGACCTCGGCCGAGCCGTAGACGTAGCGGTCGAGCGCGGCGCGGTCGCGGTAGTCGGTGATCTCCAGGTCCATCCGCATGGAGGTGAGGAAGTCGTCGAAGAGCGCGTCCGGGATACGGTAGCCGCGGGCGGTGTGCAGCACCGCGGCGAGCACCGGGTCGGCCTCGGCCGCGCCTGCCCGGAACTGCGCTGCCAGCGTCGCCAGCCCCTCGGCGCGCTCGGCGGTGGAGCGTTCGTCGAACTCGTCCAGGATGTCGTCGGCCCTGCGCGCGAAGCCGTAGAGCGCGTGCACGGCGGGGCGCTGGTCGGGGGCGAGCAGCCGGGTGGCGAGGAAGAAGGTCTTGCCGTGCCTGGCGTTGAGCACCCGGCAGGCCTGGTAGGACTCGCGCAGGGCGGTGTCGGTGATGCCTGCGGCGTCGAGCTCGGTGCGGGTCATGGGCGGTCCGATCGGGTGGGCTGCGTGGTTCCGGTGATCCGGTCGGCGGCCAGCCGCCCGGAGATGAGCACCGGCGGGATACCGACGCCGGGCACGGTCGAGCTGCCGGCGAGGACCACGTTGTCCAGGCCGCGGATCATATTGGCCGGCCGGAACGGGCCGGTCTGGGCGAAGGTGTGGCCGAGCGCGAACGGGCTGCCCGCCAGCATGCCCTGCCTGGCCCAGTCCGCCGGGGTGACCACGCGCAGCAGCTCCGGATTCGGCAGCGGTTCGGGCAGCCTGGCATTGGTGACGGCCAGCACCTCCTCGGCGTAGGCCGGGGCGAAGCGGTCCCAGTTGATCCGGCCGCGGTCCAGGTTCGGCGCCGGGGCCAGCAGGTAGAGCAGGTCGCGGCCGGGCGGGGCGAGCGCCGGATCGCCCGCACTGGGGCGGGTGAGCAGCAGCGACGGGTCGGTCATCACCCGGCCGTCGGTGATGATGTCGCGGAACGTCTCGTCCCACGCCTTGCCGAAGAGCAGCGAGTGGTGCGGCAGGTCCGGCACGGCGTCCACGCCGAGGTGCAGGATGACCGCCGACGGCGCCGGGTTCACCTCGACCGGGCGCCGGGAGCGGTGCCCGAGCAGGTCGTAGGTGGTGTGCAGCTCGGTGGTGAGGACGAGCGCGTCGGCGGGCACCCGCTCGCCGTCGGCGGTGCGCACCGCGCGCACCCGGTCGCCGTCGCGCTCGATCGCCGAGACGGTGGCGCCGTAGCGGATCTTCACCCCGGCGGCGGTGGCCGCGGCGGCCATCGCGTCCGGCATCGCGCGCATGCCGCCGCGCGGGAACCAGACCCCGGAGATGGTGTCCATGTAGGCGATCACCGCGTACGCGGCCAGCGCCTTGCTCGGCGCGACCCCGGCGTAGAGCGACTGGAAGGTGAAGATGCGGCGCAGGTCCGGGTCGGTGATGTGGTCGGCGACGGCCCGGTCCCA
Source organism: Nocardia sp. NPDC057227 (assembly GCF_042669725.1). NCBI lineage: Bacteria > Bacillati > Actinomycetota > Actinomycetes > Mycobacteriales > Nocardiaceae > Nocardia > Nocardia sp. NPDC057227. Next base: position 276,274 of record NZ_JBHUXA010000004.1, on the reverse strand, counting down.
GCGCCGGAAGCCGCCGAGCGCCACCAGCTTCGCCAGCGCGGGGGAGACCAGGGAGAGCGGCGAGTCGAAGTTCGACGCGATGAATCCGTCGAACTCGGCCGCGTACAGCCGGCTCAGCCAGTCGCGCAGCCGCAGGTAGCCGCCCGCCTGCGCCGGGCCGGCGAACTCGGTGATGGCGGCGGCCATCAGCCCGGCGTCGTGGTGCACGTCGAGCGCCTTGCCGTCGGCGAAGCGGGCCCGGTAGGCCGGGTCAACCCGGTCCAGGGTGAGCCGGTCCGCGGTGCGCTCGCCGACCGCGGCGAAGGCGTCGTCGAGCAGCTCCGGCATGGTGAGCACGGTCGGGCCGGTGTCCAGGTGGTAGCCGGCGATATCGGCGCGGCCTGCCCGCCCGCCGGGGACATCGTCGCGCTCGAGCAGGGTGACCTCCCGGCCGCGGCCCGCGAGGTGCATGGCGGTGGTGAGCCCGGCCAGGCCGGCGCCGACCACAACGACACGGTCGGTACGACCGGGAACAGTGCGCATCGTGCTGCTTCTCCTCAGAGTTCGCGGGTGGTGCAGATCAGCGCCATGCCGTCGAGCAGGCGCAGTTCGGGCTCGTCGATCCGGGCGCCCCGGATCCGGTCGCGGGCCTCGGTGACCCGCTCGGTGATCATCGCCTCGATCCGCTCGGCGGCGCCGGTGGCGCTGATCAGCGCGCGCGCCGCGGTGACGGCGGCGGCGTCCAGCGCGGGCGCGGCCAGCAGCTCGGCGAGCGCGCGGGCGGTGGCCGGGTCGGCCATCTCCTGCGCGGCGACGACGACGGTGGTCGCCTTGCGCTGGCCGAGGTCGCTGTCGGCGGGTTTGCCCGTGGTCTCCGCGCTGCCGAAGACGCCGAGCACGTCGTCGCGGAGCTGGAACGCCTCGCCGACCAGCGTGCCGTACCTGGAGAGCGCCTCGACCGTCTGCTCCTGGCAGCCGGCCATGAGCGCGCCGAGCTCCAGCGGCCTGCGCACGGTGTAGTTGCCGGACTTGGCGCGCGCGATGGCGAGCACCGACTCCAGCGTCGGGGTGACGCGGGCGTCGTTCACCAGGTCGGCGAACTGCCCGAGCGCCAGCTCCACCCGCATCCGGTCGTACCGCGGCCACATGCGGATCAGCGCGCGCTCGTCGATCCCGCTCTCGCGCAGCATGCGCTCGGACCAGACCAGGCAGAGGTCGCCGAGCAGGGTGGCGGCCGACTCGCCGAACCGGGCGGCGTCGCCGGGCAGCCCGAGCTCGCGGTGGTGGTTCGCGAAGGCGCGATGCGCGGCCGGTTCGCCGCGGCGCAGCTCGGCCTCGTCCATGACGTCGTCCTGCAGCAGCGCGAAGGCCTGCAGCAGCTCCAGCGCGGCGGCGGCGCGCAGCGCGGCCGGGCTCGGGTCGGCGCCGCAGAGCCAGCCCAGGTACAGGAACATCGGCCGCAGGCATTTGCCGCCGAGCGCGTAATGCCGCAGGACACCGTCCAGGGGGATTCCGCTGATCGGCTCCGGCTGGTTCCGCTGCACGAACGATTCGAGTTCGCGGTTCACCTCGGTGCGTACCCCGGCCCGCCAGCGAGGCGGCGAGCACTCCTCGCCGTCCGGTGTGGTCAGGAGGTGGCACACCCGTTGTGGCTCGGAGAACACGGCACTCACTCGAACTCCTCGTCTGCGGTCGGGCTGGTCGTCATCGTATCGCAACGATGCACAAATGATGCATCGTGTGCGGGGCGTTCACCTACGTTTCGATACGTGCCCCGGGGTGGATGGGGCCGAGTTGGGTAATTTTCTTAATCATCGATTTGCCCGGATTTCGCCGGGTGAATCCGCGAATTTCAGGACGACGCGGGCAGCCAGGGCTCGCCGCGCAGCGGCCGTCCGTCGGCTGCCCTTCGCTCGTTGTCGCGCAGCCGCGGCTCGTAGTGCGCGAAGAAGACCTTGCCGACCAGATCGCGCCTGCTGCGGACGCCGGTCTTCTCGAAGATGCCCTTCAGGTGCTGCTGCACGGTGTGCGCCGACAGCACCAGCTCCGCGGCGATCCGCGAGGTGGAGGCGCCCTGCAGGACCAGCCGGGTGACGTCCTTCTCCCGCTCGGTCAGGCCGTAGGCCGACATGAGCAGCGGGTACAGCCTGCCGGGGCCCGCCGGCTCGATGATGACGGCGATGCGCCGGTCGCCGGTCGAGTTCAGGCAGGCGCCGTGCAGCACGACCCAGGCGCCGGTGCGCGACAGCACCCGGACCACGGTGACCAGGTCGCCGCCGTCCGGGTGCTCGGCCGCGCGCAGCGTCCGCCCGGCCAGCGCGAGCACCGAGGAGGGCAGGCGGCCCGCCGCCCAGTCGCCGTCCGGTAGCTCCTCGAGCCTGCGCGCCACGCCGGGCGTCGTCGATTCGACCGCGCAGTGCCGGTCGAGGACGAGCAGCCCCGGCGAGTCGGCGGAGTCGGGCTGCTGCGCCTGGCCGAGCAGCAGCGCCGCGCGGGCGGCCTCGGCGAGCAGCGGCGTCACCGAGCGCACGAAACTCTGCTCGTCCGCGCTGAACAGCGGTGTGCGCGGCTCGCGGTAGAGCCCGAGCGCACCCCAGACCTCACCGGAGCGGGTGCGCAGCCGCGCGACCAGCTCCTGGTCGCCGCCCATGGTCATATTGCGGTGCCAGCGGGGGCTGCGCCCGGGTTCGCCGCCGGTGGCCTCGTGCAGGGTGGCGATGCCCGATGCCGAGCGGGCCACCGTCGCGAGCTGGTTGACGTCGTCGGCGTAGTACTCGCTGACCAGCCAGTCGCCGGGGAACTCGGCGAGGCCGCGGTGGTAGTGGCTGGTCATCAGCAGGGAGGCGGGGTCGAGGGTGTAGAAGCACGGTGTCCAGTAGTGCGGGACGGCGCGCGCGAGGATCTCGGACGACTCCTGCCAGAGCGACACCAGGTCGCGCGGTTCGCCGCACAGCCGGGTGATCTGCTCCGTCGCCCGCCGGAACACCTCCGCGCTCATCACCCCACGGTACGACCAGGCACCGCCGCGCGACATGCCAGGTTTCTGGTATTCCCGGCCGCCGCCCGCGTCCCTAGCGTCGGTACCGAGCGAAGGAGTTCCCGATGACGGTCACCACCACCGGGGTCCGGCTGGCCCCGCCGCCCCCCGCGCTGATGCGCATGGTCAATCCGCTGGTCCGCCGCGTGCTCGCGAACGAGCGGCTCGGCCGCCGGATCGCGCTGCAGGCGCTGCTCGAGTTCACCGGCAGGCACAGCGGCAGGAGGCTCCTGGTACCGGTCTGCCTGCACGAGATCGACGGGGTGCCGACGGTCTTCACCGAACGGCCGTGGCGGCTGAACTTCACCGCGCGGGCTCCGGTCGTCGTCACCCAGCGGGGCCGGGTCCGGAACGGGCACGCGGTCCTGCTGCCCGTGACCCCCGGGGAGCGGGGAGCGGCGATGCGGCAGGCGCTGGACAACGGCGCGACCCCGTTCGAGCTCGGGCTGAAGGTCGCCCGTGGCCACACCCCCACCGCCGAGGAGCTCTCGGCCGTCCCGCGCTCCCTCATCCGCGTCGACTTCACCGAGGAGTGAGAAACCATGCAGGTCAACCGCATCGGACGCGATATCGGCGTGCTCGCCGACCATCAGGAGGTTCCCGGCATCGGGTTCGTCCCGGTCAACGCCTTCGTCCTGCACGCCGCCGAACCGGTGGTGATCGACACCGGGCTGCCCGGAGCCGGATTCCTGGACGCGCTCGGATCGGTGCTCGACCCGGAGGACGTCGAGTGGATCTGGATCACCCACCCGGACCGTGACCACACCGGGGCGCTGCGCGCACTGCTCGCCGCCGCTCCGCGTGCCCGCCTGGTCACGACGTTCCTCGGCATGGGGATCATGTCGATGGACGGCCCGCTCCCGATGGACCGGGTCTACGTCCTCAACCCGGGGCAGTCGCTCGACGTCGGCGACCGGCGGATCACCGCCTTCCGGCCGCCGCTGTTCGACAACCCGGCCACCACCGGCTGCTACGACGAGCGCACCGGCGCCTGCTTCAGCTCCGACTGCTTCGGCGCCCCGATGCCGACCGCGGAGTTCGCGACCTGCACCGACGCAGGCTGCCTCGACCCCGCCGAACTGCGCGAACGCCAGCTGCTGTGGGCGACCGCGGACAGCCCCTGGGTGCACACGGTGGATCGCGGCAGGTATCTCGGCACCCTGGCCGAGCTGCGCTCGCTCGACCCGGCGCTGATCCTCGGCACCCACCTGCCGCCCGCCGCGGGCCGCACGGCCGAGTTCCTGGCGACGATCGCCGCGGCGCCGGGCGCCGATCCCTTCGTCGGCCCCGATCAGGCCGCGCTCGAACAACTGCTCGCCGGTTTCGAACCGGTGCCATGAACCCCGCGGGCTCAGGGGAGCGGGGCCGACCAGCGGAGCACGGTACCCCCGCGCTCGCCCTTCTCCAGCCCGAAGGTGCCGCCCGCCTCCTCGGCCCTGGCGGCGAGGTTGGCCAGGCCGCTGTAGCGGCCGGTGCGGTCCGGAAGGCCGGTGCCGTCGTCGGTGATCAGGATGGTGGCGTCGTCGTCGACGGTGAGCACCACCGAGATCGCGGTGGCGCCCGCGTGCCGCACGGCATTGCTGACGCCCTCGCGCAGCACCGCCTCGACGTGGTCGGAGAGCGGCGGCCCGAGCACCGAGACCGGCCCCGCCAGCCGGACCGTGGTGCGCAGCCCGCTGTCCGCGGTGGTCTCGGAGACGATGCCGTGCAGCCGCTTGCGGAAGGTCGCGGAGTCGGCGGCGGTATTGCTCTGCAGGTCGAAGATGGAGTGCCGGATGTCCTGCACGATCGACTGCAGGTCGTTCACGGTGTCCGAGAGCCGGGTGCGGATCTCCGGGTTGTGCGAGCGCTGCACCGTCCCCTGCAGCGAGAGCCCGACGCTGAAGAGCCGCTGGATCACGTGGTCGTGCAGGTCGCGGGCGATCCGGTCGCGGTCGGAGAGCACGTCCAGCTCGCGCATCCGGCGCTGCTGCGCGGCCAGCCGCAGCGCCAGCGCCGCCTGCCCGGCGAAGGCCGTCATGATCGACTGCCCGGCGACGTCCAGCGGCGGCGCGCCGTGCGGGCGCAGCGTGGTGAGCACGCCGATCACGGTGGTGCCCGCGTGCAGCGGCAGGATCAGCGCGGGGCCGAACGAGGTGTCGCGCGGAAAGAGCGGTGCGGGTGCGTAGTCGGCGACCGAGACCGGCCGCCGGTCCCGGAAGGCGGCGCCGGAGCGGGACTCGTCGATCGGGATGATGCGCCCGGTGATCGGCGCGGACTCGGCGCCGGCGGCGGCGACCACCACCAGGTCGGTCACCTCCTCGTGCGGGATGTCCGGGTCCTCGGGCAGCGCGAGGAAGGCGCAGGCGGCGCCGGTCAGGGTGAGCGCGCGGCGCACGATCAGCTCCAGCACCTCGTCCGGCTCACCGCCCGCGAGCAGCTCGGTGGCGACCTCCTGGGTTGCCTCCAGCCACTGCTGCCGGATCCGGGACTCCTCGTAGAGCCTGGCGTTGGCGATGGCGATACCGGCCGCGGCGGCCAGCGCCCGCACCACCACCTCGTCGTCCTCGGTGAACTCCTGGCCGCCGCGCTTCTCGGTCAGGTAGAGGTTGCCGAACACCTCGTCGCGCACCTTCACCGGGACCCCGAGGAAGGTGCTCATCGGCGGGTGGTTGTGCGGGAACCCGACCGACCCGGCGTGCGCCGAGAGCTGCGCCAGCCGCAGTGGTTTCGGGTCCTCGATGAGCAGCCCGAGCACGCCGTGGCCGCGCGGGAGGTCGCCGATCAGCATCCGGCCGCGGTCGTCGATGCCCTCGTAGACGAACTCCGCGAGCTGCTTGCTGTCCTTGCCGGTCTCCCGCACGCCGAGCGCGCCGTAGCTCGCGTCCACCAGCTCGATGGCGGTGTGCACGATGGTGCGCAGCGTGTTGTCCAGGTCGAGGCCTGCGGTGACGACCAGCATGGCCTCCATGAGCCGGTCCATCTTGTCCCGGACGCCGACGATCTGGGTGATCCGCTCCTGCACCTCCAGCAGCAGCTCGTTCAGCCGCAGCTGGGAGAGGGCCTGGCCGACCGGGGTGTGGCCGTCCATCCGGTCGCCGCCCGCCCCGGCGCGGGGTTCAGCGTCCGTCACGGCCGAGTTTCGAGGCGAGGACCGCGGCCTGGGTGCGGCGCTCCACACCCAGCTTGGCGAGCAGCCGGGACACATAGTTCTTCACCGTCTTCTCGGCGAGGAACATCTCGGCCGCGATCTGCCGGTTGGTGAGCCCCCTGCCGAGCAGCGCGAGCAGCGTGCGCTCCTGCTCGGTGAGGGTGGCGAGCGGCCCGGCCTTCTGCTCGGCCTGCGCGCGCAACTTCGCCATCAGCGCGGCCGCGGCCCGGTTGTCCAGCAGCGACTTGCCCGCGCCGACCGCGCGAATGGCGTCGACCAGCTCCAGCGTGCCGATGTCCTTGACGACGTAGCCGCTGGCCCCGGCCAGGATGGCGTCGAGCATGGCCTGCTCGTCGGTGAACGAGGTGAGGATCAGGCAGCGCAGCCCGGGCAGCTGGGAGAGCAGCTCGCGGCACAACTCGATGCCGTTGCCGTCCGGCAGCCGCACGTCGAGCACCGCGACGTCCGGGCGCAGCGCCGGGATCCGGGCCAGCGCGTGCGCCACGCTCTCCGCGCCGCCGACCATCTCCAGGTCCGGTTCGGCGTCGATCAGGTCGGCCAGCCCGCGCCGCACGATCTCGTGATCGTCGACCAGGAACACCCGGATCATCGCCATCCCCTCTCTCGCACCGATTTCGGTACCAGCATGACAGGCATGGCCCGGCGCCGGAGTGGAAGGGCGGGACCTGCGGCGCGCAGCCGGTCGCGGTGCCCCGACGAACTCGATTCGGGGACCTTCGGCCCTGAACAGCGGCCGCTCGGGGGTGCACCCTGGACGGGTGATCGAAGGGGCAGTGAGCGATCGGAAAACACAGGCGGGCACGGCGGGGTGCCCGGAGTCGGTGGTCGACGAGACCGTCGAGCGGCTCCGCGCGGAGTTCGAGGACCGGCCGGCGGCCGGGGCGATCGACGAGATCGTCCGGTGCTGCCTGAGCGACCTCGCCGGAATACCGGCGGGCGCGCTGCCGGAGCTCGCCGAGCGCTCGGCGCGGCAGCGGCTGCTGGAGGCGAGCGCACCACCGGGCCGGTGACCGCTATCGTGCTTCCATGCCGCCGGAATTCACCTTCAGGGCCACCAATACCGCGCATCGGCTGCTCACCAGGCTGACCTTCGGCAGGCTCGGGCACCGCATCGTCGGCATGCCCTCGCTCGAGCTCACCACCGTCGGCAGACGGTCGGGCAAGGAGCACGCGGTGCTGCTCACCGCGCCGATCGCGGAGGACGGCGGCTACGTGGTGGTCGCCTCCAAGGCGGGCGAGGACAAGCACCCCGCGTGGTACCACAACCTGCTCGCGCGACCGGAGGTCACGGTCTCGGTGCAGGGCGGGCCGCGCACACCCATGCGCGCCAGGGTCGCCGCCCCCGCCGAGCGCGCCGAACTCTGGCCCCGGATCACCGCGGAGCACCCGGTCTACGCGAACTACCAGACCCGCACCGACCGCGAGATCCCGCTGGTGCTGCTGACCCCGCGCGACGGCGCGTGACCGCGGTGCGCACCGCCACCATCCGCGGCGCCCGCCGCACCGAGGTGGCCGCCGCCGCGGAGCTGCTCGCCGCGGCCATGGCCGACGACCCGCTCTCCCGCTGGCTGCACCCGGTCCCCGAGGGGCGCCCCGCCGAGCTGCGCGGGTCCTTCGAGCTGGAGATCGAGCGGGTGTGCAGGCCCGCGCTCGGCGCGCACGTGCTCGTCGACCCGGACGGCGCGCTGCTCGCCGCCGCGCTGTGGACCCCGCTGCCGTATCGGCTCTCCTGGCTCCAGCAGGTCCGGCTGCGCACCGCGCTGCGCGGGCTGCACGGCGAGCGCGATCCCTACCTGCAGCACGTCAGCGCCGCCACCTTCACCGCGGCCCCGCAGCGCCCGCACTGGCACCTGCTCGCCATCGGCACCGATCCCGCCGCCCGCGGGCAGGGCCACGGCCGCGCCCTGCTCGACTTCGGCATCGCCCGCGCCGACGCCGAGGGGCTCCCCACCCACCTGGAGACCACCGAACCGGCCCGGATCGGCTTCTACGCGCGGGCCGGGTACCGGATCGCCGCCGAGGTCGACCTGCCCTACGGCGGCCCGCGCTCGACCATCCTCTGCCGTGAGGCGAGCTGACTCAGCCGTACTGCGCGAGCAGCAGCCCGATCATGCCGATCTCCCTGGTCTGCTCGGTGACCATCTCCCGCGCCGCCTGCTTGACCGGCCCCGCGGTGAGCAGACCGTCCGCGCCGCGGGCCATGGCGACGCCACCGTAGTGGTGGCGCTGCATGAGCCGCAGGAAGACGACCTCGGCGTCGCGGCCGCGGGCGGCGGCGAGCGCGTCCAGCTCGGCGCGGGTCGCCATGCCCATCGAGGTGTCGACCGGCTGTACGTCGGCGACCGGGGCGCCGTGGTGCCCGGTGCCCGGCTCGTGCAGCCACGCCATCGGCCGCGGATTGCTCGGCAGCGTGTTCGCCAGCCGGAGCCAGCCGAGCATGGTGCCGAGCTCGACCCGCTGCACGTCGTCGATCTGCGCCGCGAGCCGGGCGATCACCGGCGTGACGCCGGGATCGAGGGACTGCACCATGAGCAGCGCCTGCTCGTGGTGCGCCGCCATGTCCTGCAGGAAGGCGATCTCGGTCGCGCTGAGGATCTCCCGCTCCGGCGCATCGTCCGGGACGAAGAGCGGCCGGACGGCGGCGCCGAGCGTCACCAGCAGGGCGGCCAGCGCGACGAGCGCGGCGCCTGCGACGACGGAGCGGCGGTGCACCCGCCGACGGTACCGCGCGCGGTGCATCGCGCACGGTGGAATCAGCCGCGCAGCGCCGAACCCAGCATGAGCGCCGTGGCCAGATCCATCACCAGGTGCGGCAGCGCCGCGAGCGCGAACCGGGTCACCCCGGCGACCACCACCGCGTCGAACACGAAGAGCAGCACCAGGATCCAGCCCGCCACCGGCAGGGGCGGAGTGCCGCCGTGCCCGCCGAGCAGCGCGTAGACCATGGCCAGCGCCGCCACGCCGTGGTAGCAGGCGGCGCCGATCTCGTCGGCCCGGTGCTCGGTGCGCGGTCCGGTGGCGGCGAGCAGCAGCCAGAGCGCCGCCGCGGCGGCCAGCGCGCCGGAGAGCCCGCGCCAGACCGGCGGCGAAACCTGCGGCAGCGTCCACATCCCGGCCATGGCCAGCAGCATGACGACGTGGAACAGCGCGCTCGCGGGGCCCGGGTAGACGGTCCGGCCGCGCACCCCGGTCGCCGCCGCGCCGAGCAGGCAGCCCAGCGCCGCCGCCCACGCGGGCAACAGCAGCGGATCGTGCACCTCAGCCGGGGACGACCGCGACGGCGCGGCGACCGTCCAGATCCACCTCGAACACCGCCCGCCCCTCGGCGTCCGCGGTGAGCGTCGCCTCGACCGCGCCGCTGAGCTGGTATTCGCGGCCCGGCGCGAGCCGGTGCACCGCCAGCCGGACCCGCTGCGCCCCCGCGCCGGGGCGCAGCACCAGCTCCAGTGCGCTGCCGTCGGTGACCGCCCTGGCCACCAGCACATCCGGGTAGGCGGCGTCGGCGAGCACCGGGCCGGTGCGCCACGCCTCCGGCACCACCCCGGTGATCAGGTCGCGGAGCGCGTCCGCGCGGGTGAAGCGGGCGAGCACGTGGTGCGCGTTGGTCACCGTCGACGGACCATGGAACCGGCGCGCGCCGTCGTTCTCCAGCGTGAGGTGGCGCTCGCCGAGCGAGCGGATCAGCGCGCCCGCCAGCTCCGGCTCGCCCATCTCGGCGGCCGCGGTGGCCAGGAAGGTCCTGGTCATGCCGTCGCCGCTGACCACGTTGTAATTGCCGAGATCGATGCGGGCGCGGGCGTTGCCGCGCAGCCGCAGGGTGTCGCCGTCGAAGTCGACGAAGCGGTCCCTGATCGTGGTCCAGGTGTCGCGCGCCAGATCCGGCATGGTGGCGTTGAGCCAGGCCACCATGCCCGCGTCGTAGCCGAGCACCGGGCGGCTGATGGTCAGCGAAGGTCCGAGCCTGCCCGGGATGAAGCGTCCGCCGCGGGTGCGCCAGCCATCGGTCAGGTAGCTGTCCCTGATCCGGTCCACCAGGTCGCCGGTGAGCGCGGTGCCGTGCAGCCGGTCGTGCAGCAGCAGGGTGGTGAAGGCGAAGACGTTGCAGATCGGGTAGATCAGGTGCGGTTCGCACGGGTACTGCGCGCACGCCGGGTCGGCGAGCATGTTCCGCCGGACGGCGCCCGCGAGCCGGGCGAAGTCGTAGTCGTGCGCGCGGGAATCGTTCCAGCGCAGCCGGAGCGAGCCGGGACGGTCGAAGACGCCGTCGTCGTTCATGGTTTCGTAGAGGCCGAGCATGACGCCGAAATAGCCGGAGTACATGACGTTCGCGTGCCGGATCGGGTCGGTCTCGTAGCGGCCGTAGCCGACCAGGCTCTCCAGCGCCCAGTAACCCCAGACCCGCTTGTCGCACATCTTGCGGATGGCATTGCGCTGCGCCTCGGCGAGGTAGCCGGTGAAGGCCGGGGTGCGGGTGTACTGGGCCATCGCCAGGCCGTAGCCGATGAAGTTGAGCTGGTAGCGCAGCGCGCTGGCCGCGATCTGCTCGATCCGGTCGAAGCCGTCGAAGCGGTCCAGCGGCTGCAGCGCGAGATCGAGCACGAAGCGCTGGAAGGCGAGATCCTCCGGGGTGGACTCGGTGACCGGGGGGACCGTCACGCCACCACCGCCCGCCGGGCCGCCACCGGCTCCGGGCCGGAACGTCGCGCGGTCGGCGCGAATGCGGAGGGCGCCGCGGTGTGGCCGCGCAACCGGCGGCTCACCCGGACGAATCCGGCGGAGAGGAACCCCGCCAGCAGGCAACACGGCATCGTGGCTCGCTTCCGTCGTGAGATGATTCGATAGAAACTCTATCACTGTGTCGCAGTCGACAGTGGCGCTATCGCCGCAGATCGTCGCGGATTTCCCGGCGCGGCAGCCGGTTCCGCCGCCCGGTCCGGTTGATTGAGGTCCGGGGCGCAGGGTACGGATGCTGAGAGACTGATTAGTAAACCGTCTCATATTGTCGGACGAGCGAGTGGAGCAGAGTGATGAGCAGAGCACAGCGACGGCGGATGGCGGCGGTGACCAGCGTGCTGGTCGGGGCGGCGCTGGCGGCGGGCCCGGCGGCGGCCGACCCGAACATCCAGGTTCCCGGCAGCGACGACGGGCTGCCGAACTGCCACGTGCTCAACGTGAACGCCTTCGCCGGGTACATCGGCACCGGCGAGCCCCGCCCGTCGGAGGTGATCGACGAGAACTTCGCCACCGCGCCGGTCGGTGACTGGTGCAACACCAATGTCGGCTACTCCGGCACCGGCTACGGCCCCGATGGCGTCACCTTCACCAACCCGCCGACCCGGGACGGGCTCTTCCCCTACAACAACTCCGAGATCCTGCCGCACCCGATCTTCGAGCCGGGCCAGACCCAGGTCTACGACGTCGCGGGCGCGCCGGATATGACCTCGCACAACGGCACCGCGGGGTGGGGCGTCTCGAACCGCTCCATCGACCCGCTGAACCTGGAGCTCGCCTGGTTCATGTACAACGGCTCGAACGGGCCGCTCGGCGACGCCAGCGAACTCACCCGCCCGATCTTCCACGTGCTCGGCCAGGACCTGCCGCGCGGCTTCTTCCTCATGGTCAAGCGCGGTGGCGAGCTGATCCCGCAGATCCGGCCGCTGGACCCGGCGCTGCTCGCCGACGACCACAAATACGCAGTCAAACTCACCGACCGCAATGTCGAGTTCTTCATCGACGGCACCCCGGTCGGCGACTTCGCGAGCCCGCCGCACGGCACCGGCCGCAATATCCTGAACCAGCCGGTGCCGCTGCTCGGCCAGGCCTGGCTGGACGGCAGCTACTGGTTCCCGCTGCCCATCCCGGAGTGGAACGAGCACGCGCAGCAGCTCACCATCAGCCGCTACCGGCAGGGGCCGAGCGAGAGCACGCCGCTCACCTGAGCGGGGGCGCGCGGGCTCAGGGCTCCCAGGTGATCCGGCCACCCTGGAAGTCCTGGGCCTTGCCGTCGCCGAAGTCGTACTCGTCGCTGGTCGGGTAGCCGTAGCGGCCGCCGTCGCCGCCCGCCGCCACCCACTTCTCGCGCAGCGCGCCCCACACCACGTGCGCGCCGGAGGCCGAGGCCCAGTAGATCGCGCCGCCGTTGAACAGGTTGTACTTGCCGCCGCGGGCGCCCGCCTGCTCGTCGGTGACCGGGAAGCCGAGCGCGCCGCCCTCCCAGCCGTAACTGCCCCACTTGTCCCGGATCGTGCCGCTCACCTGGTGCGCCGCGGTGCCGACCGACCAGTACACCGAGCCGCCCTGGAAGTGCGCGAACCGCCCGGTGGCGCCCGGGGTCGCGGCCTCGCGGGTGGCCGGGTAACCGAGGAAACCGCCCTCCGAGCCGAACTGGCCCCACTTCTCCCGGATCGGCCCGGTCACCGTCTGTGCGCCGGTGGCCTCGGACCAGTAGACCGCGGCATTGCGCGCGAACCCCTGCCACTTGCCGCCGCGCGCCGCGTCCTGCTCCGGCCCGGTCGGCTCACCCAGCGCGTCCACCCCGCCCGCCGCGTCGAACTCCACCTCGATCGCCCCGCCGACCTCGAACGGACCCACCGGCCGCGCCCCCGCCGCCTGCGTTCCCGCCGCCAGCAGCAGTGCCGCCAGCGCGGCCGTCGTCGTCACCCTGGTCGCTCGCATGGAGTTGCCCTTCGCTGGTCGAATGGGGAGATCGGGGTTCAGGGTACCGAGGGGCCGCGGCGGGCGGAGTCAGTGCAGCAGCTGACGCCAGTTCGCCGGGACCCGGTCGGCCGGGCCGGGCGCGGGCTGATCGGCCGGTTTGCTCTCCGGGGGTGCGAGCGAGGGGCCCTCGTACATCTGCTCGTCGCGGTAGTCGTAGTACCAGTCCTCGCCGGGCTCGAAGCTGGTGATCAGCGGGTGGCCGGTGGCGCCCGCGTGCGCGGTGGCGTGCTGGCTGGGCGAGGTGTCGCAGCAGCCGATGTGGCCGCAGGCGGCGCAGCGGCGCAGGTGGAACCACCAGCCGCCGTCGCGCTCGCACTCCAGGCAGCCGGTGCCGCTCGGCGGCGCGGCGGGGTCGATCGGGGAGGTTTCGCTCACCGGTTCATCAAACGCCGGTCGGAGGTTCCGGGCAACCGGTCGGCGAATCCTCAGACCAGGGCATCGGCCCAGCGGGCGTGGATGGCGGCGACGGTCTGCTCCGGGGTCTGCGCGGCGGTGTCGAGGCGGAGGCCGATGGGCGGGGTGCGGTCGCGGAACTCGCGGTCGAACTCGGCGGGGGACCAGCCGCGGTAGCCGGTCTTGTGGCGGGCGGCGTCGCGGGCGGCGAGGGTCTCCGCGTCGGGCAGCAGCACGACGACGCGCAGCGGGTGGCCGGTGAGCAGGGTGCGCATCCGCGCCAGCGCGGGGCCGGGGTAGAGGTCCTGGAGTACCGGGGTGATCCCGGCGTCCGCGTAGCCGCGCGCGACTCCGGCGGCGAGTTGCTGCCGCAGCGCCAGCTGGGCCGCGGCCTCCGCGCCGAGCGGTGGCTCGGCCTCGGCGCGGCCGCTCACGATCCAGCGGCGGAAGGTGTCGCCGCGCACGTGTGCGGCGCGCGGGAGCGAGCGGGCCAGCAACTCGGCCACGGTGGACTTCCCGGCCGCCATGGCGCCGGTGATCAGGACGATCTCCGTGGTCATGCGGGGGACGTTAGTGGTGTGTTCTTCCGTCTGAACAGTGAATTTCGGTGCGAGACTGCCCAGCATGAGCGATGGGGAGGTTCGCGAACACGCCTGGCGCATCGAGGAGCGGGAGTACCGCAGGCACGAGGAGCGGCGCGGGCGGCGGTTCGCCTACCCGGTGCTCGACCCGGCGCGGACCGCGCTGGTGGTGATCGACATGGTGCCCTTCCACGTCGCGGGCAACCCGTACTGCCGCGGCATCGTCGGCCGCGTCGCCGAGCTCGCCGCCCGGCTGCGTACCGCGGGCGGGACCGTGGCCTGGGTGGTCCCGGCCGCGCGACCCCCGCTCCCGCACGCCGTCGAATTCTTCGGCGCCGAGACGGCGGCGAGCTACGCCTGCTCCGCGGGCACCGGCCCCTCGGCGGAGCGGCTCTGGCCCGGGCTCGGCGCCGAGCCCGGCGACCTCTACGCGGAGAAATCCGCCTACAGCGCCTTCTTCCCCGGCCGCAGCGACCTGCCGGAGCGGCTGGCCGAGCGCGGCATCGACACCGTGCTCATCGCCGGCACCGTCACCAATGTCTGCTGCGAGTCGTCGGCGCGGGACGCGGGCACCCTCGGCTATCGGGTGATCCTGCTCGCCGACGGCACCGCCGCCCGCCGCGACGCCGACCACAACGCCACCCTGCACGTGGTCTACCGCTCGTTCGGCGACGTCAGGGCCTGCGCGGAGATCGCGGGGCTGCTCGATCAGGCGGTCAGCGCGGCGCGCAGCGAAACAACCTGGGCGGCAATGTAATCACGGGCCACCCCGGTGTCGGCGGCCACCTCGTCGAAGCCGTGGAAGGCACCGGGCACCTCCAGCACCCGCACCTCGACCCCGGCCGCGCGCAGCCGCTCGGCGTAGGCGAGATCCTCGGCGTGGAAGAGGTCGAGGGTGCCGACGCCGATCCAGGCCGGGGCGAGCCCGGCCAGGTCGGTGCGGCGCGCGGGCACGGCGGCGGCCGGGTCGGCGCCGCGCAGGTAGGCCCGCCAGCCGAAGCGGTTGGCGGCGGTGTTCCACAGCCGGAAGGTGCCGGTCTCCAGCTCGGCGCCGGTGGAGCGGTCGTCCAGCATGGGGTAGGAGAGCACCTGGAGCACCGGCCGCACCCCGCCGCGGTCACGCGCGGCGAAGGCGAGCGCGGCGGCGAGCCCGCCACCGGCGCTGGCGCCCGCGACGGCGATCCGCTCCGGGTCGATCTCCGGCTGCGCGCCGAGCCACTGCAGCGCGTCGTAGCAGTCGTCGAGCGCGGCGGGGTAGGGGTGCTCCGGGGCGAGCCGGTACTCCACCGCCGCGACCACCGCGTTCAGTGCGTTCGCGAAGGTGCGGCAGAGGCGGTCGTTCTGGCGCGCGGAGCCGAAGACGTAACCGCCGCCGTGGATCCAGAGCAGCGCGGGCCCCGGCGCCGCCGCGAGTGCGGGGCGGTGCACCCGCACCGAGACGTGCTCGCCGATCTCGAAGACCTCAGCCCGCCCCTCCGGGATGAGGTCGCCGAGCCTGCGCATCAGCGGCAGGGTCAGCGCGGTGACCGGCCTGCCCGGCAGCAGCCGGGCGTGCAACCGCAGCTCCGGGTGGAAGGCGGAGGGGTCGAGCCGGGCGCGCACCGCGCCGAGCAGGGCGGCCGGGCCGCCGAGCAACCGTCCGGTTAGCGCCGTCATCTCGGCCCCTTCCCCGCCCTGGATCGGACGGTGCGTCGTGGCCGGGTCACCGGCGAACTCTCCGGGAAGTATGCCCGCTCCGACCCGGAGCGGGGTGCGTTTCGCGGCGGTGATCTGGCAGGCTGCATCGTGAGCGCTCGCCCGCGTGGGCGGCCCCGACAGGAAGCCGGTCCGGCCATGCCGCACGTGGAGATCAGCCACTTCCCCGCCGACCTCGACGCCGCCGCCCGCGCGCGGCTGGACGCCGACATCACCGCCGCCATCACCCGCGCCTTCGGTGTCAGGGACGGCGCGGTCTCGATCGGGCTCGCCCCCGTGCCGAAGGAGGAGTGGACCGAGCGGATCTACCGCCCGCTCGTCACCGAGCGCGCCGATTCCGCCGGGCTGCTCCGCAGCCCCGACTACTGACGGCTCGCGCGGCCGACGGCACCGCCCGCGGGTTCGCGATCCGGGCGCCGCCGCGTGGTCCGCGTCGACGATCGCCGACCAGTACAAACACCCGACACGGAGGAGCGATGACCCCGACGACGACCGGCGCCGCCCTGCTGGCAGCCGTCCTGACCGGCGCCGGAATCGCGCTCACCGCCCCGGTGGCCGCGGCCGCGCCCGGCTGCGGCGACGCCGAGCTGGTCATGGCGCGCGGCACCGACTACTCGCAGCCGGTCGCCGCCACCTGGGCGTCGGTGGACGACCCGACGGTCGGGCGCCCGCTCGACGCCGCCCTCCGCGCCGCCCGCCCCGAGCTGCAGCTGACCCTCTACAACGTGTCCTACCCCGCCGACACCACCGGCCCGCGCTCGCGCGCGATCGGCGCCGTCGACCTGGTCGCGCACCTGGTCGTCCGCGCCGCCGAGTGCCCGGCGACGCGGTTCGTGCTGGCCGGGTACTCGCAGGGCGCCGAGGTGGTCTCCAACGCGCTCGGCATGGGCAGCGACGACTTCCCGGCCACCGCCGTCGTCCCGCCCCCGCTCGCCCCGCGGATCGCCGCCCTGCTCCTGTTCGCCAGCCCGATCCACGTCTACAACACCGCCATCCCGGAGCCCTACGCCGCCCGCACCGCGCAGTACTGCGTACCGCAGGACCCGGTCTGCAACCCGGCATCCGCGCTGCCCCCCGACGCCGGGTACGGGGCGCACACCCGCTACGGCGAAGCCGTCACCGCCGCAGCCGTTTTCGCGGCGGAGCGGCTCTAGGCGGCGGGGCTCGGGAGCCGTCGGACGGTCCGGATGCTGCGCCGCCACGAGTCCGCCGCCGCGCCGGTGCTCAGCCGGTCGTCACCGGGACCACGACTTCGGGCAACCCGAAGCGGGCGCGCACCGTCGACTCCGGATAACCGTCCGCGAGCGCACCCGCGTCGCGGAGCAGCGGGATCACGTCGCGCACGAAGACCTCGAGATCGTGGGGCAGCGTCGGCGGCTGGACGGTGTAACCGTCGACGACCCCTTCCCGCCACCAGTCCAGAATCTGCTCCGCCACCTCGGCGGGGGTGCCGAGGACGAGCCGGTGCCCGCCCTCGACCCGGCGGACGATATCGCGCAGCGTGATCCGCTCGCTCGCGACCAGATCGTGCAGCGACCGGGTGAACCCGACGGGGGACTGCTGGTCGTCGTCGGCGAGGAAGAGCTCGGGGATGAGGACGGCGTCCGGGTCGAAGGGGATTCCGTACCGGTCGGCGAAGGCGCGCAGGAAGGACTCCTCGGAGGGGTGCCCGTTGAGCTCCTCGTGCCTGCGCAGCGCCTCCGCGCGGGTCGGCGCGACGATGGGGACGAGCCCGGGGAGCAAGCGGATCGCCTCGGGATCGCGGCCGTGCGCGACGGCGCGGGCGCGCACCTGGTCGCGGTAGGCGCGTGCCGCGTCCTTGCCGAGCAGCGCGGCGTAGAGCAGGTCGGCGTGCTTCCCGGCCAGGTCGATCCCGGCGTCGGAGGCCCCGGCCTGGGCGATGAGCGGATACCCCTGCGGCCCGAGCGGCACGTTCAGCGGCCCGCGAACGTCGAAGAACTCGCCGTGGTGATCGATGGTGCGGGCGTTCTCCCCGGTCCACAGCTGGTCGCCGAGCGCGGCGGGGGCGGTGCCCGCGTCGTGGTCCCAGCTGCGCCACAGCTCCCGGACCACCTCGACGAATTCGTCGGCCCGCCGGTATCTTTCGGCGCGCCCGGGCAGGGGCTCGGCGCCGAAGTTGGCGGCGATGTCGGGGTTGAAGCTGGAGACCACGTTCCAGATCACCCGCCCGCCGGAGATGTGGTCCAGGCTGGCCAGCCGCCGCGCCAGGTTGTAGGGCGAGTTGTAGGAGCTGGAGGCGGTGATCACGAAGCCGATGTCGGGCACCCGCGCGGCCAGCGCGGTGAAGAGCACGATCGGGTCGAGGCTGTGCAGCGGCCGGTTGCCGGGGGCGCGCTGCAGCGCGGGGTGGTCGGAGAGGAAGACGGCGTCGAAGCCGGCGCCGCGCGCGAGCTCGGCCACCGCCACGTAGTGCTCGAACGAGACCCAGCGGTCCCAGGCGGCGTCCGGCGCGAGCCACGAGTTGCCGTGGTAGCCGGTGCTGTTCACGCCGACGTTGAGGTGCAGTCTGCGGGGCATGATGGTCTCCTTCTAGCCGGGAACCCGGCTGGTCACGGAATCGCGGGCCCAGACGGCGTGCAGCCCGGCGTAGCGGCCGCCGCTCGCGATCAGGTCGTCGTGCGGGCCGTCCTCGGCGATCCGGCCGTCGTGGAAGAGCAGCACCCGGTCCGCGGTCTCTGCGGTGTGCATGCGGTGCGCGATGGTGAGGGTGGTGCGGCCGCGGGTGAGCCGGGCCAGCGCGTGCTGCACCCGGACGTCGGTGCCCGCGTCGACGCCGCTGGTCGCCTCGTCCAGGACGAGCAGGTCCGGGTTCACCAGCGCGGTCCTGGCCAGCGCCACCAGCTGGCGCTCGCCCGCGGAGAGCGCCTCGCCGCGCTGGCCGACCGGGGTGTCGAGGCCGTCGGGCAGCCCGGCGACCCACTCGGCGAGGCCGAGCCGCTCCAGCACCTCGTGCACGGCGTCGGCGGAGGCGCCCGCGCGGCCGAGCGCGATGTTCTCGCCGACGGTGCGGTCGAAGAGGAAGGCGTCCTGCGGGACGATGGCGACCCGGCGGGTGAGCGCCTCGTCGGTGATCTCGGTGAGGTCGGCGCCCCAGAGCGTGAGCACGCCGCTGGTCGGCAGCAGCTGCCTGGTCACGAGTTTGGCGAAGGTGCTCTTGCCGGAGCCGGTCTCGCCGACGACGGCGACGTGCTCGCCCGGCTCCAGCCGCACGCTCACCTCGCGCAGCGCGGGCCTGCCCGGCACGTACTCGAAGCCGACGCCGGTGAGGTGCACCGCGGGCGGCCCGGCGGGCAGCGCGACCCCGGCGCGGGCCTCCTCGACCGGCAGGTCCAGGATCTCGACCACCCGGCGCAGCCCGGCCTCGGCATTGCGCGCGTCGGCCAGGCTGGCCACCGCGAACTGCATGGGCCGCACGAAGAAGGTCACCAGGAAGAGGAAGGCGACGATGTCGCCCGCGCTCAGCCCCAGCTCGGCGCCGAACACCCCGACCCCGGCGGCGGTGCCCGCCACCAGCACCGACGCGGTGATCAGCCCGCTCGCCACCTCGCCGACCGAGACGTTGAACCCCATCGGCCAGAGCGTCCGCCGCTGCGTCGCCCAGACCGCGTCGATCCCGGCGTCGGCGCGGGCCCGCATCCGCTCCTCGATGCCGTAGCCGCGGATCGTGTCGATCCCGACCAGCAGCTCCAGCAGCACCGCGTAGAGGTCGCCGACGGCGCTGCGCACGGCGTCGAAGCGGCGCGACACCCAGCGCTGCAGCAGGCGTCCGCCGACCGGAACCAGGGCGCCGATCACCAGGACCAGCAGCGCCAGCGGCCAGGAGTAGACCGCCATCACGACCAGCGCCAGCAGCATCTGGGAGATGTTCTGCACCAGCGTGATCCCGCCCGCCTGGGCGTAGAGCGTGACCACGTCGACGTCGTTGGTCACCCTGGCCACCAGCGAGCCCGCCGAGTCGGCGCGCGGGTCGGCGGGGGAGAGCCGCAGGATCCGGGCGAAGGCGGCCACCCGAAGGTCCCGCAGTGCCCGCTCCACGGTGCTGACCAGCTGGAAGTTCACGAAGGCCGAGCTCAGCATGGCGAGCAGCACCGCGATCACGCCGACGCCGACGGCCAGCGTGACCACCTCGTCGCGGGTGGCGGCGTCGACGTTCGCGAGCAGGGCGTGGTCCAGGGCGTACTGGATGGTGACCGGGATGACGATGCGTCCCGAGGCAGCGACGGCCGCGGCGGCGAGGATCGCGGTGAGCGTGCGGCGGGAGACGACGGTGTCGCGGCGCACCCGGCGCAGCAGGGCCGCGGTGCCGTAGCGCCGTGCTGTGGAATCGGCTCCCGCGGCGGGAGTCGATGACCCGGCGGCCGCGGCACCCGGCTCGGTGGCGGCACCCGGCTCGGTGGCGGTACCCGGTTCGGTGGCGGTACCCGGTTCGGTGGCGGCACCCGGTTCGGTGGCGGCACCCGGTTCGGTGGCGGTGCCCGCCCGCGCGCTGTCGGTCGCGCTCATCCCAGCACCTCCGCGGTGTCGTAGGCGCCCAGCAGGGCGCGGTAGGCGGGCTCTGCTTCGAGCAGCTCGGCGTGCGTGCCCTGCGCGACGATCCGCCCGCCTGCCAGGAACACGACGGTGTCGGCGAGCGCGATGGTGGCGGCCCGGTGCCCGACCAGCACCACCGTCGTCCGCCGCTCGTCGCCTGCGTACTCGGCGCGCAGCGCCTCGATCACGGCCCGCTCCACCAGCGGGTCCAGCGCGGAGGTGGCGTCGTCGAGCAGGAGCAGCCCCGGCCGCCGGAAGACGGCGCGGGCCAGCGCGATCCGCTGCCGCTGCCCGCCGGAGAGCTGCGCGGTGTCGGAGAGTTCGGTGTCGGCGCCGTCCGGCAGCGCCGCGACGAACCCGGCCGCGCCCGCCACCTCCAGCGCGTGCCGCACCGGGCCGTCCGCGCCGAGCGTGACGTTGGCGCGCACGGTGTCGGCGAAGAGGAAGGCGTTCTGGGTGACCAGCGCGGTCCGGCGGCGCACCGCCTCCGGCGCGAGCAGCCTGGTGTCGACGCCGCCGAGCGCGACGGCGCCGCGGTCGGTCTCCAGCAGGTGCGCGAGCAGGCCGAGCAGCGTGCTCTTGCCCGACCCGGTCGCCCCGACCACGGCGACGACCGCGCCGGGGCGCACCGCGAGGGTCAGGTCGCGGACCGCGTCCGCGCGCTCGCCGTAGCCGAACCAGGCACCCGCCACCTCCAGCCCGACGCCGCCGGCCTGCTCCGGCAGCCGCTGCTGCCCGGCCGCAGGCCGCTCGGTGGCGGTGAGCACCCGCCGCACCCTGGTGTGCCCGGCGACGCCGAGCGGGAGCACACCGAGGAACCGCGCGATCACGTTCAGCGGGATGGCGGTGGTGATGAGCAGGTAGACCACCTCGACCAGGGCGCCGACCCCGAGCAGCCCGTCCTGCACCCGCGCCACCCCGACCGCGAGGATGACCAGCGCGGCCAGCGGCGGCATGAGCTCGATGGCCGGGTCGAAGACCGCGCCCGCGTTGCCCATGCGCCGGTTGGCGGCGCGGGATTCGTCGGCGGTCGCGGCGAACCGCGCGATCTCCCGATCGGTGATGCCGAGCGTGCGCACCACCTGCCGCCCGGCCACCGCCTCGTGCGCCAGCCCGCTGAGCTCCGCGCGGTGCCGCTGCGCGTCGCGCGCCCGCGGTGCGAGCACCCGCTGGTAGAGCAGGTTGGCGCCGAACACCAGCGGGATCAGCACCGCGGCGACCAGCGCCAGCCAGCCGTCCACCAGCGCGATATCGGCGAGGACCAGCAGCAGCATCACCGCCATGCCGGTGGCGAAGGGGAAGTGCTGCATGGGATCCCACGCGGTCTCCACATCCGAGACCACGCCGGAGACCAACTGCCCCGACGGCCGCCGCCGGTGCCAGGAGACCCCGAGCCGCAGGTACTGCGCCACCACGGCCCTTCGGTCCGCGGCCTCACCGCCGAACTGCACGATCCCGGTGGCGACCCCACGCCCGATGATGGTGACGATTCGCAGCAGCGACACCCCGAGTACGAACCCAGCGGCCAGCAGCGCCGCGCCCACCGGGAAGTGGTCGTCGCGGAAGCTCGGCAGCACCACGTGGTCGGTGGCCCAGCCCACCGCCTTGGCCGCGAGCACCATGCACACCGCGTTGATCAGCGCGCAGCCGACGGCGATCGCCGCGGCGAGCGGCCGGTCGCGGCAGCCGCGCAGCATCATGGTCAGCCCGGTGCGCAGGGTCCGGGAATCCCGGCCCGCCGGTTCCTCGACGCCGGCGAGCAGCGCGCCCCTCCCGAATGTCATCGACGGCAACACTTCGCGTTCGACACCATTTCTCCTCCTCCGCACACCTCCCCGGAACAGTGCAATGAACTCATTGCCGAAAGCAACGAAATCGATCATGTCGATCGAAATCCGGCGTGAATGTCAAGCCGAACTTCACCGTCGGTGTAGGCAATCTTCCCGATTCGAACTCGCGGCTGCGGGCGGTGGGCGGAATAGCCTGACCTGCATATCCTTCTCCGACCGACCGAGGTGGTGGGCTCGATGACAATCGCTGCGTCCGAACCGATTTCCGTGCAATCGTCGATCACGGTTGCGCCCCAGTCCGGCTACACCGGCGCCGAGATCTCCGGCGTCGACCTTTCCCAGGAATTGTCCGACGAGGTGATCGCCGAGATCCGGCGGGCATTGCTGAAATGGAAGGTGGTGTTCTTCCGCGACCAGACCATCGGGCACGCGGAACAGATCGCCTTCGCGCGCCGATTCGGCCGGGTCACCCCGGCGCATCCGTACGAGGAGAATCCGCCGGAGGGTTTCCCGGAAATCCTGCCGATCGATTCCCGGCGCTACGACAAGCTGTACGGGCGCAAGCGCACCTCCTACGACAGCAGCTGGCACACCGACGTCACCGCGCTGATCAACCCGCCCGCCTTCTCCATCCTGCGCGCCGACATCCTTCCCCCCTACGGCGGCGACACCGCCTGGACGAACCTGGTCGCGGCCTACGAGAACCTGCCCCAGGAGCTGCGCGACTTCGTCGACACGCTGGACGCGGAGCACACCTTCGAGAACCGGGCCGCCGCGGGCAGCGACCGCAACCGGGTGATCGGGAACAAGCCGCTGCGCACCTTCCACCCGGTGGTCCGGGTGCACCCGGAGACCGGCGAGCGGGCGCTGTTCGTCAGCCCCGGCTTCACCCGCAAGGCCAAGAGCATCCGCGGCTTCTCGCCGCGGCTCGCCGGGCACCTGCTGGAGGCGCTCTGGGAGGAGGCCACCCGCACCGAGTACACCGTCCGCTTCCGCTGGCAGCCGGGCAGCGTCGCGTTCTGGGACAACCGCGCGACCTCGCACCTGGCCATCTCCGATGCCGGGCACCTCGACCACGACCGCGTGCTCTACCGCGTGACGCTCGAGGGCGATGTCCCGGTCGGCGTCGACGGCCGCAGCTCGGAATCACTGGAAGGCGAGCCGTTCTACGGCTCCTGATCGAACCCGAAGGAACTTGTCGATGAAGAGTGGATTCACCAGGCGCGGCTTCCTCGCGGTCGCCGCGGCCTCGGCGGGGGCCGCGGTGCTCGCGGCCTGCGGCGGCACCGGCCGGCGCACCCAGTCGGGCAGCGCCCCCACCGGTGACCCGGTGCGCGGCGGAACGTTGACGATCTCGGACACCCAGGCGGTGCCGTCCTGGCAGAACCAGCGGCTCTCCACCTACTCGTCCGGAAATCTCGTGTTCCCGGTCCTGGTGTATCTGCTCTACTTCGACCCGAAGGCCAAGAAGCTGGTCCCGTGGATCGCCTCCGAGTGGTCGCACAACCCGCAGAACACCGAATTCACCTTCAAGATCCGCCCCGGCGTCACGTTCAGCGACGGCACCCCGCTGGACGCCGAGATCGTGCGGCGCAACCTGGACCGCCTCGGCAAGGGCGACCCGGCCCGCAACATCCCGGCCAACGCCTACCTCAAGCCCGGCTACGACCGCGCCGAGGTGATCGGCGGCGACACCGTCAAGGTGGTGCTCACCAAGCCGAACCAGGACTTCCCGCTGCGCGTCTCGCAGCTGCAGAACGGCCTGGTCGCGGCGAAGACGCTGGAGCTCGACCTCACCGAGGCGGGCAAGCCGGAGAACGTGGTCTCGGCCGGGCCGTTCGTCTTCGAATCGCAGGTGCCGAACCAGGAGGTGGTGCTGCGCCGCCGCGAGGACTACGCCTGGGCCTGGCAGGGCTCGCGCAACCAGGGCGCCGCCTACCTGGAGAAGGTCGTCTGGCGGGTGCTGCCGGAGATCGGGCTGCGCACCGGCGCGCTGCAGTCCGGCCAGGTCGACATCGCGCGCGGCGTGCAGCCGATCGACGAGCCGCAGCTGACCTCGGGCGGGTTCCAGGTGCTCGCCACCAGGCCGACGCTCGGCACCTCGAACTGGGCGGCCTTCCGGCTGAACCACCCCATCGTCTCCGACGAGCGGGTGCGCAAGGCGCTGCAGATCACCATCGACCGCGACGAGATGTCGCGCACCGCGCTCTCCGCGAGCTTCCCGCCCGCGAAATCCATTCTGAACGTCGAGCACCCGGCCTTCGTCGACCACTCGAAGGAGTTCGCCTTCGACCCGGCCCGCGGCCGGAAGCTGCTGGACGAGGCGGGCTGGGTGCCCGGCACCGACGGCATCCGGGTCAAGGACAACCGGCGGCTCGAGCTCACCGTCCCGCAGGACGCGCAGCAGGCCGCGCTCAACGGGGCCTGGGAGTACATCGCGCAGCAGTGGCGCCAGGAACTCGGCGTCGTGCTGAACGTCCGCAACGACGCCACCTTCGCCACCGCCGCGCAGACCGACGCCGAGGTGCCGATCGTGGTCAGCCGGATCTCGGTGGTCTCGCTGGCGCAGCAGTTCGGCGGTGCGGGCAACACCTCGACGCTGGTCGAGGAGCCCGGCCTGGTCGCCTTCCGCGAGCGCGAGCTGAACGCCGCCGACGACGCCGCGCTGGCCCAGATCCAGCGCGAGGAGCAGCAGTACCTGCTGGACCGGGCATACGTCATCCCGGTCTTCGAGGAGGCGCAGGTGTACGGGGTCTCCTCGCAGGTCAACCTGGAGTTCAACGCCACCACCTACCCGCTGTTCCACACCGCGTGGAAGGCCGCCTGAGCGATGGCCCGCTACATCCGGCAGCGGGTGCTGCACGCGGTACTGGTGCTCTGGCTCACCTACACCGTCATCTTCGTCGCGGTCACCCTGCTGCCCGCCAATCCGGTGACGGCGCTGGTCAATTCGATGAGCGACGGCGCCGGGATCGATCCGGCCGTGGTCGAGGACATGAAGAGCTACTACGGCTACGACCACTCCGCGTTCCTGCGCTACTTCCACCAGCTGTTCGGGCTGCTGCAGGGCAACTTCGGCTACTCCATCTCGACCGGTCAGACGGTGGCGCAGCGGATCACCGAGGCGCTGCCCTCGACCCTGGTGCTGGCCGGGCTCGCCTTCGCGGTGGCCGCGCTGATCACCGCCGCCGTCGCCTGGTTCGCCTACCTGGGCAGCCCGCGGTTCCTGAGCCGGATCGCCAGGGTGGTGCCGCCGCTGTTCAGCGCGGTGCCGCCGTTCTGGATCGGGATCGTGGCGCTGCAGATCCTCTCCTTCCACTTCGGGCTCATGTCGGTCTTCCCGGACGGCTCGCTGCTCTCCGAGCTGGTGCCCGCCGTCGTGCTCGGCATCCCGCTCTCCGCGGCGTTCGCCCAGGTGCTGCTCAAGAGCATCGACGCCACCTACCGGCAGGAGTTCGTGGAGGTGGTGCGGGCCAAGGGCGCGAGCGAGAGGTGGCTGTTCTTCCGGCACGTGCTCAAGAACGCCGCCGCGCCGACGCTCACCGTCGCGGCGAACACGCTCGGGCTGCTGGTCGGCGGGGCCGTCGTCACCGAGACGGTGTTCTCCCGCAACGGCGTCGGCTCGGTGCTGGAGCAGGCGGTCTCCAGTCAGGATCTGGCGCTCATCCAGGGGTTCGTGCTCATGATCGCCGCCGTCTTCGTGGTGGTGAACCTGGCCGTCGACCTGATCTACCCGCTGCTCGACCCGCGCATCGTGCGCGAGACCGAACCCGCTGCCGCGGTGGCCTGAGGTGCCCGAGGTCCGCCCGGTTCCGGGCCGCGAAAGGAGTGCCGCATGACCGTCGTCCAGGTACCGGTCGAGCCACCCGCCCCGGTGCGGCGGCGATCCCGGCCCGACTTCTCGCTGATCGCGGCGCTGATCGTCTTCGCGATCATCGCGCTCTGGGCGCTGGTCCCCGGGCTCTTCACCGCCCACGACCCACTGGTCGGCGTGGCCCGCGACTCCTTCGCCGCCCCCGGCGCCGAGCACTGGTTCGGCGCCGACCGGGTCGGCCGCGACTCCTACTCCAGGGTCGTGCACGGCACCCGCACCACCCTGATCGGCGCGCTGGTCGCGGTCGCCATCGGGCTGATCGCCGGCTCGATCCTCGGCGTCGCCGCCGCTGTCTCCCGCGGCCGGGTGGAGGCGGTCATCATGCGCCTGGTCGACGTGCTGCTCGCGGTGCCCGGCTTCCTGCTCGCGCTGGTGCTGGTCACCGCGCTCGGCCCGGGCACGCTGCAGATCGCGCTCGGCGTCGGGATCGCGGCCATCGCGCCGTTCGCCCGGCTCATGCGCGCCGAGGCGCTGCGCGTCTCGAACCTCGAGTACGTGCAGGCGTCCCGGCTCGCGGGCACCCGCGCACCCGGCGTGCTGCTGCGGCACGTGCTGCCGAACTCCATCGGCCCGGTACTCGCGCTGGTGGCGGTGGAGGTCGGCAACACCATCCTCGCCATCGCCGCACTGGGCTTCCTCGGCTACGGCGCGCCACCGCCCGCGCCCGAGTGGGGAACGCTGATCGCCGAGGGCCGCAACTACCTCGGCAACGCCTGGTGGCTCACCACCTTCCCCGGGGTCGTCGTGCTGGCCGTCGTGCTGGCGTTCGCGCGGCTCAGCCACTGGATCCAGTCCGCAACCCGCCTGTAGAGGAAGCCGAGCATGGCCGAGAAATCCGAACCGCTGCTTCGCGTCCGCGACCTCTCGGTCGCCTTCGGGCGCGGGGCGAACCCGGTGCTGCACCACGTCGACCTGGACATCGCGAAGGGTGAGATCGTCGCGCTGGTCGGCGAATCCGGGTCGGGCAAGAGCACGCTGAGCCGCTCGGTGATCGGGCTGCTCGCCGCGGGCGGTGAGATCACCGGCGGCAGCATCCGATTCGACGGCCGCGAGCTCACCGAGCTCGGCACCCGGGCCTACACCCGGCTGCGCGGCACCGAGATCGCGCTGGTCCCGCAGGATCCGGCGACCTCGCTGAACCCGGTGCGCACCGTCGGCGCCCAGCTGGACGAGGTCTTCCGGCTGCACCGCAGGGACGAGCGGCTCGACGCGGCCGCGATCCGCGAGCGCTCGCTGGAGCTGCTCGAGCTGGTCGGGATCGACCGCCCCGAGGTGCGGCACGGCCAGTACCCGCACGAACTCTCCGGCGGCATGCGGCAGCGGGTGCTGCTCGCCATCGCCTTCGGGCTGCGGCCCCGGCTGCTCATCGCCGACGAGCCCACCTCCGCGCTCGACGTCACCGTGCAGCGCCAGGTGCTCGACGTGCTCGACGACCTCTCCACCCGCTTCGGCACCGCCGTACTGCTGGTGACGCACAACCTCGCCATCGCCACCGACCGCGCGCACCGGGTGGCGGTCATGCGCGGCGGCCGGGTGCTGGAGACCGCGCCCACCGCCGAGATCGTCGCCGCACCCCGGCACGCCTACAGCCGCGACCTGCTGCGCAATGCCGTCGCCGCGCACCACACCCGGCCGCCGCGGGAGATCGTCGACCGCGCGGAGGACGCCGTCGTCGTGGAAGGGCTCGGCAAGACCTTCGGCGAGCTGCACGCCGTGCGCGACGTCTCCTTCACCGTCGCCCGCGGTGAGACCTTCGCGCTGGTGGGGGAGTCCGGCTCGGGCAAATCCACCACCGCCAAACTCGTGCTCGGGCTGCACCGCCCGAGCGCGGGCAGCGTCACGGTGCTCGGCCGCGACGTCGCCGCCACCGGCGGGCGCGAGCGCAGGCAGCTGTGGCGCGACATCCAGCTCGTCTACCAGAATCCGCAGGTCTCGCTCGACCCGCGCTGGACCGTCGCGCAGATCGTCGGCGAGCCGCTGCGCTCCTTCGGCATCGCCGCCCGCGCCGAGCGCGGCGCCCGCATCGCCGAGGCACTCGAGCAGGTCGGGCTGCCCGCGGCGGTGCGCAAGCGCAGGCCGCGCGAGCTCTCCGGCGGCCAGCAGCAGCGGGTCGCCATCGCCCGCGCGCTCGTCGTCGGGGCCGGGGTGCTGGTGCTGGACGAGGCGCTCTCCGCACTCGACGTGGTGACCCAGGCCCAGGTCCTCGACCTGCTGCACCGGCTGCAGGCCGAACTCGGCCTCACCTACCTGTTCATCTCGCACGACCTCGCCGTCGTCCGCGCCATCGCCGATTCGGTGGCGGTCATGTCGCAGGGCCGGATCGTGGAGTGGGGCCCGGTCGGTGAGGTGCTCGACGATCCCGCCCAGGACTACACCCGCCGCCTGCTCGCCGCCATCCCGGGCCGCCGCTTCGCAGCGGCGTCGCTCACACCGGCCGCGGGGTAATCCGGCTCCGATCGGCCGATACAGTGAGGGACGTGACAACCACCGGCAGGCAGTACGGCGGTCGCGCGATCTCCGAGCGCAAGCAGGAGCGGCGCGCCCGCTTCATCGAGGCGGCGACCAGGTTGTTCGCCGAACGCGGGTACCCGCACTGCTCGCTCGCCGACGTCTGTACCGCCGCCGGGCTCTCCAAGCGGCAGTTCTACGAGGAGTTCGAGACCCGCGAGGACGTCCTGGTCGCCGCCTACGACCGGATCCAGGACGAGGCGGCCGCCGCCGTCGGCACCGCGCTCTCCCGCCTCGGCGCTGGCACCGAACCGCGGGCGGGCCTCACCGCCGCCTTCACCGCCTACCTCGGCTCCATCGACGCCGACCCCTACCGCGCCAAGGTCGCCTTCCTGGAGGTGGTCGGGGTCAGCGAGCGGATGGAGCAGCACCGCCGCCAGCGGCGGCACGGGTGGAGCCTGCTCATCGAGATGGCCGTCGGGCCGATCGCCGGCCCCGGCGCGCACGTCCGCGGCGAACCCATGCTCGCCGCCGGCGCCCTGATCGGCGCGGTCAACGGCGTCGCGCACGAGTGGCTGCTCATGGACCCGCGCCCGCCCGTCGCCGACCTGGTCGACCTGCTCGTCCCGGTGGCGCTGGCGATCACGGTCCCCGCCGACCAGGAGTAGTTTCACTCCCGCGGGTGCACCTCGTGCCCGCTCACGATGGAGATCCGGTTGAACGCGTTGATCGCGATGGCGATCCAGGCGACGGCGGCGAACTGGTCGTCGTCCAGGTGCTCGCGGGCCGCCGCGTAGGCGCGCTCCTGCTCGTCGTGCGGCGGCAGCGTCGTCACGGCCTCGGCCAGGGTGAGCGCCGCCCGCTCCAGCTCGGTGTAGATATCGGCCTCACGCCACGCCGCCAGCACACTCAGCCGCTGTTCGGTCTCACCCGCCTCGCGCGCGGCCCTGGTATGCACATCCAGACACCGCGCGCACCCGTTGATCTGGGAGATCCGCACATTCACCAGTTCCACCAGATGCCGGTCCAGCCCCGCCCGCTTCGCAGCCTGCTTGGCCGCGAACGCCACCCCCACCTGGCTCTTGTACACGGACGGGCTCTGCTCATCGATCTGAATACGGTCACTCATGCCGGGCGCCCGGCTGCTGGTCGGAAGTCACCTTGGCATGATCGCGCACGGCGCGGAAGGCGCGGGTGAGGGCGGGGATGTCGGCGGGGTCGATGCGGTCGAGCAGCGTTTCGCGGACGGCGGCGACGTGGCCGGGGCTCGCGGCGGCGAGTTCGGCGGCGCCGGTGTCGGTGAGCTCGGCCCAGGCGCCGCGGCGGTCGGATTCGCAGTCGACGCGGCGGACCCGGCCGGAGTGCTCGAGGCGGGTGACGGCGCGGGTGATGCCGCTGCGGCTGGTGCTGCTGGCGTCGGCGAGCGCGCTCATGCGCAGCCGCCGGTCGGGGGCCTCGGCGAGCAGGACCAGGATCTCGTAGTCGGCGAAGGCGATGCCCGCGTCGGTGGTCAGTTGTCTGTCGAGGTCGCGGAAGAGCAGGCGGGTCGCGTCGAGGTAGGCCCGCCAGAGTTCGTTCTCGTCGGTGTCGAGCCACCGTGTCGCGTTCACGTCCTCCAGCGTACGCGCAGTGGTTGACAAGGCAACGATAACGAGTAGTGTGCAAGTAGTTGACAAAGCAACGAACTCGGAATCGAGGCACCGTGTCCGCTCCCACCACCCCGCAGATCGACGTCCGCCGCGCAGCCGACCGGCTGAAGACCCGGATCGGCTGGCTCGACTCCAAGCACTCCTTCTCCTTCGGGCAGCACTACGACCCGGCGAACACCCACCACGGCCTGCTGATGGTGAACAACGACGACATCGTCACCCCTGGCATGGGCTTCGACACGCACCCGCACCGGGACATGGAGATCGTCACCTGGGTGCTCCGCGGTTCCCTGGTGCACCAGGACTCCACCGGTCACTCCGGGGTGATCTACCCGGGCCTGGCGCAGCGGATGAGCGCGGGCACCGGCATCCTGCACTCGGAGAAGAACGACTCCTGGCGGTTCTCCGGCGCGACCGGGTCGTTCGCCGAGCAGCACGACGAGCCGGTGCACTTCGTGCAGATGTGGGTGCTGCCGGACGAGTCCGGGATCACCCCCGGCTACGAGCAACTGGAGATCGACGACGCGCTGCTCTCCGGCGGGCTGGTGCCGGTGGCCTCCGGAATGCAGGAGTACGCCGACCACTCCGCCATCCGGATCGCGAACAGGTACGCGACCATGCACGTGGCGCGGCTCGGCGCGGGGGACGCGCCGATCACCCTGCCGGACGCGCCGTTCCTGCACCTGTTCGTCGCGCGCGGCGCGGTCGAGCTGGAGGGGACGGGGCCGCTGGCCGAGGGCGACTCGGTGCGGTTCACCGGCGCGGGCGGGCAGCGGTTGAGCGCCGCGGGCGAGGCCGAGGTGATCGTGTGGGAGATGCACGCGACCATCGGGTGAACCGGCTCAGCCGATCCGCAGCACCCCGGTGACCGTGCCCTGCAGCATGCGCCCGTCCGGCAGGATCAGCGGCGACATCTGCAGCGGGTCGTTCAGCACCGTCCCCGGCGCGGGGGAGTCCGCGAGCACCGCGCCGGTGGCCGGGTCCAGCACCGTGACCGAGAAGCCGTCGGCCGGGGTTGCGGCATCCAGCCCGTGCCGGGTGAGGGTGTAGAGCTGGCCGTCCGCGGTGGACAGGTGCGGCACCGCCGCGCTGCGGATCCCGCTGTCCCACACCGTGTGACACCCGGCTTCGTCGATATCGACCCGGGTCATCCCGCCGGTGAACGGCGCGGAAGGCGGGACCGCGGGCCCGGCATCACCGGGCACCGTGGGGTACGGATACCCGTAGGTCCCGGCGACGAAGACCGAGCGCCCGGCCCCGATCGGCGAGTTCTCGCTGCCCGGCCCGCCCGCGGTCAGCACCGGCTCCGCACAGACCGGTTCGCCGGTGCCGGAGCGGAAGACCAGCACCCGCACGCCGCCGTCGGCATTGTCGACGACCGTCAGGTACTCCGCACCGGTCCCTGGGCCGAAATAGGTCGGCGTGGAGCCGGTTCCGTGGCTGAGCTGCCCCGGCTTGCGGGCGGAGCCCCGATCGTACGGCGCGCGCCAGGCGACCCGGGGCACCCCGTCGTCGGCGGTCAGCTCGTAGAGCGCGTGCGTGGTCGCCACGGCGACGTGCCCGTCCGGCGCGGCCGAGATACTGTTCGCGACCTGCTCACCGAGCTCGACGGTGCCGGTCCGGCCGGCCGGGGTGCGCACCCCGACGACACCGTCGCCGGTGGCGAACCAGACATTCCCGGACCAGTCCGGCACCAGCCCGGTCACGCTGTCGCCCCGCGGAATCGCGCCGGAGAGGTCGGTGCGCTCGGCGACCGCCAGCCGCCACCGGCCGTCGGCGTCGCGGTGGTGCGCCACCCGGACCAGTGCGCGGTCGCCGTCCACCGCGACCAGCCGGTCGTCCTGGTCCAGATACGCGTACACCCCGCCGAGCAGGCTGCCCTTCACCAGCGGGAGCGCGGCCGTCGAGCCGTGCTCGGGGTCGAGCAGGTGCACGGTCGGCACCTGCCCGGCGATGGCGGTGCAGAGCGCGACCACCAGCCCGTCGCGGCCCTGCAGCAGGGTCGGGCAGGCGGCGGCCAGCGGGTCGGCGCGCACCGTCGGTGGCCGGGCGCCGGGGCCGGGATACGGTGTGGTGTCCGAGGATCCGGCGTCGCCGTGCATGGTCGCCGAGCCGACCGGGCCGAGGAACGGGTGCGGCGGCAGCGCCGGACCCCACGGCTCCGCGTGCGCCACCCCGGGCGCGGCCAGTAGGCAGACGGCGGCAGCGAGGACGAGCGAACGCATGCCACGCAGCCTAGGGTGCCCGCTGCTCACGCGTGGCGGCCGACCCGGTTCGGGCCGCCGCGCGAGCGCCGTTGCCGAGAGCTCCGGCTCGCAGTGACCCCGGCGGCAAACGACCCCGCCGCCCCCCGTCGGTGCGGCGGGATCGGGTCAGTACGCGCCCTCGCCCTCGGCGACCGCCCGCAGCGTGCGGGTGATGATCCAGAGATCGAGCACCATGGACCAGTTCTCCACGTAGGAGATGTCCAGCTCCACCGACTCCTCGGGGGAGAGATCCGAACGCCCGCTGACCTGCCACAGCCCGGTGACCCCCGGCCGCACCAGCAGCCTGCGCCGCATGACGCCGTCGTAGGAGTGCACCTCGCGGCGCACCTGCGGCCGCGGCCCGACCACGCTCATCTCGCGGCGCAGCACATTGAAGAACTGCGGCAGCTCGTCCAGGCTGTACTTGCGCAGGAACCGCCCGACCGGGGTGACCCGCGGATCGTTCTTTATCTTGAAGAAGAGCGGATTCCCGCCGTTCTCCGAGATCAGCGTGTGCACGTGCTTGTCCGCGTGCACGTACATGCTGCGGAACTTGATCATCCGGAACGGCCTGCCGTCCATGCCGATCCGCTCGGAGAGGTAGAAGATCGGGCCGTGGCTGGTGAACTTCACCGCGGCGGCGATCAGCAGCAGGATCGGCGAGATCGCGAGCAGCACCAGCGCCGAGAAGCAGAAGTCGAAGATCGCCTTGCGCAGCGAGAGCGCGCGGTCGTACTGCGGGCGCTCGATGTGCAGCACCGGCATGCCGGCCAGCACCTGGCTCGACATCCTGGTGCCGGAGACGTCCATGATCCCGGCCGCGACGATGAGCTCCGCACCGAAGGCGTCGAGATCCCAGGCCAGATGCCGGATGTCGCGCGGGCCGAGCCGGTCGGTCGCCATCACGACGACGGTGTCGGCGCCGGTGCGCCGTGCCGCCCTGATCACCGAGCGGTCGTCGCCGACGATCGGGATCTCCCGCCCGCCGACCGTGATCGAGCCGGGCTCGTCGGGGTTCGGCCCGGCCGCGGTGCAGACCCCGACGACGTGGTAGCCGTACATGTGGTTGCGGTCGAAGTTGTGCGCGATGGCGCGCGCCGACTCCGGCCCGCCGACCACGAGCACCGAGTGCCGGTACCGGCCGAGCGCGCGGTGCCTGGCGGCGCGCCTGCGCCAGGCGGCGCGGGTGCCGACCAGCCCGGCCAGCCCCACCGGCAGCGCTACAGCGAGGTAGTCGTGCGCGGCGTCGGCGCGCAGCACGAAGGCGCCGATCGCGAGCGCGCCGAACAGGTGCAGTGTCACCGACAGCAACCGCCGGTACTCCTCGTTCCCGCTGCCGACGGTGCGGTGGAAGCGAGTGTCCTTCCAGCCGAGCGCGATCGACCAGGCGACGAAGACGGCGGCCGAGAGCGCGATCGCGGCGGCGCCGAAGTCCGGCGCCCAGGCCAGCGGGCGCGCGGCCGTGAAGTCCACATCGACCAGCTGGGCCAGCAGCGTTCCCGCGGCGATGGCCAGCATGTCGGTGACGACGAGCCGTCGGACGTAGCCGAGGCGCCAGCGGTCTCGCTCGCCGGGGCGGGCGGAGAGGTGGCGCAGGTCGACGGCACCGCCGGTGCCGGTGAGCTCGAGAACCATGTGTGAAACAACCTGCTTGAAGCTTGAAGCGCTAATTCTTCGCAACCGTAGGAAAACGAAGAATTCAGAGGACCCAGCCCGTCCGGCGGCGTCGCGACGGTGCGAATCGAAACCGAGCCGATCTGTTGCGAAGATATTGCCCCCGATGATCGCCGGGCACAACCCGTAGGACCCAGGTCACAGCCGCATACTGATCGGTATGACGTGAGCCGGTACGCGCGTACGGAAATTCGCAGGCGGGCCGGGATGTGCTCTGCCCGCGGTGATCCCGGACACCGCTCGTCGGGGCCGGTAACTCGAAACAAGCTGTTCGGGGATTTCGGGGCGGAATCGGTCAGTCTTCGGGTCGCGCCGGGCGCACGGTGATGCTACTTTTTGTCCCGGTCGGTAGAGAAGTGACTTCTCGGGCTGCGGGGCGCCGCCGGCGGGATTGTTGTTTCGATGTGGAGCCCGTGTGCGTTGTCGTCTGTGTGATTCGCCCAGCTTGACCAGTGTGGTCGACCTGGGAGCCACACCACCCTGTGAGAAGTTCCTGTCCGCCGCCGAGCTCGATCTGCCCGAGCCCACGTACCCCCTGCACCTGCGGGTCTGCGAGGAATGCCTGCTGCTGCAGATTCCGGCGCTGATCACCCCGGAGGAGACCTTCACCGAGTACGCGTATTTCTCGTCGTATTCGGACAGCTGGGTGCGGCACGCGAAGACCTTCGTCGAGGACGCCGTGCTCCGGCTCGGCCTGACCGGCGATTCCTTCGTGGTCGAGGTGGCGAGCAACGACGGATATCTGCTGCGCAATGTGGTCGCCGCCGGTGTGCCCTGCCTGGGAATCGAGCCGTCGGTGAATGTCGGCGCGGCCGCCCGCGAGGCCGGTGTGCCGACGCTGACCGCATTCCTGGACGAAGAGCTGGCCGGAAAGGTCAGGGCCGAACACGGCCCGGCCGATCTGGTGGTGGCGAACAATGTCTACGCCCATATTCCGGACCTGCGCGGTTTCACCCACGCGCTCCGCGGGCTGGTCGCCGACGACGGCTGGATCTCGATCGAGGTGCACCACGCGCTGAATCTGGTCCGCTACGGCCAATTCGACACCATCTACCACGAGCATTTCCAGTACTACACGCTGCTCGCGGCGCAGCGGGCGCTCGCGGTGGCGGGGCTGGCGGTGGCCGACGTGGAGCTGCTGCCCACGCACGGCGGTTC
This sequence comes from Nocardia sp. NPDC057227, assembly GCF_042669725.1. NCBI lineage: Bacteria > Bacillati > Actinomycetota > Actinomycetes > Mycobacteriales > Nocardiaceae > Nocardia > Nocardia sp. NPDC057227. The sequence continues at coordinate 241,331 of NZ_JBHUXA010000004.1, read as the reverse complement.
GCTGCGGATCTGGGCCCGCCCCGAGGCGGTGGCCGAGCCGACCGAGCGGGTCGCCGAGCTGCTCGCGCTGGAGGCCGAGGCCGGGCTGCACACCGTCGCGGGCTACACCGTGCTGCGCACCAGGGCCGAGGAGGTCCGCCACGACCTGCTCCGCTTCCTGCTCGAGGAGCGGGCCGCGGGCCGGACGGTGGTCGGCTACGGCGCGCCGGGCAAGGGGAACACGCTGCTCAACTGGTGCGGCATCCGCCCCGACCTGCTGGCCTACACGGTCGATCGCAACCCCTACAAGCACGGGAAGTTCACCCCTGGCACCCGCATCCCGATCCACTCGCCGGAGCGGATCGACGCGGACCGGCCGGACGTCGTCGTCGTCCTGCCCTGGAATCTCGAGACGGAGCTGACCGCGCAGTTGCGGCACATCGGCGAGTGGGGCGGCCGGCTGGTCTTCCCGCTGCCGACCGTGCGCGTGGTCGATCCGGTTGACACGGAGGTCGGCACCCGATGAAGGTCGTTCTGTTCTGTGGCGGCTACGGCATGCGCATGCGCAACAGCGACAACGACGTGGTCCCCAAGCCCATGCAGATGGTCGGGCCGCGGCCGCTGATCTGGCACGTCATGCGGTACTACGCGCACTACGGCCACACCGAGTTCATCCTCTGCCTCGGCTACGGCGCGCACCACATCAAGAACTTCTTCCTGACCTACCAGGAGACGATGTCGAACGACTTCGTCATCCGCGGCGGCGAGGTCGAGCTGCTCGACTCCGACATCGCGGACTGGACCATCACCTTCGTCGACACCGGGCTGGAGTCGGCGATCGGGGAGCGGCTGCGCCGGGCGCGCCCGCACCTGGGCGGCGACGAGATGTTCCTGGCGAACTACTCCGACGTGCTCACCGACGCCCCGCTGGACGAGGTCGTCGGGCGCTTCGAGCAGTCGGGCGCCGCGGCATCGATGCTGATCGTGCCGCCGCAGTCGTCGTTCCACTGCGTGGACGTGCTGCCGAACGGCGAGGTCAAGCAGATCACCCCGGTCGCCAAGCTGCCGATCTGGGAGAACGGCGGCTACTTCGTGCTCACCCAGGAGATCTTCGACCACCTGCCCGCCGGCGGCGACCTGGTCGAGGACGCCTGCGGCGCGCTGGCCGCGCAGGGCAGGCTCTTCGGCTACCAGCACTTCGGCTTCTGGAAGCCCGCCGACACCTTCAAGGAGCGCGCCGAGCTGGACACCGGGTACCACCGCGGCGACCGGCCCTGGATGGTCTGGGAGCGTCCGGCGTCGTGATCCCGCTGGTACCCGCGCGGCTCACCGAGATCGCGCTGCTCGGCGCGCACTGCGACGACATCGCGATCGGCGCCGGTGCGACGCTGCTGACGCTGGCGCGCGCGCACGCCGGGCTCCGGGTGCGCGCGCTCGTCCTCTCCGGGGCGGGCACGCCGCGCGCAGCCGAGGAGCGGGCGGCGCTCGAATCGTTCTGCCCCGGCGCCGATCTGGCGCTCACCGTGCTCGACGTGCCGGACGGGCGGGTGCCCGCGCACTGGGATCGGGTGAAGGACGCGCTCGCCGCGTTCCGCCGGAGCACCGAACCGGAGCTGGTCTTCGCGCCGCACCGCGGCGACGCGCACCAGGATCACCGGACCCTGGCCGAGCTGGTGCCGACCGAGTTCCGTAACCATCTGGTGCTCGGTTACGAGATCCTCAAGTGGGAGACGGATACGCCGCGACCGACGGTGCTGCACCCGGTCACGCCGGAGGTGGCCGCCGAGAAGGCGGCGCTGCTGGCGAAGCACTACCCCTCGCAGGCACAGCGGGACTGGTTCGACGACGAATCGTTCCTCGGGCTGGCCCGGCTGCGCGGGGTGCAGTGCCACGCGCCGTACGCGGAGGGTTTCCTGATGGACAAGATCGTGCTCGATGTGGGAAGTGGGTAGGACGATGCGGGTTCTCGTCACCGGGCACCAGGGGTACCTCGGCACCGTGATGGTGCCGCTGCTGCAGGCGAGGGGGCACGAGGTCACCGGCCTCGACACCGGCTACTTCGCCGACTGCGTGCTCGGCGCGGCGCCGCAGGACCCGCCGGGCATCCCGGTCGACCTGCGCGACGTCACCGCCGCGCAGCTGGCCGGCTTCGACGCGGTGATCCACCTGGCCGCGCTCTCCAACGACCCGCTCGGCGCGCTGGTCCCGGAGATCACGCACGACATCAACCACCACGCCTCGGTCCGGCTGGCCCGGCTGGCCAAGGATGCGGGCGTGCGCCGCTTCCTCTACGCCTCCACCTGCTCGGTCTACGGCTCCGCCGGGGACGGCCTGGTCGACGAGTCGGCGCCGCTGCGCCCGCTCACCCCGTACGCGGAGAGCAAGGTGCGGGTCGAGGACGACGTAGCGGCCATCGCCGACGACGGCTTCGCGCCGGTCTTCCTGCGCAACGCCACCGCCTTCGGCTTCTCGCCCCGGCTGCGCGCCGACATCGTGCTGAACAACCTGGTCGGCCATGCGGTGCTGAGCGGCGTGGTGAAGGTGCTCTCGGACGGCACCCCGTGGCGGCCGCTGGTGCACGCCGAGGACATCGCGGAGGCCTTCGCGGTGTGCCTGGAGGCCCCGGTCGAGGCGATCCACTGCCGCGCCTACAACATCGGCACCGAGCGGAACAACCGCACGGTGGCGGAGATCGCGAACGCGGTGGCCGACGTCGTTCCCGGTGCCGAGGTGGTCATCACCGGCGAGTCCGGCGCCGACCCGCGCTCGTACCGGGTCGACTTCGAGGCGGCCCGGCGCGACCTCGGCTTCGAGGCGCGCTGGAGCATTCCGGACGGCGCCGCCCAGCTCTACCGCGAGTACCGCGACCGCGGGCTGACCGCCGACGCCTTCGGCTCCACCTTCGTCCGGCTGGCGACGCTGCGCGCGCTCGGCGAGCGCGGGCTGATCGACGCCGAGCTGCGCCGGGTCAGAACCGATGCGTGAGCCGCTCGGCGGCCAGCAGCTCGCGCCAGCTGCCCGCCGCCCGGTCCCGGGCGGAGACCACGGTGACCGGCTGCGGCCAGGTGAGCGCGAGGTCGGGGTCGTCGTGCGCCACCGCGAGGTCGTCGGCGGGGTCGTGCGGGCGGTCGATGCGGTAGCAGACGTCCGCGGTCTCGGTGAGCGCCTGGAAGCCGTGCAGGAAGCCGGGCGGCACGTAGAGGTGCCGGAAGTCGCTGTCGTCCAGCAGGAAGGCGCGGCTGCGGCCGAAGGTGGGGGAGTCCGGCCGGATGTCGACCAGGATGTCGTGCACCGCGCCGTGCGCGCAGCGCACCAGCTTGGCCTCGCCGCGGCCGCGGCGCCCGTGCAGCCCGCGGACGACGCCGCGCGCCGAGCGGGACTGCGAGTCCTGCGCGAACGTCGCGCTCACGCCCGCGCCCACCTCCGCGTCGAAGAGCTCGGCGTCGAAGGTGCGGGTGAAGAAGCCCCGGTCGTCGTGGAAGGGCTTCGGGGTCAGCAGGAGGACGCCGGAGAGCTCGGTCCGCTCGATACGCACCGGGTGATCGTGCCATGAGCGCCTGCCTGGCATGCGGGAGCGCCGTGCTGACCCGGGTGCTCGACCTGGGCCGGATGCCCGCCGCCGACCACTTCCCGCCCGCGAGCGAGCCGGTGCGCGCCGACGAGGCGGCGCACCCGCTGGCCATGGTGCTCTGCGCGGCCTGCGGGCTGGCCCAGCTCGCCGCGGACGACACCGAGACCGCCGAGCCGCGCGGCGTGGAGCCGCGGGCACTGCGCGAGCAGGCCGCCGATGCGGTCGCGCTGGCCGCCGCGGCCGGGTTGCTGCGCGGGCGCACCGTGCGCGAGTTCGGCAGCCCGCACGGCGGCAGCTGGCTGGAGTTGCTGGCCGCGCGCGGCTTCGCGCCCGCGACCGCCCCCGCCGACGTGGTGCTCGACTGCTTCGGCCTCATGCACGAGCGTGACCAGCGCGCCGCCGTCGCCGAGCGGGCGGCGGCCACCGCGCCCGGCGGCGTGTTGCTGGTGCAGTACCATCCCGTGCACACCATCGTCGCGGGAGAACAGTGGAATGCGTTGCGGCACGGTCATTTCGCCTACTACAGCCTGGCGGTGCTCCGTGCGATGCTCGGCGCGGCCGGGATGTCGGTCGTCACGGCCTGGGATTTCGGGCTGTACGGCGGCACGGTGCTGATCGCCGCGGTGCACGGCCCGGCCGAGCCGGACGCCGCGGTGCGCCGGGTGCTGGCCCGCGAGGCGGGCTCGGCGGATCCGGCGTTCGTCGGCGGGTTGCAGCGCGCGGCCGACCGGCAGAGCGAGACGCTGCGCGCCGCACTGGAACTGGAGGCGGCCCGCGGTTCGCGGGTGTACGCCTACGGCGCCGCGTCCCGCGCGGTGGCGCTGTTCTGCCGGGCGGGGGTCCGGCGGGAGCTGGTGGCCGGGGTGGCCGACGCCTCGCCCGCCAAGCAGGGCAGACGGATGCCGGGCACCGACGTGCCGATCATCGCGCCCGCCGACCTGGTCGCGGCCCGGCCGGACCGGGTGCTGCTCACCGTGCCCGACCTGCTGGCCGAGGTCTCCGAGCGGTACCCCGAGCTGACCGGGCGCTGGCTCGTCGGCGAGCCGGCCACGAGCAACGGGGAGCCGCCGATCCGCTGACGCGCACAGGGGGCGGTGCGGCGCTGTGAGGTCGCCCACTGGCGGCGATCCGGGGTTCCCCGGCCAGTCGAATCAGGATAGCTTGACCATTGCTCCGCCGAATTAAACATTCGAGAATTCCGGAGCTGCACGTAATGAGGGCGGTATGAAAGACCACGGGACCTGTCTTCGGTCCATCCGATTCGGGCCGGATCAGGCCGAACCGATGTTTCCCGCCATATTGCCGACACGTTGCTGAATTCATTTTTATCCCGTTTATAGGAGAGGACATGGTCAGCCTTTCGGTCTGTGTTCCCGCCTACCAGGCGGGACGGACCCTGGAACCGACGATGCGCTCGATTCTGAGCCAGGACGTCGAATTCGAACTCCTCGTTCTCGACAACGCGAGCACCGACGAGACCGGCGAGATCGCCGCGTCCTTCGGCGACCCGCGCGTGCGGATCGAGCGCAACGACTCCACGCTGCGCATCGGCGACAACTGGAACCGGGTCATCGAGCTCTCCACCGGCGAGCTGGTCAAGGTGGTCTGCGCCGACGACATCCTGCTGCCCGGCTCGCTGGCCGCCCAGCTCGAGATCATGCGGGACCGGGCGTTCGCGCTGAGCTCCTCGCGCTTCCAGGTGATCGACGAGGGCGGCGCGCTGGTGGAGACCGGGCTCGGGCTGCCCGGGCTGGACGGCGTGCACGGCCCGCGCGAGCTCGCCCGCACCATCGTCCGGCGCGGCCCCGCCGACTTCGGCCCGACCGCCGCCGCCATGTTCCGGCGCGAGCACTTCGACCGGGTCGGCGGGCTCCGCGGCGACCTGGTCTTCCCGATGGACGTCGACCTGTTCGCCCGGGTCGGGCAGTTCGGGCTCTTCTACGGCCTCACCGAGGTGGCGGCGGCGTGGCGGAACTCGACCTTCAACCTCTCCAGCCGCACCTCGTCGCTGAGCAAGCTCACCGAGATGCTGCGCTTCCACCATCGCATCGCGCGCGATTGCCCGCGGCTGCTCTCCCCGCTCGACGTCGCCGTCGGCGACCTGCGGCTGGCCAGGGCGGCGCTGCACCGGCTGCGGGTGCGCACCGGGCACCTGATCCGCACCCGTCGCGGGGGCCGGGCATGACCGGCGCCGCACCGCGGGTGCACATGACCGGGTCGGAGTGGTTCGGCTCCGCCCCCGGCGGGCTGAACCGCTACTTCACCGACCTGCACGCCGCGCTCGCCACCCGCACCGACATCACCGTCGACGCCGCTGCCTTCGGCGACGCGCCCGCAGGCGCCCGCTCCTGGGGGCCGACCGGCGGCTCCACGCTGCACCGCGCCCGCACCGCCTACGCCGACGCGCCGGCCGGAAAAGCCGTGCTCGACCGGCATTTCGCGCTCTACGGCCCGCCCGCGCGGCGCGGCGAGGCACTGGTCGTGCACTTCCACGGCCCGTGGGCGGCGGAGAGCAGGCTGGCGGGCGAGGGCGCCGCGGCCACCCGCGCCAAGTACCTGCTCGAGCGGGCGCGCGCGCTGCGCGCGGACCGGTTCGTCGTGCTCTCCGGGCACTTCCGCGACCTGCTCGTCATCGACTACCGGGTGCGCCAGGAGCAGATCTCGGTGATCCCGCCCGGCGTCGACCTGGCGCACTTCCGTCCGGCCCCGGCGAGCGACCGGCCGGTGGTGCTGTGCGTGCGCAGGCTGGAGCACCGGATGGGGATCGACGTGTTGCTGCGCGGCTGGCCCGCCGTGCTGGCCGCGCACCCCGACGCCGAGCTGGTGATCGTCGGCACCGGCACCGCCGAGCCCGCGCTGCGCGCGCAGGCCGAGCCGCTCGGCGCGAGCGTGCGGTTCGCCGGCCGGGTGAGCGACGCCGAGCTGACCGGGCTCTACGCGGAGGCGGCGCTCACCGTGGTGCCGTCGGTGGCGCTGGAGGGGTTCGGGCTGATCGCGCTGGAGTCGCTCGCCGCCGGGCGGGCGCCGGTGGTGACCGCCTGCGGCGGGCTGCCGGATTCCGTGCGCGAGCTCGACGATTCGCTGATCGTGGCCGCGGGCGACGCCGAGGCGCTCGCCGCCAGGCTGGTGGCGGCGCTGGACGGCAAGCTGCCCGACGCGCAGCGCTGCCGCGCGCACGCCGAGACCTTCTCCTGGACGGCCGCCGCCGACCGGCACGTCGCGCTCTACCGGGAGCTGGCCGGATGATCGACGCCGTCTTCCTGACCCACACCGCCGCGCCGTCGGGCGCCGAGCTGGCGACCCTGCGGCTGCTCACCGCGTTGCGCGCGGGCACCGCGGTGCGGCCGTCGGCGCTGCTCACCGCCGACGGCCGGTTGGTCGAGCTGCTGCGCGCCCGCGACATCCCGGTCACCGTGCAGCGCAACGACTTCGACAGCCGCTCGCTGACCATCGCCGGCTCCGGGCCGCTGCGGCTGGCCGGCGGGGCGCTGGAGCTGGTGCGGCTCGGCCTGGCACTGGGGGACACACTGCGCCGCGCGGACGCCGATGTGGTGGTCGCGCAGAGCACCAAGGCGCTGCTGATGGGGGCGGTAGCGGCGCGGCGGGCCGGAATCCCGCTGGTCTGGCAGGTGCACGACCGGATCTCCGCCGATTACTTCGGCCGGGTTCTCGCGGTCGCGCTGCGGGTGCTCGGCCGGTGGGCCGCGCGCGGGGTCGTGGCCAACAGCCGCGCCACCCTGAGCACCCTCGCCACCCGGCGCCGGCCCGCCGTCGTGGCCTACCCGGGCATCGAGGAGACCGCGCTGCCGCCGCGCGCGCCGCAGCGCCCCGCCGACGGCGTGCGCATCGTGATGGCGGGCAGGCTCACCGAGTGGAAGGGCCAGGACGTGCTGCTGCGCGCCCTCGCGCTGACCGCGCACCGCCCCGCCGCGGTGACCCTGGTCGGCGGCACCTTCTTCGACGAGCAGGAGTACCGGGCCCGGCTCGAGGAGCTGGCCGCCGCACTGCCGATCCCGGTCGAGTTCACCGGGCACGTCGCCGATCCGGGGCCGTACCTGGCCGATGCCGATATCGCCGTGCACTGCTCGGTGACCGCGGAGCCGTTCGGCCAGGTCGTGGTCGAGGCCATGCGCGCGGGGTGCGCGGTGCTCGCCGCCGACGCGGGCGGCCCCACCGAGATCGTCCGGCCGGAGGTGGACGGCATCCTGGTCCCGCCCGGCGACCCGGCCGCGCTCGCCGCCGCGCTGGACCGCCTCGCCGCCGACCCCGCGCTGCGCACCCGGCTCGCCGCCGCCGCGGTCGAGCGCTCCCGCGACTTCGGGATCGACGCCACCGCGGCCGCGGTCACCGGGCTGCTGGCGACGGTCACCGGCCGCAGGGCGGTGGCCGCGCCGTGAACCGCTACGCCGAGGACACCGTCCCGATCCGGATCGTGCACCGGCACTACCCGGTGTCGCTCGACGGCATGCGGATGCCGGAGTACGACCCGCCGACCGAGGTCATGCCGGCCTTCATGGACTGGCCGACGCAGAAGCTCCCGATCATCACCAAGCCGCCGCCCGCCGAGCCGGTGTCGCGGGTGCGCGAGCTGCTCGGGGTCGCGCGCGACATCGCCTACGTCAGCTTCGGCAAGTACGGCCAGTACCTGGTGACGGTGGCGACGCTGCCGCTCATGGCCAGGGTGCTCGGCACCGAGGGGCTCGGGCTGCTCGCCATCGGGATGTCCTCCTACTTCATCGGCTCGCTGCTGGTCGACCTCGGCATCACCTCGTACATGGCCGCCCGCGTCCAGGAGTCGAGCGAGACCAGGAGCCCGGCCGAGCAGACCGCGTCGATCAACCGCACCCGCGGCACCTACCTGGTCATCCGCGGCGGCATCCTCGGCGCGGTGACCCTCGCGCTCGCGGTCGTGCTCGCCGTCGGCGCGCCGGAGTACCTGCGGATGATCGCGCTCGGGCTCTTCATCGGCGGCGTCTGGTCCATGTCCGAGGACTGGCTGCTGATCGGGCAGGGCCGGTTCGGGGCCTCCACGCTCTACCAGGCGGTGGCGCGGATCGCGTACCTGCTGCTGCTCGTCCTGGTGCTGCCGCGCATCCCGACCGCCGAGGTCGCGCTGCTCTGCCTGCTCGGCAACTCGGTGCTCTGCGTGGCGCTGACCTGGTGGGACACCTGGCGCGGGTTCGGCCCGCCCGGCCGCCCGCGCGGGGTCGTCGCGCTGCTGCGCGCGTCGGCGCCGGTGGTCACCGGGCGGCTGCTGGTGACCAGCTACGGGCAGGGCTCGGCCACGGTGTTCGGCGCGGTGCTCAACGCGGCCTCGCTCGGGCTGTACTCCGCATCGGACCGGCTGGTCCGTGCGGTGCAGTCGCTGCTCGACGCGATCGGCTTCGCGCTGCTGCCCCGGATGGCCAAGCGCGGCGGCGACGAGCGCTTCTGGCCGGACGCGCTGCGCGCGCTCACCGTCTGCGTCGGGCTGGCCTGCGCGGCCAGCGCGCTGCTCTGGCTGCTCGCCCCGGTCGTGGTGCCGCTGATCTTCGGCGACCAGTTCGCCGAGGCGGTGGCGGTGCTGCGGCTCGAGGTGCTGATCCTCCCGGCCACCACCATCACCTCCTTCATCACCACCGCCATCCTGCCGGTGCGGCAGGACACCATCGGCGTGCTGATCGGCGCGCTGGTCGGCACCTGCATCGCGGGCGTCGCGCTGCTGATCGCGGCGCGCACCCACTCGGTCTGGACCCTGGTCGGCGGCATCGTGGCCGCCGAATTCGCCGTAGCACTCTGGTATCTCGCCCGCACGCGCGGGCTGATCGTGCGTGAACGCGCCGCGGGCGGGCCCCTGCCCGCCGGCGCGGAAAGAAGGACACGATGAAGATCCTCTTCGTCGGCGACGACTGGCTCGGCAGCAACGCCCGCTCGCTCGCCGAAGGTTTCCGGCACCTCGGGCACGAGGTGATGGTGATCGACTCGACGGCGGCCACGCTGCCGCCGCGGCTCTCGCCGTCCTGGCTCTACGCCAAGTCGCACGAGCAGCGCGCGCCGTGGACGATCGACCGCGTGCACCAGCGGCTGGAGCGGGCGGGCGCCGAGCTCCGCCCCGACCTGGTCATCGGCTTCAAGTCGGTGCACCTCGACCAGCGCAGGCTGCTCGACATCCCGGCCGCGCTGCACGTGCACTACAGCCCGGACGACGTCGCGAACCCGCAGAACACCACCCCGGACTACCTGGCGCACGAGTCCGAGTGGGACCTGGTGGTCACCACCAAGCGGCACAACCTGCGCGAACTCATGGCCCGCGGCGCCAAGGAGACGCTCTTCGTGCGCAGCGCCTACGACCCGGCCTGGCACCACCCGGCCGCCAAGCGCACCACCCGCCAGTACCTGGTCGGCTTCATCGGCGCCTGCCGCCCGGACCGGCGCGACGGCATGGTCTCGCTGGCCCGCACCTACGGCGCGCAGCTGCTGGTGGCCGGGCCGGGCTGGCGCCGGGTGCGGCGGCTGCGCACCACCCGCGCCGAGGTCAGACCCGGCGTGTTCGGCGAGGACTTCTCGATGACCGTCGCCTCGGTGACGGCCAACCTGGTGCTGCTCAACTCCGACAACCGGGACACCCACACCTGCCGCACCTTCGAGGTGCCCGCGGCGGGCGGGCTCTTCGTCGGCGAGCGCACCGACGAGCACGCCGAGCTGCTCGACGACGGCGCCGAGGCGTTCCTGTTCTCCAGCCGGGACGAACTGGACGAGATCCTGGAGCGCTGCGCGCTCTTCCCGGACCAGGCCGTCAAGATCGCCGAGGCGGGGTACCGGCGGATCGTCGAGGGCGGGCACAGCTATGCCGACCGCGCGCGGGAGATCCTGAATGCGCTCGACTAGGGTGCCGGAGTGCTGATCGGCAACACCCCGCTGACGATCATCGTGGCCGCGCTGGTCACGATGGTGATCGCCGCGCTGCTGCTCTCCGGCGTACTCCGGGTGCTGCTCATCGCGCAGGCGGTGTACTGGGCCATGTCCTACGTGGCGCGGCCGGTGGTGCTGCTCGTCGTGCAGCCGGCGGCGAGCTTCGGCGACAACGTGGCCGACCCGCGGCTGGTCGCGCTCGGCTACGACCGCGGCATCGAGAAGGCGCTCACCCCGGTCGCCTTCGGCCTCGTCGTCTACGCGCTGCTGCTGCTCGGGTACGCGCTGTGGTCGCGGCGGCGCGGCCCCCAGCCGCGGCGGCCGGTTCCGCTGGCCGGTGATCCGAACATGATGGGCACGCTCCTCGTGCTCTACGCGCTCGGCACGCTGGCCCGGCTGGCCAGCGTCGCGAGCGGGTCGGCGGGGGCGGCGGGCGAGGTCGCCAGCGCCTCGCCGGTGCTCAGCCTGCTCGCCATGCCCGCCACGCTCGGCGCGGTCGGGTTGATCGTGCTGGCCAGGCCCGAGCGCAACCGGGACACCATGCTGCTGCTCGGCTTCCTCGTCCTCGGCGAGCTGTGGTGGACGACGGCCATCCAGTCCAAGACGCCGGTGCTCGGCGCGGCGCTCGCCGTCGCGGTCCGCTTCGCGCTGACCGGCTGGACCAGGGAGAAGGTGCTCGGCATCGGCGCGGTCTCGGTGGCGGGCATCGCCGGCTTCGACTGGCTGCAGTCGCTGAAGTCGACGCCGTACCTGCGCGCCCAGGCGGCCTCGGTGGACGCCGCCTACCCGGAGCCGGTGCGGCCGTTCCTCTCCCTGCTGCGCCGCTTCGACCTGCTGGAGGCGGCGACCGACGCCTACTTCATCAAGCCGGGCAGCTGGCTGACCCCCGACCAGGTGGTCACCGCGCTGGCCCGCAGCCTGGTGCCCGGGCAGCTGCTGCCCGGCGAGAAGCTGCAGGCCGGAACGGCGTGGGCGACCGATGTGCGCGGCGCGTCGGTGGACATGAGCCAGGTCTCGGTCTCGCTGGCGGAGGGCAGCATCCCGGAGGGGTACGTGCTCGGCGGCTACGCCGGGGTGGTGATCGGGGTGGTGTTCACCGCGATCGTGCTGATCGCGTGGTCGCGTGCGCTGTACGCGCGGCATATGGTTCCGGTGCTGTTCGGGATCGGGCTGATCGAGGTGCCGGTGGTCTTCGAGCGCGGCATGCTCGGCACCGCCGAGACGCTCGGCAAATATCTGCAAGTAGTGGTACTGGCCTGGATGGTCCGCCTCGCGGTGGGCGAATGGCGGCGGCACCGGGAACGAACGACGGCACCGGTCGCGGCAGGAGTCCCCGTGCCGGTGGGAAGCGAAGGAAAACAATGAGGGAACTCTCCGACTACCTGGCGATCGCGCGCCGCCGCTGGCCCGTCCTGCTGGCCGGGCTCGTGCTCGGTATCGCGCTGGCGGCCTTCTCGGCGCAGTCGGCGCCGAAGTCCTACAGCGCCACCAGCACGGTCTACGTGTCGATGGCGACCGGCACCTCGGTGGCCGACTCCTACCAGGGCGGGCTGGCCGCGCAGCAGCGGGTGCGCTCGTACCTGGAGCTGGTCGGCAGCGACTTCGTGCTGGACCGGGTGATCGGCCAGCTCGGGCTCGGGCTCACCCGCGAGGAGCTGCGCGGCATGGTCTCGGTGGACTCGCCGCCCGCCACCGCGCTGCTGCGGATCACGGTGACCGACACCGAGGCCGAGCGCTCCCGGCTGCTCACCGACGAGACCGTCTCGCAGTTCCGCGCGCTCGTCGCCGAGCTGGAGACGATCGAGGACACCGCAGCCCCGCAGGCGAGGGTCGCCGTCGTCGACCGCGCCGAGCGCCCGGCCGCGTCCGGCGGCGGCAGTACCAAGCTGCTCGTGCTCGGCGCGGTCGGCGGGCTCGTACTCGGCGGCGGGGTCGCGCTGCTGCTCGAGCTCTTCGACCGCAGGGTGCGCACCGGCGCCGACCTGGCCCGGTTCGGCAGGCCGCTGCTCGGCTCGGTCGCGCTCGGCACCGGCTCCGAGCGCGACGACCTGCGCGCGCTGCGCTCCCGGCTGCCCGAGGCGACGAAGACGGTGCTGCTCACCGGCATCGGCGCGCGCTCCGAGCCCGCGCTCGCCATCGGGCTGGCCGGCGCGCTGGCCGCGACCGGGAGCCGGGTGCTGCTGATCGACGCCGACACCACCCGCACCGGGTCGTCGGCGCTGCTGCCCGCCCCGGAGATCGACTGGCCGGTGCGCAACGGCGCCCCGCAGCCGCAGCCCGACCTGGCACTGGTCGGCGCGGGCGAGGCGACGGAGAACGCCGCGCAGCAGACCACCAAGCTCGACCTGCGCAACATCCCGGAGGCCCCGCCCGCGGACAAGCCGCAGCCGGAGAAGCTCCCCGCCTCGGTCGCGGCCGCCTGGCACACCGGCGGGCTGGCCGCGCTGCTGCGCGGCGACGGCTCGGTGGAGGAGGCCGTCACCCCGTGGCCCGGCGGCAACTTCGCGGTGCTCCCGCTCGGCGCCGCCGACGGCCAGACCGCCGACCTGCTCGCCTCCGGCCGGTTCGTCGCGGTGCTGCGGGCGGCCAGGGAGAAGTACGACCACGTGCTGATCGACGCAGCAGCGCCCGGCGACTCCGCGGACGCGGTCGCACTGGCCAGCCGGGCCGCGAGCACCGTCGGCGTCGTCGTGCTCGGCGACGCCCGCACCGACCGGGCCGAGGCCGCGCTGGCCACGCTGGCCGCCGCAGGCGCCACCATCACCGGGCTGGTCACCGTGAACACCGGCCGGAACTGGTGGCAGCGGCTCACCAGGCGCAGCCCGAAGCGCACCGTGCCCGCGGTGGAACCCGGGCAGGAGAAGTGAGTGGTCTACGGCGGCGGCACCTGCTCGCCGCCGGGCTCGGCGCGGCGGCGGTGCCGCTGGTCGCCTGCGAGGCGCCGGAGGCGCCTGCCCGGACCGGGCCGGTGAGCCCGACCGTGCGCAACGTCCGCGAGTTCGGCGCGCTCGGCGACGGCAAGGCCGACGACACCGCCGCGATCGCGGCCGCGGCGAAGACCGACGGCGCGCCGCCGGTGCTCTACCTGCCCGCGGGCGACTACACCGTCACCGCGTGGCCGGACCTGCCGGACGGCGCCGTCGTCTACGGCGACGGCGCCGACCTCACCACCGTCTTCTGCGACCGCGACACCACGCTGGTCTCGCTGAAGGACAAGCAGCGGATCCGCTTCTCCCGCATGGGGTTCTACCTCACCGGCGCGAACTCGACCGCGATCAAGCTGAGCAACTGCTTCCGCTGCGGCTTCGAGCAGGTCCTGATCCGCGGCAACCACATCAGCGAGAACCACCCGCGCTACAACCAGCAGCGCGGCGTCGTGCTGGACAGCAATACCGGCGGCACCTCGTTCATCGACTGCGATATCAACAACTTCGGGGTCGGGCTGGTGACCTCGTGCATCCAGAACTACGTGACCTCCTCGAAGTTCACCAGCAACTGGATCGGCGTGCTCGGCACCGGCAACGACCACAATGCCGGGCTCTCCATCAGCAACAGCGAATTCGTCTCCGACAACGACCTGACCACCACCGACCGGCACATCCTGATCGACGGCGCGGCCAACAACTGGTGGCTCACCAACGTCTGGTTCGAGGGCGCCGAGGTGGCGGTGCAGGTCGGCGTGGCCGGGCAGGGCGGGCCGTCGCAGTTCGGCATGGTGAACTGCAAGGCCTCCGCGCGCGCGGTCGTGCTCGACCTGGTGCACTGCCGCCAGCCCTACCTGGCCAACATCGCCTTCGACCCGGACCCGGGGCGGCGGCCGGTCGAGCTGCGGATCGACCCCGAGCGCTGCCCGGAGGGCACCGCCATCAACCTCGTCTCCAGCGCGGGCGAGGACATCGACGCGGGTGCGTTCCCCGAGCACTGGCAGGTGATCGGCCGCGGCCGCACGCACCGCCCCAGCTTCAGCGGGACGGTGACCGCCCAGGCCGCGGGCGACAGCGAGATCCTGCGGGCGCGGGCCGCCGACGGCGCCGCGGTCTCCTCGATCCTGCCGAGCGGCGCCTACGTCTCCGACCGCGCCGACGCCGGCGTGGTGCTGCGCGACCCGGAGGGCGGCTACTGGCGGCTGGTCGTCGCGCCCGGCGGCGCGCTGACCACCGCCCCGCTCGGCAGGGATCGGCCGGCCCGCTGAGATGACCGCGCCGCCACCGGAACCCGCCGACCCCGCGCCCGCCCCCGGGCCGCGGTGGCCGGTGCTGCGCCGGGTTGCGGTCGGGCTGGCCGGATTGCTGCTGGTCATCGCCGCGCTGACGGCAGCAGGGCTGCCGGTCTTCGTGCACCCCCAGGTGGATCCGCTGCGCCCGGCCGATGCCATCGTCGTGCTCGGCGGCACGCCCTACGAGCGCTTCGACGTCGGGCTGGAGCTGGCCGAGCGCGGCCTCGCGCCGGAGCTGGTCATCTCGGCATCGACCGGGCTGAAAGACCCGGCCATGGCGCGCTACTGCACGGGCGAGCACACCTTCCGGGTCTCCTGCTTCGAGCCGGACCCGTGGACGACGCAGGGCGAGGCGCAGGAGATCGGGCGGCGTGCGGCGGCCGAGCACTGGCAGCACATCATCGTCGTCACCTTCACCCCGCACGTGTCGCGGGCCAGGTACATCGTCGGCAAGTGCTTCGGCGGCGAACTGACCATGGTGGCCAGCCCGAGCCGCACCGACCTCGCCTTCACCGCCTGGATGTACCTGCGCCAGAGCGCGGGCTACCTCAGGGCTTTCACCGAGATCGGCTGCTGAGCCGGGAAGGAGCGACCGTGACGGATTTCTCGCGGAGCAATGCCGCCCAGGCGCGGCTGCACGAACTGGTGCCCGGCGGCGCGCACACCTACGCCAGGGGCGACGACCAATACCCGGAGGGGATGGCGCCGGTGCTGGTGCGCGGCAGCGGCTGCCGGGTGACCGACGCCGACGGCAACGAATTCGTCGAGTACGGGATGGGGCTGCGCGCCGTCACGCTCGGCCACGGCTACCGGCCGGTGGTCGACGCGGTGACCGCCGCCATCGCCGACGGCAGCAACTTCTCCCGCCCCACCACGCTCGAGCTCGCCGCCGCCGAGGACTTCCTGGAGCTGGTGCCCGCCGCCGACATGGTGAAGTTCGGCAAGAACGGCTCGGACGCCACCACCGCCGCGGTCCGGCTGGCGCGCGCCGTCACCGGCCGGGTGACCGTCGCGGCCTGCGCGCAGCCCTTCTTCTCGGTCGACGACTGGTTCATCGGCACCACCGCCATGTCGGCGGGCATCCCGGAACCCGGCACCGTCTCCTTCCCGTACGGCGACGCCGCCGCGCTGGAGGCGGTGCTGGCCGGGAACGAGGTCGCCTGCGTGATCATGGAGGCCGCGACCGCGCTGCACGAGCCGCCGCCCGGCTACCTGGCCGCGGTGCGCGCGCTCTGCGACCGGTACGGCGCGCTGCTGATCTTCGACGAGATGATCACCGGCTTCCGCTGGTCGGCGGGCGGCGCGCAGGCGGTGTACGGGGTCGCGCCGGACCTGTCCTGCTGGGGCAAGGCGATGGGGAACGGCTTCCCGCTCGCGGCGCTCGCGGGCAAGCGCGAGTACATGGAGCGCGGCGGGCTGCGCACCGACGAGCGGCGGGTCTTCCTGCTCTCCACCACGCACGGCCCGGAGACCGGTGCGCTCGCCGCGTTCCGCGCCGTCGTGCACGCCTACGCCACCACCGACCCGGTCGGCCGGATGGAGCGCGCCGGGCTGCGGTTGCGCGCCGGGTTCGAGGCGGTGGTCGCGGAGCTCGGGATCGGGGAGTACCTGCGGGTCGCCGGGCGCCCCTCCTGCTTGGTCTTCCAGACCCTCGACCCGGCCGGGCAGCCCTCGCAGGAGTTCCGCACGCTGTTCCTCGGCGAGTTGCTCCGCCGCGGCGTGCTCGGCCAGTCCTTCGTGACCTCGGCCGCGCACACCGACGCCGACATCGACCACACCGTCGAGGCCGTGCGCGGCGCCGCCGCGGTCTACGCGGATGCCGTGCAGCGCGGCTCGGTCGACGGCCTCCTCGACGGCCGCCCGGTCGCCCCCGCGCTGCGCGCCACCGCCGCGCCGCGCCGGCTCGCGGAGGTGCTGCGATGACCAGGATCGCGATCGTGCACGAACGCTTCACCGAGTACGGCGGCTCCGAGGCCGTGGTCGGCGAGTTCGCCCGCGCCTGGCCGCAGGCCCGGGTCTTCGCCCCCCTCGTCGACCCCGCCGCGGCCCCCGACATCGCCCACCCGCCCTGGGACACCATCGAGACCACCTGGCTGAACCGGCTGCACGCCGCCACCGGCCGCCGCTCGCACGCCCCGCTGCTCCCGCTGGTGCCGCGCGCCCTGCGCGGCCTTCCGCTGCGCGATTTCGACGCCGTCGTGATCAGCCACCACGCCTTCGCCGTGCAGGCCGCGCTCGCCACCGACGCCCCCGCGATCGCCTACGTGCACAGCCCCGCCCGCTGGGCCTGGGACCCCGCCTTCCGCGCCCGCGAGGCCGGTGGCCCGCTCGGCCGCGCCGCGCTCGCCACCCTCGGCGTGCTCGCCAGGCGCGCCGAACTCGCCGCCGCCCCCCGGCTCACCGGCGTGGTCGCCAACTCCCGCGCCGTCGCCGACCGTGTCCGCGACTGGTGGGGGCTGCCCGCCTCGGTCGTGCATCCCCCGGTCCGCCTCGACCGCTTCGCCCCCGACGCCGCGATCCCGCGCGAGGACTTCCTGCTCTTCGCCGGCCGCCTGGTGCCCTACAAGCGCCCCGACCTCGCCATCCGTATCGCCCAGCGCACCGGCCGCCGCCTCGTCGTCGTCGGCGACGGCCGCTACCGCCGCCAGCTGGAGGCGCTCGCCGGCCCCGAGACCACCTTCCTCGGCGCCGCCCCCGACGACGTCCTCGTCGACATGTACCGCCGCTGCGGCGCCCTGCTCATGCCCGGCGTCGAGGACTTCGGCATCGTCCCGGTCGAGGCCATGGCCTGCGGCGCCCCCGTCCTCGCCGTCGGCTCCGGCGGTGCGCTCGACACCGTGCTGCCCGGCCTCAGCGGCGCCCACGTCCCCCCCGGTGACGACGACGCCGTGGTCGACGGCTTCGCCGAGGTCATCGGCGCCCATGACGTCACCACCTACGCCCCCGCCGCCGTTCGCGCGCACGCGGAATCGTTCGGCCCGGAAGCGTTCCGCGCCAAGATGGTCGCGGTGGTGGACGACGCACTGGCGGCCGCCACAGTCTGAGCCGGCGAGGGCGGGTGTGCGGTCGACATCCCTCGGCGTGCTGACGAGCGCTGTCTCTCGCCCGGCCGCGCTCGGTGGGCAGCGGCACGATGCCCACCCGGCTCAGGTCTGCCGCTGCGGCTCGTACTCGTCGGACTCCAGCCCGAAGGTCCACGCCACCCCGGCCTTGGCGGTGGCCGTACCCGGCGGGACCCGCAGCCAGTAGGTGCGGAAACTGCCGTCCGGCTCGGCGGTGGAGTTGACCACCTCGACCATGACGACGTCCTCGTCACCGGGGAGCGGGATGCGCCACAGGATGCCGGTCTCGTCGCGGTGCACCGGCTCGGCGTGCGATTCGGCGAGGTAGCGGTCGTAGCCGAAGTGCTCGAGCATGACGCGGCGCAGCTCGGCGTTCTCCTCGACCCGGATGCGCTCGGGGGTGAGGGTGCGCAGGTCGGCGACCAGTTCGGCGGGGACCGGCATGCCGCTCCAGGCGTGCAGCGCGAACCCGTCGGGGTAGGCGAGCGCGGCGCCGTCGCCGCAGTGCAGCCTGCCCGCCTCGTCGCGCAGCAGCCGGGTGGGGCGCTCGCTGAGCACGACGGCGTGCTCGTACGGCCACCACCAGCCCGCGGTGCGGGCGACCCCTGCCACCCCGGCCAGCGCGGGAGCGCCGTCGAAGGCCGCGAGCCAGGGGGCGTCGTGCTGGCCGAGCACGGCGTCGAGCAGGATCGCGCGGATCTCGCTCTCGCTGCGGGCGCGGGACTCGGCATCGGGGGCGGCGCCGGTGTGCACGGCGACCACCTGCTCGCGGACGACGCCGGTGAGCGCGCGGGTGAGGTCCCAGAGCCGGGCGCCGGTGTCGGCCCAGCGGGTGGCCCAGCCGTCCTGGCCGAGCTCGGCGGCGAGCCGGGCCCGCTCGGCGGCCCACGGCCGGGTGCGCACCCGATCACGCACGGAGGCACCGGGATTCGTCAGCGCGCGGACGGCGGTGACCGCGGAAGAAGGGGAGCCGGCCCAGATCACGGTGCCGGGGGCGGGCAGCCCGGCGCGGTGGTAGGCGAGCCGGACCGCGGCCTCGGCGGCGGGGCGGTCGGCGGGGCCGGTGGTGGCGGCGACGTCGCGCCAGGTGTCGATGCTCATCGGTGCTACCGTGCTCAGTCGGCGACGATGCGGATGGCGGACGGGGTGTATTCGCGCTGCCTGACCACCCGGTACCAGCCGCGCGGCAGCGGGATGGCGGCGTGCTCCTCGTGGCTCAGCCGCCCGCCCTCGGGCAGGTGCAGCAGCATGCGCTCGGCGCCGGTGCGCACCAGCTTCCCCGGCGCGACGAGGGCGTGCGCGTGGCCGGTGACCTCGCCCAGCGCCAGCACCATCCGGCCGCGCGCGTCACGCGGCTCGCCCGCGGCGTCGACCGCATGCCGCGGCACCGACTCCTCCGGCACCGGCACGATCAGGACGTCTCCCTGTCGGAACATGTCTTCTCCCCGCGACGTTCGCCGACGCCCGCTGCGCCGGTCTCGGAAAGGAACGTAGCGAGGGGGACCGACAGGTTACGGCCGGACTGTCCCGGCCGGAACCTGTCGGGGCGGTTGGTAGAACTGCTGTGACACTGGGATTCCGGCTGCGGAAGTCGCGGTCACGGGCGCGAGTTCGCACGCGCCTGCTCCGCGCTCGCACTACGTTGTGGTGCCGGGTCGGTGCGCCGTCGACAGTTCTATCGCCTGAAGCCGACCTGCCGGGGTAGCCCTACTTCAGGTGCCGGGCGAAGAACCGGTCGGCCTCCTCCCCGGCGTACCGTGGCACGCCGGTGTGGCCGCCCATATTGGCGTGCAACGTCTTCTCCTCGGAGCCGAAGGCGTCGAACAGATCCAGTGCCATCTGCCGGTCGTTCCCTTCGTCGTCCCACTGCAGCAGGACATGCAGCGGGATAGCGACCTGCCGAGCCTCGTCGAATATGGCGCGGGGCACGAAACTTCCGGCGAACAGGACCGCGGCCACGATGCGCGGTTCGACCACCGCCAACCGGGTGCCGATGGAGATCACACCGCCCGAGTAGCCGACCGGACCGCCGATCTCGGGCAAGGCGAGGAGGTCGTCCAGGGCGGCCTGCCATTCCGGGACCGCCTCGTCGACCAGGGGAAGGACGAGCCGGTCGACGATCTCGCCGGCGACCGGCCCACCGGCCGCCACGGCCCGCTGCAGGTCGGTGCGGGCCCGATCGGATGCGGCCGAGCGGGGCCGTTCGCCGCTCCCGGGGAGCTCGAGGGTAGCCACGGCGTAGCCTTGCGCGAGGGAGCTCCGGGCGCGGGCCAGCAGGCGCGGGTACGACGCGCGCAGCCCGAGGGGCGGGGGACCGGCCAGAATCAGGGGCGCAGGCCCGGATGCGGATCCGGGCGTCCACAGGATGCCGGGGATTCCGTCGACGGTGAATTCGCGTTCGAGGATGTCGTCGTCGAGGCGCTGTTCGGTGACGAATTGCATGGTCGTGCCTTTCGGGAGTGCTCTCGAGCGGCGCTCCCGGGCGACCTATCGCCCGACCGTGACCCCGGAGGGGAGCACCCATGTCGATACTGCGTTCACGGGTACCACCTCCTCGTTCTCCTGCACGGCCTCGGCAAGGTAGCAATGGTCGCGGAGCGACGTCAACGGGTTTTCGCGGTGGCTCGCTCTGTCAGTCGGCAGGTCCTCGGGCGGTCAGGACCGTCCTGAGTACGTGCTCGACCGCGGAGTCGAACAAGCGTCCCCGTAGCTCGTTCCTGGTAGCGAGGTTGCGGCTCGCGAGGTCGAGCATCTGATCGGGAGTGAGGCGGTGCACGACCAGGGCGGCGACGTCTTCCAGATCGAGGTTGCTGTCGGCGTTGCTCAGCCTGGTCAAGGCGAACGAGACGACGATTTCCTCGTCGGTCATACGCCACCTCCGCCGTCCGCTCGCTCGGCCACGCCCGTGGTAGCCGAGCCTCGATAGTACGGAATCGCGCTGCACACCCCGGGGGCGCCGACAGCGCCGCATACCGCGATCGAGAGCCACGTCAGCCGAGGAGGATGCGCATCAGCGAGATCGTCACACCGGAGACCAAGGCCACTGTCCTCTCCCGACGGAATTTCGGACTCGAGCACTGCGGCGACGGAGGCGAATCCGGCGACCGGCGCTTCGGCGTTCGCCGGCGTGGCGGGGCGCGGATCGGCCGAACGCCGATCTCGCGGCCTTCCCGCCCGCTCGGTATCGCGGGGCATCCAGGCTCTCGCCGCCGAGGAGGTCCTCGAGCGGCCGCGCCGAGAGGTGCCCGGCTCCGGTCTGTCGGGGCGGCTTGATAGAACTGCTGCGACCCCGAGATTCCGGCCGCTGGGAGCCCCGAGTATGACCGTCAGTGAACACCTCACCGAGTGGCACGGCCTGCCTGTGTTCGACTTCCCCGATGCGAAGAGCACGACCGAGCTGCCCGCCGCCGCCGAGGTGGCGTGGCGGATCGCCGTCGAGCCCTACGACGACGACCCGGAGAAGTGGCCGGCCGCCTTCGCCCGCTTCCTGGCCGCGGTGGACACCACCGAGGTCGTCGCGCTGATCGTCGGCCAGTGGGGCGAGGCGTACGACGTCAGCGTCGACATCGTGGTCGAGGCGCTGACCGCCGCGCGGGACCGGTTCCCGGCCCTGCGCGCGCTCTTCATCGGCGACATCACCTTCGAGCAGGCCGAGATCACCTGGATCGAGCAGGGCGACATCACCCCGCTGCTCGACACCTTCCCCGACCTGCTCGCCTTCGGTGTCCGCGGCGGGCAGAACCTGGCCTTCCCCGCGATCGCGCACCAGTCGCTGCGCACCCTGATCGTGGAGGCGGGCGGGCTCGGCGCCGACGTGGTGCGCGGGATCGGCGCCAGCGAGTTCCCCGAGCTCGAGCACCTGGACATCTGGCTCGGCACCTCCTGGTACGGCGCGGATGCCACGGTCGACGACCTGGAGCCCTTCCTGACCGGGACCCGGCTGCCCAAGTTGCAGCATCTCGCGCTGCGCAACAGCGACATCCAGGACGACGTCGCCGCCGCGCTGGCGGGCGCACCGGTGGTCGCCCGGCTGCACACGCTCGACCTCTCCATGGGCACGCTCGGCAACGAGGGGGTGGAGGCGCTGCTCGGCGGCCAGCCGCTGACCCACCTGCGCAAGCTCGACCTGCACCACCACTTCGTCGGCGAGCCGCTGGCCGACCGGCTGCTCGCCGAGCTCGCCGCCGACGGCGTCGAGGTCGACCTGTCCGGCCGGGAAGCCGCTGACCGCGGCCGCGAGGACCGCTACACCGCCGTCTCGGAATGACCGCACCGCGGATCGTGGTCGTCGGCGTCCCGGCGAACCGGCGCAGCACGCTGTTCCGCGCGGCCGCCGCCGAAGCCGGGCTGCCCGCGCCGCGGCTGCTGTCCTGGCGCTCCGTTCTGGCGGGCGCCGCCGCCTTCGAGCCGGGCGAGCTGGTGCGGCTCGACTCGCCCGGCGAGGATCCCGAGCTCGACCGGCTGCTGCGCGGCCACACCGACTCCACCCGGGTCGAGGGCACCGCCCGCTGGTACCGCCGCTTCCTCGCCGCGGCGCGCGCGGTGGCCGAGCGGGCCGCCGCGGACGGCGCCGAGCTGCTCGACGCCACGGACGAGCTCGCGGTGCTCTTCGACAAGCGCCGCTGCCACGCGGTGCTACGCGCGGCCGGGGTGCCGGTCCCCGCCTCGCCCACCTCGGGTCCGGCGGCGGCCCCGGTGCGCGGCTGGGCGGATGTGCGGGCGCTGCTGGCCGAGCCGGGGATGCACCGCGCCTTCGTCAAGCTCGCGCACGGCTCGTCGGCCTCCGGGGTGCTCGCGGTGGAGACCGCGAGCGGCGGCCGGGTGCAGGCGCTCACCTCGGTGCAGCGCGACGAGCGCGGCAGGCTCTTCAACTCGCTGCGGCTGCACCGCTACCGGAGCGAGCGCGAGGTGGCCGCGGTGATCGACGCGCTCGCCCCGGACGGGTTGCACGTCGAGCGCTGGCTGCCCAAGCCCGCGCTGCACGGCCGCAGTGCCGACCTGCGGGTGCTCGTCGTCGCCGGGCGGGCCACGCACGTGGTGGTGCGGACCGGCAGCTCCGCCATCACCAACCTGCACCTGGGCGGTGCGCGCGGCGAGCTCGCCGAGGTCGTCGCGGCGGCGGGGGAGCACTGGGCCGGTGCGCTCGCGGTCGCCGAGGCGGCGGCCGCGTGCTTCCCCGGCTTCTCCCGGGTCGGGGTGGATGTGCTGCCCGGGCTCGGCTGGCGCCGCTGGGCGGTCGGCGAGGTGAATGCCTTCGGCGACCTGCTGCCCCGGCTCACCGGGCTGCCCGGCAGCGGCGCGGAGGGGCTCGACACCTACGCGGCGCAGCTCGCCGCGCTCCGGAGGCGGCCGTGCCCGGTGTGAACCCCGACATGAACGCCGTGATCGGCCACGACGACCTGCTCCTCGTCACCCTGGACACGCTGCGCTACGACGTCGCCGCCGAGCTGCTGGCCGCCGGGAGGCTGCCGAACCTGGCCAGGCACCTGCCCAGCGGGGAGTGGGAGAAGCGGCACGCGCCGGGCAATTTCACCTTCGCCTCGCACCAGGCCATGTTCGCGGGCTTCCTGCCCACCCCGGCCGAGCCCGGCCCGCACCCGCGGCTCTTCGCCGCCCGCTTCGACGGCAGCGAGACCACCGCGCCGCGCACCTGGGTGTACGACACCCCCGACCTGGTCTCCGGGCTGGCCGCCGAGGGGTACCGCACGGTGTGCCTCGGCGGGGTCGGGTTCTTCGACAAGCGCGGGCCGATGGGGTCGGTGCTGCCCGGCTACTTCCAGGAGAGCCACTGGTCGCCGGAGTTCTCGGTGGCCGCGCCCGCCTCCTTCGAGGCGCAGGTCGCCGCGGCGGAGGGGATAGTCGCGGCACTGCCGCCGCAGCGCAGGCTCTTCCTCTTCGTCAATGTGTCGGCGCTGCACCAGCCCAACTGGTTCCACCTGCCCGGCGCCACCCGCGCCGACGGCGACAGCAGGGCAACGCACGCCGCCGCGCTGGAGTACGTGGACCGGCACATCGGCAGGCTCTTCGCGGCCGCGAGCGCCAGGCGCCGCTGCTTCGCCATCGTCTGCTCCGACCACGGCACCGCCTACGGCGACGACGGCTACACCGGGCACCGGCTCGGCCACGAGTCGGTGTGGACCGTGCCCTACGCCCAGTTCTTCCTCGGGGGACCCGCATGACCACCGCTCTCGCCCCGCGCCCGTACCAGAGCTACATCTACGGCTACCCGCACAAGACCGCGTACCGGCCGCTCGGCCCGGCGCGCCCCGCGCTGCGGGAACTCTGGGCGGACGAGCCGAAGGACGCGCTCTCCTTCTACACCCACCTGCCGTTCTGCGAATTCCGCTGCGGCTTCTGCAATCTCTTCACCCGGATCGGCGCGCCCGGCGACCTCACCACCCGCTACCTGGACGCCGTCGAGCGGCAGGCGGTCGCGGTGCGCGCGGCGCTCGGCGACGGGGAGGTGCGGTTCGCCACCGCGGCCTTCGGCGGCGGTACCCCCACCTTCCTGAGCGCCGCCGAGCTCACCCGGCTCTGCGATATCGCCGAGCGGCGGATGGGCGTCGACCTGCGCGCCGTCCCGCTCTCCGTGGAGACCTCGCCCGGCACCGCCACCCCGGACCGGCTCGCGGTGCTCGCCGAGCGCGGCACCACCCGGGCGAGTATCGGCGTGCAGAGCTTCGTGGAGTCGGAGGCGAGGGCGGCGGTGCGGCCGCAGCGCCGGGACGAGGTGGAGAAGGCGCTGGCCGCCATCCGGGAGTCCGGCATCCCGATCCTGAACATCGACCTGATCTACGGCATCGACGGCCAGACCGCGGCCACCTGGCGCGCCTCCCTCGACGCGGCGCTGGCCTGGCGCCCGGAGGAGCTGTACCTGTACCCGCTCTACGTCCGCCCGCTCACCGGGCTCGGCAAACGCACCCCCGTGGCCGAGCGGGAGTGGGACGCGCAGCGGCTCGCGCTCTACGCCGCGGGCCGCGACCACCTGCTCGCCGCCGGCTACGAGCAGGTGTCGATGCGGATGTTCCGGCGCGCCGACGCCCCGCGCACCCCGGCCGACCACACCTGCCAGCGCGACGGCATGGTCGGGCTCGGCGCCGGCGCCCGCTCCTACACCGCCGGGCTGCACTACTCCTTCGACTACGCGGTGGAGACCCGCGAGGTGCGCGGCATCGTCGACGCGTACGCGGCGACGACCGATTTCACCCGCGCCGAGGTCGGCCGCGCGCTCGGCGTGGACGACCGGCGCCGCAGGCACCTGCTGCAATCGCTGCTCCAGGCCGACGGCATGGACGTCGCCGGCTACCGCGCCCGCTTCGGCGCGGGCCCGCACGAGCACTTCCCGGCCGAGCTGGCCGGCTTCGCCGAGCGCGGCTGGCTCGACCCCGACGCGGGCCCGGAGCTGCTCCGGCTCACCCCGGAGGGGCTGGCCTGGTCGGACGCGCTCGGCCCGCCGCTCTTCTCGCCCGGCGTGCGCGCCGCCATGGCCGCCTACCGGCCGCGGTGACGCCGTGGAGCTGACCATCCTCTACCGCGGCCCGCTCGCCTCCTGCGACTACGACTGCCCCTACTGCCCCTTCGCCAAGCGCAGGGACAGCCGCGAGCAGCTGCGCGCCGACCGGGAAGCCCTCGAGCGCTTCGCCACCTGGGTGGCCGGGCAGCACGGCGACCGGCTCTCGATCCTCATCACCCCGTGGGGCGAGGGGCTGGTGCGCTCCTGGTACCGGCGCACGCTGACCGAGCTCTCCCGGTTGCCGCAGGTGCGCCGGATCGCCATCCAGACCAACCTGAGCTGCCGCACCGGCTGGACCGCCGACGCCGACCCGGAGACGCTCGCGCTCTGGTGCACCTACCACCCCGGCCAGACCCCCTACGACCGCTTCCTCGGCAAATGCCGCGAGCTGGCGGCGGGCGGCATCCGGTACAGCGTCGGCATCGTCGGCTTCCCCGAGCACCTCGAAGCGGGCCGCAGGCTGCGCGCCGAGCTGCCGGAGCACGTCTACCTCTGGGTGAACGCACCGGAGGGGCACCCGCTCACCGACGCCGAGGCCACCGCCTGGACCGAGCTCGACCCGCTCTTCGGCTACAGCCGCTTCCCGCACACCTCCGCGGGGCTGCCCTGCCGCACCGGTGAATCGGTGATCTCGGTGGACGGCGACGGCACCGTGCGGCGCTGCCACTTCGTCCCCGAGGAGCTCGGCAACCTCTACGACGGCTCGTTCCGCGCGGCGCTGCGCCCGCGCGGCTGCCCGCTCGCCGCCTGCGACTGCCACATCGGCTACGTGCACCTGGAGACACTGCCGCTCTACGACGTGTTCGCCGGCGGTGTGCTGGAGCGCATCCCGGCGGCGCCGACGGCGCTGTCGCTGGCACCGATCGGCCCCCGCACCGAAACTGGTACCGGTCGCTGACGCGGCCGCTACGAAAGGGAGCAGCATGGACGCGAACGAGATCCTCGCGGTGGCGACGGATTCGATGACGGTGCGCCGGGTCTACGGCGAGCCGATCGAGCGGGACGGGGTGCTGGTGATCCCGGCCGCGGCGGTGAGCGGCGGCGGCGGGAGCGGCGGCGGCGCCAAGGCCGACGGCGAGCACGGCGAGGGCACCGGGTTCGGGCTGAGCGCCAAGCCGGTCGGGGCCTTCGTGATCAAGGACGGCACCGTGCGCTGGCGGCCCGCGCTCGACGTGAACAGGACGGTGCTGGTCGGCGCCGGGCTCGTGCTCTCCGGGGTGCTGGCCGGGGTCGTCATTTCGATCACCGCGATCCGGAGCAGCCGGTAGACGTCCCTTCAGCACGAGTCGATCGGCCGTCGCCGCGATGACCTTCGGCACTGCGGCGGGCGGCCTCGGCGTGGTGGCATGGAGACGTTGATTCCGAGCGGGAAGGCGGGCGGCCGGTGGCAGAGCGCGAGCCGAGTGCGACGACCGGTGACCCGGTCCGGCACGCCGTCGACCTGGGCCGCGCCGAGGCCATGCGGCTGCTGGCGAGCGTGCCGTACGGCCGGATCGTCTTCACGCACAACGCGCTGCCCGCCATCCGGCCGGTGAACCACCTGGTCGACAACCAGGTCATCGTGGTGCGCACCGCGCTGAGCTCGGGATTCTCGCACTCGGTGCGGGAAGAGCGGTCGATGGTGGTCGCCTACGAGGCCGACGAGATCGACCCGGCGCTCCGGCTCGGCTGGTCGGTGGTGGTGACCGGGCTCGCGTACCCGATCACCGCGCCGTCGCTGCTCGCCGAGTACGGCAGCAGGCTGCGGCCGTGGGTGCAGCGGCAGATGGACTCGCTGATCGCCATCGAGCCCACCCTGATCACCGGGACCGCGCTGGTCGAGGCCGCCGCGGCCTGACGCTCAACCGCCGTGCGCCACCAGCACCGGGCAGTGCGCCCGCTGCACCAGCGCGTTGCTGGTGGAGCCGAAGAGCAGCCCGGCGAAGCCACCCCGCCCCCTGCTGCCGACCACGAGCAGCTGCGCCGCCCGCGACCAGCGCAGCAGGTGGTGCCGCGGCCCGGAGAGGTAGAGCTCGCGGCGCACCTCGACCTCCGGGTACTTCGCACTCCAGCCCGCCAGCTGCTCGCACAGCATGCGCTTCGCGGTCGCCGCCAGCTCGGGGTCGTCGATGCCGTCCGACACCCCGGCGAACTCGCCGTAGGGCAGGTCGATCCAGGAGTGCAGCGCGACCAGATCGGCGCCGCGCGCGCTCGCCTCGGCGAAGGCGGCGGCGATGGCGGGCGCGCCCGCGGCCCCGCCGTCCACCCCGAGCACCACCGGGCCCGCCGGGCCGCGGCGCCGGTCGAACTCGCGGTCACGCACCACGACGACCGCGCCGTCGGCGTGCGTGCCGACCGCGAGCAGCGTCGAGCCGAGGTGCGCCGCGGTGCCACCGGTCCCGGTCGCGCCGAGCACGACCAGGTGCGCCCCGGCCGAACGATCGATCAGCGCGCCCGCCGGTGCGCCCTCGGCCAGCTCGGTCCGCACCCGCACCTCGGGGGCGGTCGCCGCGGCCAGCTCGGCCGCGGCGAGCAGCACCGCGCCCGCCCGGACGCGGAGCTCGCCGACCAGCGGCGCCGCCCCGGTCAGCGCGCGCACCGGCTCCAGGTCGACGGCGTGCACCAGCCGCAGCGTGCGGCCGCGGGCGGCGGCGGTGGCGGCCGCCCAGCGCACCGCGCGGTCGCTGCCCGCCGAGCCGTCCACCCCGGCCACGATCGGCGCCGCGACCCGGGGCGGGAACTCGTCGGAGCGAACAGTCATGGTCGGGTCCTCCCTGGCGGCGCGGCGGGCCGCGGCGCGGCCCGTCCCCCGAGTCTCGGCCGCGCGACGACCGATCGGTACGGCCGAGCGCCCCGACCCGGCGGTGCCTTTGGTCCCCGGCTCGCAGTGCCGGTCGGCCCATCGCGGAGAGGCCCGATCGGCGGGGCCGTTGCGCGCGGTTGACGGAATAGTCTGCGCGGCAATATTTTCGGCCGATAGGGTGCTGGACATGAACCACAAGGTCTGGTTGCTCGGGCGGTCCATCGGAGTCGGTGCGCACATCCTGGGGGAGCGGGTGACCAGGCCGCGCGCCCGCGCGGTGGACGACGTCCCGGTCTCCGGCGCCACGCTCACCCCGGAGTGGCTGACGGCGGTGCTCTGCGCCGCGGTGCCTGGCGCCGAGGTGACCGGGTACGAGGTGGCGGGCGGCAGCGTCGGCACCGCCACCAGGACCGCGCTGCGGGTCACCTACAACGACGCCGGGCAGGAGGCGGGGCTGCCCGAGGCGCTCTTCGCCAAGACCACCACCGCCTTCGCCCAGCGCATCCTGCTCGGCGGCGGGCAGATGATCGACGGCGAGACCCGCTTCTTCCGCGATTTCCGCCCGCAGGTCGAGATGGAGGCGCCGATCGGCTACTGGGGCGCCGCCGATCCCGGCTCCTGGCGCTCGATCGCGCTCATGGAGGACATCGCCGAGACCCGCGGCGCCGAGTTCGTCGAGCCGACCGCGCGGATCGGCCGGGACCGGATGGAGGACCTGGTCCGCAACCTCGCCAAGCTGCACCGCACCTTCTGGCGGCACCCGGACATCGCGGATCTCAAGGACACCAAGCAGGCGCTGCGGGCGTACCTGGCCGCCATCGACATGCGCAAGCGCTGCGAGGTCGGGCTGCGCCGCGCCGAGGCGGTGATCCCGGAATCCCTGCGCGGCGACGCGGACCGGCTCTGGGCCGGGGTCGAGCGGGCGATCGCGCTCGCCACCGACGAGCTGCCGCCGACGCTGCTGCACGGCGACCCGCACATCGGCCAGACCTACGTCACCGGCGCGGGCCGGATGGGGTACGTGGACTGGCAGGTGGTGATGCGCGGCGGCTGGGCACACGACTTCGCCTACACCGTCAACTCCGGCTGCGACCCGGCCGACCGGCGGGAGTGGGACCGCGAGCTGCTCGCCGCCTACCTGGACGAGCTCGGCGCGGTCGGCGGCGAGGCGCCCACCTTCGACCAGGCCTGGACGGCGTACCGGCAGCAGGCGCTGTTCGCCTACGCGGCCTGGGCCTTCACCATCGGGCGCGCGGTGTACCAGCCGAAGATGCAGTCCGAGCAGACCTGCCTGACCCTGCTGGAGCGGATCACCGCCGCCATCGACGACCACGAATCGCTGGCCGCGCTGGAGGTCTGAGTACCCGGCTCCCTCCCTGTTTCCGCGGCGCTCCGCCGACTCGAATTACGTTCTGCGAAGTATGTTTTCGGCCCGGTGCGCGGCCGGGCACCGGGCTCGATAGCATCGTGCGGTCCCGGCTCGCGCCGGTCGACATTCGAGGGGGAGCGGCCGTGCCACGGCGTTGTGGTGCGCGGCCCGCCCGTACCGCAGCCGATCAGCAGGGAGAGAACGTGACGAGTACGTCGCAGGCCGGGATTCCGGTTCGATCGTGCCCGGTGGCGCACGGCGCGCCCGGCGACTCCGACGAGCCGCGCGTACCGCTGCACGCGCCGGACTTCGCGGCCGACCCGCACTACTACTACGAGGAGATGCGCCGCCGCTACGGCGCCTTGGCGCCGATCGAGCTGGCGCCGGGGGTGCCCGCCACCCTCGTCCTCGGCTACCGCACCGCCGTCCGAGTGCTGAACGACCCGGAGCACTTCCCGGCCGACCCGCGCGTCTGGCAGCAGACCGTGCCGTCGGACTGCCCGATCCTGCCGCTCCTGGAGTGGCGCCCGATGGCGAGCCGCAGCACCGGCGCCGACTTCACCCGCTACCGCGGGGCGATCACGGCGAGCATGGACCAGGTCGACCTCTACGCCCTGCACGAGGTGGTGGAGTCGCTGGCGCTGCCGCTGATCGACTCCTTCTCTGCGGCCGGCGAGGCCGAGCTGATCAGCCAGTACGTCTACCCGCTGGTCTTCGGCATCGTGAACTACCTGCTCGGCTGCCCGCCGGAGATCGGCGCGAAGGTGGCGGCAGGCACCGCGGCGCTGCTGGAGGGGGTCGACGCCGAGGAGGGCAACCGGCTCCTCGGCGAGGCGCTCATGCAGCTGGTGACGCTCAAGCGCGGCCAGCCGCGCCGCGACATCACCTCGGAGCTGCTGCAGCACCGGGCCGGGCTGGACGACGTCGAGGCCTCGCACCACGTCTCCCAGGTGTACGGCACCGGCATCGAGTTCGAACTGAACCTGATCGTGAACACGCTGCTGCTCATCCTGAACGACGACCGGTTCGGCGGCCGGGTGCTCGGCGGCCACCTCTCCACCAGGGATGCCCTCGACGAGGTGCTCTTCAACGACCCGCCGCTGGCCAACCTGCTCATC
Source organism: Nocardia sp. NPDC057227 (assembly GCF_042669725.1). NCBI lineage: Bacteria > Bacillati > Actinomycetota > Actinomycetes > Mycobacteriales > Nocardiaceae > Nocardia > Nocardia sp. NPDC057227. Next base: position 210,830 of record NZ_JBHUXA010000004.1, on the reverse strand, counting down.
ACCTACCCGCGCCAGCCGGTGCTCATCGACGACGTCTGGCTCCCCGCACACCAGCCGGTGGTGATCAGCATGGCCGCCTGCAACAACGACCCGATGGTCCGGCGCACCGACCAGATCACCGGCAACCGCTCGCACCTGGCCTGGGGGATCGGCCCGCACGCCTGCCCGGCGCAGAGCATCGCCTACCTGATCGCGCAGGACTCCATCGACCAGCTGCTCGACGCGCTGCCCGAGCTGCGGCCGAACCTGCCGGAGGGCCCGGTCTGGCGCCCCGGCCCGTTCCACCGCGCGCTCACCGCGCTCCCGGTCACCTTCCCGCCCACCCCGCCGATGAATCCGGGCGCCGCCGTTCCGTCCTGACGATTCCGGCCTCGGCCCGGCCGCCGTCCGCCACAATCGGACCGTGGTGCAGTCGAAGGCGCGCGGGTGGACGCCCGCGCAGGCGGGTGAGCAGAGCGGCCGGGTCGCGGTGGTCACCGGCGCCAACAGCGGGATCGGGCTGGAGACCGCGCGGGCGCTCGCCGTTGCCGGTGCCACCGTGGTGCTCGCCTGCCGGGACGTCGGCAGGGCGGAGCAGGCGCGGGAGGCGATCGCGGAGTCGGCGCCCGACGCGGAGGTGCGGGTCGAGCAGCTGGATCTGGCCGCGCTGGCATCCATCACCGAGTTCGCGGCGCGGCTGCCCTATCCCGCGATCGACCTGCTGATCAACAATGCCGGGGTGATGGCGTCCGCGCGAGACAGGACCGCGGACGGGTTCGAGCTCGATTTCGGCACCAACTTCCTCGGCCCGTTCGCGCTCACCGGACGGCTGCTCGACCGGCTGGCCGCCGCGCCCGCGGCCCGGATCGTCACCGTCGGCAGCCACACCGACCGCACCCCGTCCGCCCGGCTCGACTTCGAGGATCTGCAGAGCGAGAACGGTTTCCGCGCCGCGCGCACGTATGCCCGCTCCAAGCTGGCGGTCACCACCTTCATGGTGGAGCTGGACCGCAGGCTGACGGCGGCCGGGTCGTCCACCCGGGCGCTCGGCGCGCACCCGGGCGGGGTGCGGACCGGCATCCTGAACCAGCAGAACCGCCTGCTGCGCTTCGCCTTCGACGAGCGGCTCGCCCGGCTCACCAACTGGTTCAGCCAGAGCCCGGCCGACGGCGCCCGCGCCATCCTGCGCGCCGCGCTCGACCCGGCGGCGCAGGGCGGCGACTACTTCGGCCCCGGCGGCCGGAATCCGCTGGTCGGGCCGCCGGAGCGGGTGCCGATCACCCGGCCCGCGCTGGATCCCGTGCTCGGCGCGCGGCTCTGGGCCGAGGCCGAAAAGCTCACCGGGGTCCGCTACCTCGGCGGGTAGCTCGCCGCGTGTGCCAGGGCCGAACCGGTGGCGGGGCCGCCCGGGAAGGCGGAGAATGTGCCGGGGAAGCGACCGCCGGGGAGGCCGCATGTTCGACCAGCTGTTCCACCGGGCCGCCGTCGCGGCCGGGCTCGCCGTCGTCGGCGCGCTCTGGCTCGCCTTCTTCACGCTGCTCCGCGCGGCGGGCTCGGCGACGCCGTACGTGCTCGGGGTGCTCGCCGTGCTCGGGTTGCTCGGCGCCTGGCGCTACGCCGCCGCCGCGCCGCTCCGGCGCTGGCGCCGCTTCGCCAGGCAATTCACACCGCCGGTGCGGGACGCGCTCGCGGTGGTGATGGACGAGGCGGGGTCGGGCCGCGCCTGGGCCGCCGCCGGGCTCTCCCGCCCGATCCTGGTCGACCGGGCGGGGGACTGGGGCGTCGTGCCCACCGCCGACGGTGCCGCGCTCCGGATTCGCCGCCGCCCCGGGCACCACGTCCCCGACTACGCGGGCGCCGCCCCGGTGCTCGCCCGCGCACTCGGGGTCACCGCCGTCCGGGTCGTCGGCGGCCCGGCCGGCGTCCTGCACCTGTACCTGCACGTCCGCCGCGCGCCTACGCCCGGTGCCGGCAGCCGGCCCGCGAAGTAGCGGCCGCTCCGGCGGATCGGGCCGCGGGAGGAGCGGCGGCTCCGGCGGATCGGGCCGGGAGGAGCAGCCGCTCCGGCAGGTCGGGCCGGGAGGAGTAGCCGCTCCGGCGGATCGGGCCGGGAGGCAGAGGCTGTTCCGGCGGATCGGGCCGGGAGGCGGCGGCCCCTCGGCCCGAACGGGGCCTACTTGATCAGCGGGTCGCGCGGCATGCCGAGGATGCGCTCGGCGATCTGATTGCGGGTCACCTCGGAGGTACCGCCCGCGATGGCCATCCCACGGGCGCCGAGCGTGGCCAGCGCGACGGTCGCGGCCGGGCCGTCCACCAGGGCCAGCTGCTCGCCGAGCAGCGCGCCGGAGATGGCCGCCCACTCGTTCATGTGCTCGGCCAGCGCGAGTTTGGTGATGTTGCCCTCCGGGCCCGGCCCGGCACCCTCGATGCTGCGGGCGGCCCGGCGCAGGTTGAGCAGCCGCAGCGCGTGCTCGTCGGCGATGTAGCGCCCGGCCCGCGCCCTGATGCCCGCGGGCGGCTCCGGGTGCCCGTTCACCCCGGCCACGATGGCCGAGACCGGCAGCATGGCGGCGCCCGAGCCGCCGCCGATGCTCACCCGCTCGTTGCCGAGCGTGGCCCGCGCGACCGTCCAGCCCGCGCCCGGCGCGCCCACCACGTCCTCGTCCGGCACGAAGACGTCGTCGAAGAAGACCTCGTTGAACTCCGCGCCGCCGGTGATCATCCGCAGCGGCCGCACCGTCACGCCATCGGCGTGCATGTCGACGATCACCGTGGTGATGCCCGCGTGCTTGGACGCCGCCGGGTCGGTGCGCACGGTGGCGAGGCCGCGGTGGCAGTAGTGCGCGCCGCTGGTCCAGACCTTCTGCCCGGTGACCCGCCAGCCGCCGTCGACCCGGACGGCCTTCGTGGTGATGCCCGCCGCGTCGGAGCCGGCGGCAGGCTCGGAGAAGAGCTGGCACCAGATCTCGTCGCGGCGCAGCGCGGCGTCCACGAAACGCTCGATCTGCGAGGGTGTTCCGTGCTGGATCAGGGTGAGCACCACCCAGCCGGTGATGGAGTAGTCCGGCCGCTTGACCCCGGCGGCCCGGAACTCCTCGTCGACGACGAGCTGCTCGACGGCGCCCGCCGCCCGGCCGAACGGCTCCGGCCAGTGCGGCATGACGTAGCCGGTCTCGATCAGCCGCTCCAGCTGCGCCGCCTCGTCGCCAGCTGCTGCGATCCCGGCGGCCGCCGCGCGCGCCTTCGTGCGCAGCTCCTCCGCCTCCGGCGGCAGATCGAGGCTGTCCGCGCGGCGTACCCCGGCGGCGGTGCGGTCGAGCACGTCCTCGGCGGGGCCGTCGCCGCCGAAGAGCGCGCGCACGGTCAGCGCCCGGCGCAGGTGCAGGTGCGCGTCGTGCTCCCAGGTGAAGCCGATGCCGCCGTGCACCTGGATGTTCAGCTCGGCATTGCGCACGAAGGCGGGGAAGGCGACGGTGGCGGCCGCGGCGGCGATCAGCCGGAACTGCTCCTCGTCCTCGCCGGCCGCGCGGGCCGCGTCCCACACCAGCGCGACCGCGGACTCCGCCGCCACCAGCATGTTCGCGCAGTGGTGCTTGACTGCCTGGAAGGTCGCGATGGTGCGGCCGAACTGCTCCCTGACCTGCGCGTAGGCGACCGCCGCCTCGACGCAGTCGCTCGCCGCGCCCGCGGCCTCGGCGGCCAGCAGGGCACGGGCCCGCGCCACCGCCGCGTCCCTGGCGCCCGGCAGCACCGCGGCGATCTCTGTGGCGGCGAGGGTGACCCGGCCGGAGCGGCGGGTCGGGTCCAGGTTCTGCGGCGCCTCGACGGTGACGCCGTCCGCTCCGCGCTGCACGAGCAGCACGTCGTCGCCCGCGGTGAGCAGCAGCAGGTCGGCCGCGGCCGCGCCGAGCACCACCCCGGCCGCGCCCTCGGCGCGGTTGCCGGACACCGTGATCCGGCCGTGCAGCCCGACCGCGGCGGTCACCGAGCCGTCGGCCAGCCCGGGCAGCAGCCGGGCCCGCTGCTCGTCGCTGCCCGCGGCCGCGATCACCGCCGAGGCGATGACGGTCGGCAGGAACAGCCCCGGCGCGGCCGCCCGGCCCAGCTCCTCGACGACGACGACCAGCTCGGGCAGCCCGTACCCGGAGCCCCCGTACTCCTCGGGGAGGTGCAGCCCGAGCCACCCCGCCCCCGCGATCTCGGCCCAGAACGGCGGTGTCTGCTCGGTCTCGGCCTCCAGCAGCGCGCGCGCCGCATCCCGCGCCTTGTGCGCGGTGAGCAGCGAGCGGGCCACCCCGGCCAGTTCACGGTGGTCGTCGGTCACGGCAATGCCCATCGGGGCCTCCTGTCCTTGTGCCCTGGTCCACGGTAGGCGAGAGGTGGCATCGTGGATGGCGGAATCTCTCACCCTGTCGGGTGCGGGGGCACCGGGCTCCCCGCCGCCGCACCGAATCCGCTCGAGAGTGGTTGCGCCGAGGACGAATTGGCGAATGCCGGGTACGCGGTGTCCAACTGTATGCTGGCGCGGTGACGAACGATCTCGAGGCTCATCTCGACACTCTGCTGAACGAGGCGGTCGCCGAGCACCGCAGGCGGAAGGACGAACTGAGCAAGGCCAGCTGGGGTCTGAACGTCGGCGCGATCGCGCTCAGCGCGTGCACCACCGTCCTGCTCGGCCTGCACATCGACGGCGCGTACCTCGACGTCTCGCGCAATCTCGCGCTGGTGCTGAGCGCCGCGCTCACGCTGATCGCGAGCGTGAACATGTTCTGGGGCATCGACAAGTACTGGATGCGCCGCAAGGTCATCTACAACGACCTGGTCGTGCTCAAGGAGGAGTTCGACTACGTGTGCGCCATGCGCGGGCCGGGGATGCGCAAGGAGATGGAGGAGATCTTCGGCAGCTACCTGCACATCCTGCGCAAGCACACCGACTACTGGGAGGTGCGCGAGCGGCACACCAGCGTTGCCGTGCTCCCGCTCCCGACGAGCCGGTCCGAGTACAGCACCTCCTGAGCCGGGCCGCGGCACCGGCGTCGCCGCGACGGGACAGCTCGGTCTCGTACGATCGAACGGTGCGTCACCTCGTGCGGTCGGTGTGGACCGAGCCCGCCCCGCCGGATCCGCCGCGGCCGCGCGGGCGGGACCGCGCACTGGTCGCCGCGCTGCTCCTTCTCACCGCGCTGGAGGTGGCGCTGCGACCCGATGTGCCGCACCGGATGATCTGGCTCGCGGTGGCTGCGCTGATCCTGCCCACGCTGCTCTGGCGCCGCACCCGGCCGCTGCCCGCCGTGGTCTTCGCCTTCGCGCTGTCGGCCGCCGTCACCGTGCTGCTCGGCGGCGAACAGTCCGGCCTGACCACGCTCAGCGCGCTGTTGCTGCTGCCGTACGCGCTCTTCCGCTGGGGGTCGGGGCGCGACATCGTGCTCGGCGCGGCCATCGTGCTCACCGGGGCCGCGATCGGCACCGTCGGCAGCGGGCTCCCCGCCGCCGACGCGGCGGGCGGGTTCACCGTACTGTTCGCCGCCGCCGCGCTCGGGCTGGCGAACCGCTACCGCGCCGGGGCGAAGGCCCGCGAGCTGGACCAGGTCAAGCTGCTGGAGCGGGAGCGGCTCGCCCGCGACCTGCACGACACCGTCGCGCACCACGTCTCCGCGATCGCCGTGCGCGCCCAGGCCGGGCTGGCCACCGCGCCCGCCCGCCCGGAGGCCGCCACCGACGCCCTGCGGGTGATCGAGGCCGAGGCGGCCCGCACGCTCACCGAGATGCGCGCCATCGTGCGCGCGCTCCGGGCCGGCCGCGCCGAGCCGGAGCCGAATCCCGGCATCGGCGAGCTGTCCCGGCTGGCCCGCCCGGCGGGCGACGGCCCCGCGATCGAGGTCCGGATCACGGGCCCGGTCGCCGAGCTCCCGCCCGCGCTCGGCGCCGCCGTCTACCGGCTGGCCCAGGAGTCGGTGACCAACGCGCTGCGGCACGCCCGCGCCGCCACGCGGGTACAGGTGCGGGTGCGCGCCGACGACAGCGCCGTCCGGCTCTCGGTGCAGGACGACGGCGAGCACCGCCCGGCCGCGCCACCCGGGCTCGGCCGGCTCGGCATGAGCGAGCGCGCCGCGCTGTTCGGCGGCAGTTGCGAGAGCGGCCCGGCGCCCGGCCGCGGCTGGGCGGTCACCGCGGTGCTGCCGAGGGAGGTCGCCCCGTGACGCTGCGCGTGCTGGTCGCCGACGACCAGGAGATCGTGCGCACCGGGCTGGTGATGATCCTCGACGCCCAGCCCGGCATCGAGGTCGTCGGCGCCGCGGCCGACGGCGAGCTGGCCGTCGCGCTCGCCCGCGAGCTGCGCCCGGACGTCTGCCTGTTCGACATCCGGATGCCGCGCACCGACGGCATCGAGGCCACCCGCAGGCTGGCCGGGCCGGAGGTCGCCGACCCGCTCGCCGTCGTCGTGATCACCACCTTCGACCTGGACGAGTACGTCTACGCCGCGCTGCGCGCGGGCGCCCGCGGCTTCCTGCTCAAGGAGGCGGGCCCGGAGCTGCTGGTGCAGGCGATTCAGGCCGCCGCGAACGGCGACGCCCTGATCGCGCCGAACATCACCGCCCGGCTGCTCGCCGCCTTCGCGGGCACCGCCCCGGAATCCGCACCGGCGCAACCGTTCAGCCCGCTCACCGCGCGCGAGGAGGACATCCTCGCCGCGGTGGCGCGCGGCCGCACCAATGCCGAGATCTGCGCCGAGCTGCACATCGGGCTGAGCACGGTGAAGACCCACATCGCCAGCCTGATGGCCAAGCTCGGCGCCAGGAACCGGGTGGAGATCGTCATCTGGGCGTACGAGACCGGGCGACGCTGACCCGGCCGAAAGGTTGAGGCATCCCCGGCCGCCGGGCCGATGTGCGGAGCACCCCCGGCGCGGAACACTTCCGGTATGACAGAGACCATGCGCGCCGTCGTGCAGCGCGGCTACGGCAGCCCGGACGACGTCCTCGAGCTCACCGAGATCGAACGGCCCGTGCCGGGGGCGGGCGAGGTGCTGGTGCGGCTGCACGCGACGAGCGTCAACACCCCGGACTGGATACTGGTCACCGGGACCCCCGCGGTGCTGCGGCTCGGCTCCGGGCTGCGCCGCCCGTCCGCTCCCGTCCGCGGCAGCGATATCGGCGGAACCGTCGCGGCGGTCGGCCCCGGCGTCACCGGCTTGGCGCCGGGGGACGCGGTGTTCGGGTCGGGGTGGCGGAACCGGGCCGGCGGCGGGGCGGGCACCTTCGCCGAGTACACCGTCGCGCCCGCCGATCAGGTGCTGCGGAAACCGGCGGAGCTGCCGTTCGCCGAGGCCGCCGCGGCGGTGATGTCCGGGATCACCGCGCTCACCGCGGTCCGCGACGTGATCGCCGCCGGGCCCGGCACCCGGCTGCTGATCAACGGCGCCTCCGGCGGGGTCGGCACCTTCGCGGTGCAGGTCGCGGCCCGGCTCGGCGCGCGGGTCACGGCGGTCTGCAGCGGCCGCAACGCCGAGTTCGTCCGCTCGCTCGGCGCCGAGCGGGTCATCGATCACACCGTCGACGACTACACCCGCGGCGCCGAGCGCTACGACGCGATCCTGGACAACGTGCTGAACCATGCGCCTGCCGCGAGCGCTCGGATGCTCACGCCCACCGGCGTTTACGTGCCGAACAGCGTTGGCGGCGGCAGCAGGCTGCTGGCCGGGCTGCCGCGCATGGCGCGGGCGATGACGCTGCTTCGCCTGACCGGCACCCGCGTCCGCACCGTCACCTGCGTGCCGAACCGGGAGAACCTGGCGGCCGTGGCCGAGCAGCTCGGCAGCGGCGAGGTGACCGCCATCGTCGAGCGGAGCTACCCGCTCGACGAGGCGGCGTCGGCGGTCGCGCACATGCTCGGGCACCGGGCCAGGGGCAATATCGTGATCACGATGTAGCCGGGCGATCAGCTACCGATCGGCTATGGGCGGGCGTAGAGTCGACCCACCTCGGTCGGGACGGCTCGGAGGAGCACGCCATGAGATCGCTCTGCCTCGTATGCGCCCTGCTCCTCGTGCTCACCGGGTGTGCTGCCGACGATTCCGGCGGCTCGGCAGGCACGCCGCCCGCCGCCGATAGCGAAGCCGCGCGGATCACCGATCTGATCCGCGGGAAGGTCGCCGCGGCCGGCGTCACCGGCGCGGTCTTCGGGGTGTGGCGCGGCGACGAGCAGATCGTGCTCGGCGCGCTCGGCGACTCCCCGGTTGGCGTTCCCGCCGCCGCCGACCAGCGGGTCCGGGTCGGGCAGCCGATGGAGCCCATGCTCTCCACCGTGCTCTTCCAGCTCGAGGGCGAGGGCGCGCTGTCGCTGGACGAGCCGATCGCGCGCTGGCTCCCCGACTTCCCGCGCGCCGCCGCCATCACCCCGCGCATGCTGGCCGACAGCACCAGCGGCGTCGCCGACTACGTCACCGACCCGGAGTTCCTGCGCCGCTTCGCGGCGAACCCGATCCGCCCCTACACCGCGCGGGAACTGCTCGACCTCGCAACCTCGCGCCCGCCGCTCTTCGAGCCGGGGAAGGGCTGGTCCTATGCGCACAGCGACCTCGTCCTGCTCGGCGAGGTACTCCAGCACGCGTCCGGCAAACCCCTCGGCGAGCTGATCGCCCAGCGCATCACCGGCCCGCTCGGGATGACGGCCAGCGCGGTCGCGCTGACCTCCGAGATCGCCGCCCCCTACCTGCACGGCTACACCACCGAGCGCGCGGTCTTCGAGGACTCCACCTTCTGGAACCCGACCGCCTTCCTGCACTCCGGGAACATGAACGCCCCGGTCGCCGACATCGGCCGCTGGGTGCGCGCGCTCGGCACCGGCGAGCTGCTCGAACCCGCGCAGTTCGACGCCATGATGGGGCCGTCCACGGCCGGGCTCGGGCCGTTCACCACCGAGCGGTACTTCGCCTTCGGCGTGGTGCACCTGGGCGAATGGCTCTACATGAACCCCTCCTACGGCGGCTACGACGGCGTCGCGCTGTACGACACCACCAGCCGGACCACCGTCGTCGTCTACACCACCGACGGCCCGGCATCGGACGGCAACGCCAACTCCGCCATCCCGATCGGCGCCGCCGTCGCGGGTGCGTTCGTGCCCGACCGCCCGCCGCGGCTGCCCTGAGCCCGGCTCAGCCGGCGTGCGTGCTGTCCAGCACGGTCGCCGCCACCAGATTCGGGTCGTCGATCATCGGCACGTGCCCGACGCCGGGCAGCACCCGGAAGGTGGCCAGCGGCAACCGCTCCCGCGCGATCGGGCCGAACCGCTCGACCGGCAGGATCGCGTCGTGCTCGGACCAGGCCACCGTCACCGGGCAGTCCGGGGTGAAGGCGGTCAGCGCCTCGTCGCTGCCGAGCAGGTCGGCGGCGACGGCGCACTCGGCGGTGTCGACGGCGGTGCGCGCCGCATCCGCGGCGGAGAGCCGGTCGCCGCGCACGGCGACATCGCGCAGCACCAGCCTGCGCACCGCGGGGACCCGCAGGAAGGGCGGCGCCACCGGCCGGGTTGCCCGCGCCAGCCACACCACCCTGCGCAGCTTGCGCACCGCGCCTGCGTGCGCGGCGTCGTCGCGCCAGAGCCCGGCGGGGGAGAGCGCGCACACGCTCGCCGCCCGGCCGCGGGCCGCGAGCTCGAGCGCGACCCAGCCGCCCATGGAGTTGCCCGCCAGGTGCGGCCGGTCCAGCCCCAGCTCGTCCAGCAGCCGCTCGGCATCGTCGACCACGTCGGCGAAGCGCGCCGGGCGGCGCACCGCCGCCGCGCCGCCGCGATGCCCGAGCGCGGTCGGCGCGTGCACCCGGTGGTGCGGTTCGAGCAGCGGGACCACCTCGCGCCACACCGCCCCCGACATGACGACACCGTGCAGCAGGACCAGATCGGGGCGTGCGGAGACCACCCGCGAATTGTCCACCCGCGCAGTGCCGCGGCGCCAACCGCCATTTCGATGGCACGTCACTTGATTGCGCACAATTAGTGCGGCACGATCACGGGGTGAGCACTCCCGAGGTCGCCGACCGCACCCCGTCCTCGCCCGTCGTCCGGGCACTGCGCCTGCTGGCCCGGCTCTGGCTCGGCATCAGCCTGGTCTTCGCGGGCATCAGCCATCTGAGCTTCGCGCGGCAGGACTTCCGGGCCCAGGTCCCCGCCTGGGTGCCGCTGAACGAGGACTTCGTCGTGCTCGCCTCCGGCGTGGTGGAGATCGTGCTCGGCGCCGCGCTGCTCTTCGCCCCGCTGCGCTGGCTGCCGATCGTCGGGGTGGTCGCCGCGCTGTTCTTCGTCGCGGTCTTTCCCGGCAATATCGGTCAATGGCGCGAGGGGGTCGACGCCTTCGGGCTCGACACCGACGCGAAACGGTTGGTCCGGCTGTTCTTCCAGCCGGTGCTCATCGCCGTCGCGCTCTGGTCGACCGGCGGCTGGACCTGGCTGCGGGAGCGCGTGCGCCGCTGATCAGTGCCCGCGCCACCCCGGGTCCCGGCCGAGCAGCGCCACCACCCGATCCAGCCCGTCCCCGCCGGACCACGGCACCTCCGGGCCGAAGGCCGAACCGGGCGCGGTGCGGGCCGCTCCGCCCGGCACGACCGCCGCGACCTCATACGCGGCCGCCAGCACCCGGTCGTCGAAGCGCACCGGCAGTCCCAGCGTGCGGGCGATGTCCCAGGCGTGCACCACGTAGTCGACGAAGTGGAAGCACACCGCCTGCGCGCCGGAGAACTCCCCGCCGAACTCGACCAGTGGAACCCGGCGCCCCAGGGCGCCCGGCTCGGCGAAGGCGGCCAGCACCGTCTCGGCGGCGGCCAGGTACTCACCGGCCGGATCGTCACCGAGCGGGCCGACCTTCCATGCGGCCGGGTCGCCGCCGCCGCGCACGGCGGCCGCGAAGCCGCGGTGCTGGGCGATGGAGTGCGTGAGCAGGCCGTGCAGGGTCCAGTCGGCGCACGGCGTCGGTAGCCGCAGGTCGGCCGGGCGCACCCCGGCGACCAGTTCGACGCTGGTGCGCACGGCCGCGGCGTGGTGCGTGATCAGGTCGGTGCGGGCGGCCAGGGCGTCCAGTGCGGCGAGCGGGTGTACCGCGGAATCGGTGGTCATGATCGTCCTTTCGTAAGCTTATGCATATCGTGTGCTCATGCTTACGATCTGTCAACCGCTATTTTCGAACGGTGCCCGACCGCCGCCCCGACCTCGCCGCCATGATCGTCCCGCTCGGCCGCGCCCTGATGGCCGCCGAGCAGCCGGTGCTCGACCGGCACGGCATCTCCATGTGGGGCTACTCGGTGCTGCTCGGCCTCGGCGCCGAACCGACGCACACCCAGTCCGCCCTCGCCAAGCGGATCGGCGCCGACAAGACCCGGATCATCCCGGTGCTGGACGAGCTGCAGCGGCAGGGGCTGATCCGCCGCGAACCCGACCCCGCCGACCGCCGGGTCAACCTGGTCGCGCTCACCGACGCGGGCCGCGCCACCCGCGATCGAGTGCAGCGCGATATCCAGCGGGCCGAGGAAACGGTGCTCGAACCGCTCGCCGCCGCCGACCGGACGGCGCTGCTCCGGGCGTTGCGCGTGCTCTACGAGGCGAACCGGAGTCCGGACTGAGTATTTCAATTCCGCTAGATGCAAAATGTTTGCTTCGGAAGGCTCCGTTGTCACCATGAGTCGTTCTTTCGACCGAGTGACAGGAACGACCGATGCCCCGACGTGCCGCCCCATCGGGTGCTCGACCCTTCCGCACCTGGCGCCGAGCCGGCGCCGCCGCGCTCGCGGCGCTGACGCTGGCCCTGGCCGGCTGCTCATCGGGCGGTGACGCCGCGGGCGGCGACGGCACCCCGGTGAACGGTGGCACCGCGCGCTTCGGGCTCTCGATCGACCCGCCGTGCTTCGACCCGCACTACACCGGCACGATCATGAACTACACGGTCGCCAGGAACGTCCTCGACTCGCTGCTCTACTGGAAGCCGGACGGCACCTTCGCGCCCTGGCTGGCCACCGGCTACCGCATCTCCGACGACAAGCTCACCTACACCTTCGACCTGCGCTCGGGCGTCGGCTTCAGCAACGGTGAGGTGTTCGACGCCGCCGCCGTGAAGGCCAACTACGACTTCATCCTCGACCCGGCCAACGCCACCAACGCCGCCAAGGTGCTCGGCAGCATCCAGCAGGTGAACGTCGTGGACACCGACACCGTGGAGCTGAAGCTGCGCAAGGTGGATTCGGGGCTGCTGCGCTCGGTCTCCAGCGTGCGCGCCGGGTTCATCGCGCCGTCCAAGCTGCCGCTCAAGGACAAGCTCTGCAAGGACACCGCGAACCTGATCGGCACCGGTCCCTTCACGATTCAGCAGTACAACCCGGGCCAGGACGTCACGCTGGCGAAGAACCAGGGCTACAACTGGGCGCCGGAATCGGCCGGTCACCAGGGCCCCGCCTACCTCGACCAGGTGGTCTTCACCTTCCTGCCGGAGACCTCCGCGCGTACCGGCGCGCTGCAGTCCGACCAGGTGGACGTGATCGACAGCGTGCAGTCCTACGACGTCCCGCTCTTCCAGGACTCCGCGGACTTCGAGTACCTCGTCGGCTACGACACCAGCACCTCGTTCGGCTTCAACCTCAACGCCGGCCAGTTCCCGACCGACGACGTGCGGGTGCGCACCGCCCTGCGCGACGGCTTCGACGTGAACGCGGTGGTGCAGAGCCTCTACCAGGGCCACGTCCGGCGGAACTGGAGCTGGGCGGGCGCGGACAGCCCGTACTACGACCCGAGCCTGGAGAACAAGTGGGGCAACAAGATCGACGCCTCCAACAAGCTCCTCGACGACGCGGGCTGGACCGCGAGGGACGGCAACGGCTACCGCACCAAGGACGGTAGGCGGCTCACGGTCAACGTCGAGTACATCGCCGAGGCGGTGCGCGACCAGCGCGACATCCTGATCCAGTCCATCCAGGCCGAGCTGAAGAAGAACATCGGGCTGGAGCTGGTGCTCAACACCCCCGACTCCGGCACCTTCTACTCGCGGCTCTACAGCGGCAACTACGGCATCTACCCGAACATCTGGACCGGCGCCGACCTCGCCAACAACGTCACCAACTACATCAACGACTGGCTCTACAAGTACGCCCAGCCCAAGCCCGCCGAGGTAACCGCCATCAACGACCTGGCGCTGCGCGCGGTCGGCAGCCTGGACGAACAGCAGCGCATCGACCTGGTGCACCAGGTGCAGCGCCGGATCGTCCTCGACGACGCGCTCTTCGTTCCGCTCTCCTCCGGCGCCTTCCAGATCGCGACCTCGGCGCGGGTGCACAACATCGGCTTCGAGCCGGACTCGCTGACGGTCGGCAGCTTCCACGACGTCTGGATCGGCTGAGTCCCGTGGTGGATTCGCTCGCGGTCCGGCCAGCCGCCGACGAGGGGCGGGCGCGGCGCGGGAACAGCGCGCTGCGCAGCACGATCATCGGCCGGTTGGTCGGCGCGGTGGTCGTGCTCTGGGCCGCGTTCACCGCGACCTTCGTCGCGCTGCAGTTCATCCCGGGCCGGATCGAGGACATCATGGCCGGGGACGTCGACTACCCCGGGCTGCGCGAGACCATCCGCGCGGACTGGGGGCTCGACAAACCGCTGTACGAGCAGTACTTCCAGTACCTGGGGCGGCTGCTGCAGGGCGACCTGGGCCGCTCGTACGTCAAACGGCAGGACGTCACCGACCTGATCCTCGCCCAGATCGGCTCGACCATCGAGCTGGCGCTGGCCGCCGGGCTGCTCGCCGTGGTCGGCGCGATCGCGGTGTCGGTGTTCACCTCGGGGCGGAACCGGTTCGTGCGCTCGCTCTGCTCCGCGCTGGAGATCGTGGCGAACTCGGTGCCGGTGTTCTGGTTCGGGCTGCTGCTCCTGCTCGCCTTCTCGTTCAACCTGAAGTTCTTCCCGGTCTCCGGCGCGAAGGGCCTCTCCGCGCTGGTGCTGCCCGCGATCACCCTCGCGCTGCCCACCTTCGGGCTGCTCGCGCCGGTGCTGCGGGACGCCATGGAGCGGGCGCTGGAGCAGCCGTTCGCGGTGACCGCGCTCGCCCGCGGCATCAGCCCGACCCGGCTGCGGCTGCGGCACGCGCTGCGGCACGGGCTGGTCCCGGCCGTCACGCTGGCCGGGTGGCTGGTGGCGCACCTGCTCGGCGGCGCGGTGATCACCGAGACGGTCTTCGGCAGGCCGGGGCTCGGCACCATCGCGCTGCAGGCGGTGCTGAGCAAGGACGTGCCGGTGGTGCTGGCCATCGTGCTCATCGTCGCCGCCATCTACGTGCTGGTCTCCACCATCGTCGACATCTCCTACGCCCTCATCGACCCGAGATTGAAGGCGGCCCGATGACCGTCCGGACCACGAAGGAGCCTGCGGCGGAAGCCGTCCCGGCCGCCGCGCCCGGCGCCGGGCCCGCGCGCCGCCGGTGGCGCAGGCCGCCGCTCCCGGTGCTGCTCGCCCTGCTCTACCTGGCGCTGGTGCTGGTGGCGATCGTCGCCCCCGGCCTGCTCGGCGCCGCCGACCCCACCGCGACCGCGCCCGCGTCGGCGCTGCGCGCGCCCGGCGACGGTTTCCTGTTCGGCAGCGACCAGCTGGGCCGCGACATCTGGTCCAGGATCCTGTACGGCGCGCGCTGGTCGCTCGGGATCGCGGTGGCCGCGCTGGTGATCGGGGTCGTGCTCGGCGCGGTGCTCGGGCTGATCGCCGGGCTGGCGCCGCGGATCGTCACCGAGGTCACCGGCCGCTTCTTCGACCTGCTCTCGGCGTTTCCCGGCGTGCTGCTCGCGCTGCTGATCGCGGTGCTGTGGGGGCGCGGGCCGACCGGCATCGCGCTCGCCATCGGGCTGGCCGGGGTGCCCAAGTTCGGCCGTATCATCCGGGCCCGCACCCTGCAGGTGAGCCGCTCGGACTATGTCGTGAACGCGGTGACCTTCGGGCACGGCCGGGTGCGCAATATCGTCCGGCACGTCTTTCCCAACGTGATCGGCTCGATCGGGCTGGTCGCGGCGATGGACCTGGGCGCATCGATCCTGGCGGTCTCCGGGCTCAGCTTCCTCAAGATGGGGCCGCAGCCACCCACGCCCGAGTGGGGCATCATGCTCGCCGAATCCAGGGACATTCTGCGGGTCGCCTGGTGGGCCAGCGTCTTTCCCGGCCTGGCGCTGGTGCTGACCGTCGCCTCCTTCGTGGTGCTCGGCCGCTACGCCCAGGCCCGCTACGAACGGAGGCTGCGGTGAGCGAGCCGTTGCTCGAGGTGGAGAACCTGCGGATCGGCTTCGGCGGGAAGCCGATCGTGCACACCGGGACGAGCTTCACCCTGGCCGCCGGGGAGTGCGTGGCGCTGGTGGGGGAGTCGGGGTCGGGCAAGAGCCTGACCGCGCGCAGCCTGGTCGGGCTGGTCGGGCCGGGCTCGCGGGTGACCGCGGACCGCTTCCGGATCGGCGGCGCGGACGTGCTCGGCTTCGACGCGAAGGCGTGGCAGCGGGTCAGGGGCCGCGAGGTCGGGCTGGTGCTGCAGGACGCGCTGGTCAGCCTGGATCCGTTGCGCACGATCGCGCACGAGGTCGGCGAGTCGCTCGCCGCGCACCGGCTCGGGACCAGGGGGAGCAGGCGCGGCACCGTGCGCGGGCTGCTGGAGTCGGTGGGGATCGCGCGCGCCGAGGAGCGACTGGACCAGTACGCGCACCAGCTCTCCGGCGGGCAGCGGCAGCGCGCGCTCATCGCCTCGGCCATCGCCGCCGACGCGAAGGTGATCGTTGCCGACGAGCCGACCACCGCGCTCGACGTCACCGTGCAGCGGCAGGTGCTCGGGGTGCTGCGCAAGCGGCTCGCCGACGGCGCCGGGCTCTTCCTGGTCAGCCACGACCTGGCGGTCGTCGCCGGGCTGGCCGACCGGGTGCTGGTCCTGCGCGAGGGTGAGGTGGTCGAGCACGGCCCCACCGCCGAGGTGCTGCGCGAACCGCGGCACCCCTACACCCGGACGCTGCTCGCGGCGGTGCCGAGCCGGGAGTCGCGCGGCTTCACCCTCGGCTCCTACCGCGATGCGGCGGCCACCGGCATCGAGCGGATCCCGGCCCCGGCGCACACCGTCGACCCGGACCTGGTCGCGCTCGAGGTATCGCACCTGACCGTCGCCTACGGCAAGCCGGGGCCGGGCAGGCTCACCGCGGTGGACGACGCCAGCTTCGCCGTGCGGCGCGGCGAGACCCTCGGCATCGTCGGCGAATCCGGCTCCGGCAAATCCACGACGGTGAAGGCGATTCTCGGGCTGGTGACCCCGGAGTCCGGGGAGATCCGGCTGGACGGCAAGCCGTGGAGCACGCTGCGCGAGGCCGAGCGCAGGCCGCGCCGGGAGCAGGTGCAGCTGGTGCCGCAGGACACGCTCAGCTCCTTCGACCCGCGCTACACCGTCGAGCAGATCATCGCCGAGGCGCTGCTGCGCGGGCTCCCGGAGAAGGCCGCGCGCCTGCGCCGGGTGCGCGAGGTGCTCGACTGGGTGCACCTCTCCCGCGACCTGCTCGACCGGCACCCCGCCGAACTCTCCGGCGGGCAGCGCCAGCGGGTCGCCATCGCCAGGGCGCTGGCCCCGACCCCGCGCGTGGTGCTCTGCGACGAGCCGGTCTCCGCGCTCGACGTCTCGGTGCAGGCGCAGATCCTCGACCTGCTGCAGGAGCTGCGCGCCGAGCACAGCACCACGATCCTCTTCGTCACCCACGATCTCGGTGTCGTGCACCAGATCTCGGACCGGCTGCTGGTGATGAAGGACGGCCGGATCGTCGAGCAGGGCGAGGTGACCGCGGTCTTCGACGAGCCACAGCACGACTACACCCGCGAACTGCTCGCCGCCGTCCCCGCCATCGCCTGACCCCACCCACGAAAGCGGAACCGATGACACACCGATCCGGGCTCATCCTCAGCGCCTTCGTCATGGGCGCCGGGCACCACGCGGCCTCCTGGCGGCACCCCGCCGCCCCCGACACCCCCGCCGAGCTGACCCCCGCGCACTACCTCGAGCTGGCGCGGATCGCCGAGCGCGGCAAGTTCCAGTCCTTCTTCCTCGCCGACACCCTGAGCTTCTCGCCGAACCTCGAGCTGAACGGCATCAGCAACCTCGAGCCGCTGATCACCCTGGCCGCGATCGCCGGGCAGACCGAGCACATCGGGCTGGTCGCGACCGTCTCCACCGCCTTCTACCCGCCCTACCACCTGGCCCGGCTGATCAACACCCTGGACCACGTGAGCGCGGGCCGGTTCGGCTGGAACGTCGTCACCTCCACCGCCGACCGGGAGGCGCGGAACTTCGGGCTGGAGACGCTGCTCGAGCACGACGACCGCTACCGGGACGCCGCCGACTTCGTCGACGGCACGCTGCACCTGCTGAACAGCTGGGCGCCGGATGCCGTCCTGCGCGACCGCGCCACCGGCCGCTACCTCGACCCCGCCCTGGTCGCCGACGCCCCCGCCCGCTTCGGCCGCTTCGACTTCGGCGGCGCGCTCGACCTGCCGCGCTCCCCGCAGGGCACTCCGGTGCTGGTGCAGGCCGGGCGCTCGCCCGCCGGGATCACCTTCGCCGGGAAGTACGCCGAGGTGGTCTTCACCGTGCAGCGCAGCTTCACCGAGGCGCACTCGTTCCGCGCGCAACTGCGCGCCGCCGCCGAGCAGGCCGGGCGGGCCCCCGGCGACATCCGGGTGCTGCCCGGGCTCTGGCCCTTCCTCGGCTCCACCGAGGCCGAGGCGCGGCAGCTGCACGCCGAACTCGAGGAGCTGGTGCTACCCGAGCAGGTCGCCAAGCAGATCGAGATCTTCACCGGCCTCGACCTGAGCGGCCACGGCTGGGACGAGGTCATCCCGGAGCTGCCCGAATCCGGCTTCCAGGGCCAGCAGGGTCGCTACCACAAGCTGCGCGAGCTCATCGCCGGCGGCGAGAACACCCTGCGCAAACTGCAGAAGGAGTTCGGCACCAGCCGCGGCCACCAGGTGCTGGTCGGCACGCCGGAGCAGGTCGCGGACTCCATCGTGGAGTGGTTCGACGGCGGCGCCGTCGACGGCTTCAGCATCCAGCCGCCGATCCTGCCGCACGGCCTCGAGCTCTTCGTCGACCACGTCGTGCCCGAGCTGCAGCGCCGCGGCGTCTTCCACCGCGACTACACCGCCGCCACCTTCCGCGACGAGCTGCGCGCGACCAGCGCGGTGCCCGCGGGCTGAATCCGGACCCAGCCGCCGCACCGGGCCAGCCGAATCCCCCTCGCGAATTCGCAGCGAACGAGAGGGGACCTTCATCGTGATGTCACCGCGATCGGCACGAACGGCGCTCATGCGCCTCGCCCTGGCGGGCGCGCTCGGCGCCGCCGGGCTGATGGGCACCGCGGGCGGCGCCACCGCCGCCCCCGGCGCGCGCGTCGTCGGGGCCGAGCAGGTGAACGACCGGCAGCAGAACGTGCAGGTCTTCTCGCCCGCCATGAACCGGCCGATCACCGTGCAGGTCATCCGCGCCGCCGCGAGCACCCCGCGGCCGACGCTGTACCTGCTCAACGGCTCCGGCGGCGGCCCGAACGGCAGCGGCTGGGACGCGCAGACCGACGCCGTCGGCTTCCTCCGCGACCGCGACGTCAACGTGGTCACGCCCTACGGCGGCGCCAACTCCTACTACACCGACTGGATCCGCGCGGACGCCGCCCTCGGCTACAACAGGTGGCAGACCTTCCTCAACGAGGAGCTCCCTCCGGTCATCGAGGCGTACCTGAACGCCGACGGCAACCGCGCGCTCGCCGGGGTCTCCATGAGCGGCACCTCGGTGCTGAACCTCGCCATCGCCAAGCCCGGCTTCTGGAACAGCGTCGCCTCCTACAGCGGCTGCGCCCAGACCTCCGACCCGGTCGGCCACGAATTCGTCCGGATCACGGTGGAGAACTGGGGCGGCGGGCAGAGCGTCGAGAACATGTGGGGCCCCGCCTCCGACCCGCTCTGGCGCGCCAACGACCCGCTGCTCAACGCCGAGGGGCTGCGCGGCACCGCCGTCTACCTCAGCACCGGCAGCGGCCTCCCCGGCCCGCACGACAACGCCGCCGACCCGCGCGTCCAGGACGGCCGCATCCCGCTCCCGGTCCAGCTCGCCTTCGGCGGCCCCATCGAAGCCGCCATCCGCTACTGCACGATCAACCTCACCAACCGGCTGCAGGAACTGAACATCCCGGTCACCCTCGACGACCGCCCCACCGGCACCCACTCCTGGGGTTACTGGGAGGACGACCTCCGCACCAGCTGGCCCTTCCTGGCTCAATCCATCGGCACGAACTGACCCACCTCGGCGGGGAGCAGGTGCAGGGCGAGGAGGGCGGTGTCGTCGATGACGCCGCCGCCGAGCTCGGCGAGCAGGGCGCGGAGCGCGGCGACGAGTTCGGTGGCGGTGACCGGGGCCAGGTCGCGGACGAAGGCGAGCAGGGCCTGCTCGCCGTAGACGTCGGCGGGGCCGGTGCGCGCCTCGATCAGCCCGTCGGAGTAGAGCAGCAGCGTGTCGCCGGGGCGCAGCATGGTGCTGACGGTGGTGATGTCGGCCTCCGGCAGCACCCCGATGAGCTGACCGCCCGCGGTGGGCAGGAATTCGGCGCTGCCGTCGGCGCGCAGCAGCAGCGCGGCCGGGTGCCCGCCGCCGGCCAGGGCGATGTGCGCGGCGTCCCGGCCGAGCGTGAGCTGGCCGTAGAGCACGGTGCAGAAGCGCGGGTCGTCCGGGTGGTGCGAGTCGAGCATGACCCGGTTCAGCCTGCTGAGCACCGAATCCGGCTCCGGGTCGTGCACCGCCGCTCCGCGCAGCGTGTACCGCACCCGGGAGGTGAGCGCCGCCGCGCCCGCGCCCTTGCCGCAGACGTCGCCGAGGAAGAAACCCCAGCGCCCCGGCCCCTGCGGGAACAGGTCGTAGAAGTCGCCGCCGACCTCGTCGAGCGAGGCGATGTGGTAGTGCGCGGCCACGTCGAGGCCGGGCACCGCCTCCAGCGCGGGTGGCAGCAGGGTGCGCTGCAGGATGGTGTTGACCCGCTGCAGCCGCTCGCGCTCCCGCTCGGCCTCGCGCCGGGCGCGCAGCAGCTCGGCCTCGTAGGCGCGGCGGTCCCGCGCGTCGAAGACGGTGGTCCGGATGAGCTGCGGCTGCCCGTCCGCCCCCGACTTCACCACCGAGCTGACCAGCACCGGGAGCCGCTCGCCTGCGGCGGTGCGCAGCTCCAGCGCGATCCCCTTGACCTCGCCCTGCATCCGGAGCAGCGGCGCGAAGTGGGTCTCGTGGTAGAGCCGCCCGCCGACGGTCAGCAGGTCGTTGAAGTACCGCCGCCCGACCAGCTCCCCGCGCGGGTAGCCGAGCCAATCGAGCAGGGTGGTGTTGACCTTGGCGATCTGGCCGTCCAGCAGCGTCGAGAGGTAGCCGCACGGCGCGTTCTCATAGAGGTCGTCGGTGCTGTCCTCCAGCAGTGCGGAGAACTCCGCCGCGTCCGCGGCACCCCGCGTGTCGCGGGCGCCGAACTCCCCGGCGGCACCGATCACGACGGCCCGCCCCCCGGAGCGTCCAGCCGGGTGACGAAGGCGCGGATCGCCGCGGCGGTCTCCTCCGGCGCGGCGAGCTGCGGGCAGTGCCCGGTCGCGTTCAGCGTGACCAGCGTGCTGCCCGCGATCTCGGCGTGCACGAACTCGCCCACCTCGGGTGGGGCGATGGCGTCGTTCGAGCACTGCGCCACCAGCGTCGGCACCCGGACCGCGGCCAGATCGCCGCGGTTGTCGGAGAGGAAGGTGACCCGGGCGAAGACACCGGCGATCGCGGGGTCGGTGCGGCAGAACTGGTTCTCCAGCTCGGCGGCGAGCTCCGGCCGGTCCGGGTTGCCCATGATCATCGGGGCGGCCGCGCCGGACCAGCCCAGGTAGTTGGCGTCGAGCGACTCCAGCAGCTCGTCGATGTCGGCGGCGCTGAAACCGCCGCGGTAGCCGGTGGCCGGGTCGTCGAGGAAGCACGGGCTCGGCGCGAGCAGCACCAGCCCGGCGAACAGCTCCGGCGCCTCGGCGGCGGCGAGCACCCCCATGGTCGCGGCCACCGAGTGCCCGACGAAGATCACCGGGCCGAGGCCGATCCCGTGGCACACCTCGACGACGTCCTCGGCGTAGGAGCGCATCTCGCCGTAGCGCTCGGCGCTCCACGCGGAGAGGTCGGAGCCGCCCGCGCCGACGTGGTCGAACTGCACCACGGTGAAGTCGGGTTCGAGCAGCGGGGCCACCAGCCGCCACATGTTCTGGTCGCAGCCGAAGCCGTGCGCCAGCACCACCACCGGGGCGCCGGTGCGCCCGGAAACCGCTACCCGGTTCCTCGCAACCACGTTCATCCGTCCATCCTGACAGACCGGGCAGCGGCAACCACCGACACCGGAGCAACTCCGGGGAAATCATTCGCCAACAAGCGTTTTCGATCATGCGTGTGTTCGTTCAGGGCGTCGCGCGGCTTCGCAAACCGTCCAGGATGAGCTCGAGGCCGTAGTCGAATTCGGCGCCGTGGTCGTACCCCGCGCGCAGCACGTGGTGCTCGGCGAGCTCGGCGAAATACGGATAGTCCCCTGTCGGCAGGGTGTCCATGATCCGATTCGCCACGTCGGCGGTCTCCTCCGGGCCGTCGAACGGCAGCGCCGCCTCCTGCAGCGCGAAGCCGTAGACGTAGCTGTCCAGGACCGAATACGCGTGCGCGGTCAGCTCCAGCGAGAAACCGGCGCGGCGCAGGCAGCCGATGACCGCGTCGTGGTGCCGCAGCGTCGCCCGCCCCGGCGCCGCCCTCGACTCCATCAGCCCGACCGCCCAGCGGTGCCTGGCCAGCGCCGATCGCGCCGATCGGGCCCGCGCGCGCATGGCGTCCCGCCACTCCGCGTCGGCGCCGGGCAGTTCGATCTCGGCGAAGACCAGGTCGACCATCCCGTCCAGCAGGTCGCCCTTGCCGCGCACATGGTTGTAGAGCGACATGGCCTCCACCCCGACCAGGGTGCCGAGCCGGCGCATGGTCAGCGAATCGATGCCGTGCTCGTCGGCGAAGGCGACGGCGGCGCGCAGGACGTGCTCGCGGGTGAGCGGCGTGCGGGGGGGCATCGACACCTCGGGATTGACGGTACTTACAGCGTAAGCCTACGATACTTACGATGTAAGTCCGAGGCTGGAGGAACCATGAAGGTCGTGCTCGTCGTCGTGCTCGCGCTGGTGGCGGTGGTGCTGCTGTTGCTCGCGGTGCTGTGGGCCGGGCTGCGCTGGCAGATTCCGCCGGTGGTGCGGGCGGTGCGGCAGCTCAACAAGCGGGTCACCAACCGCAGGGTCATCGGCACCGCGGGCAGCGAGACCTCGCACACCGCGGTGATCGTGCACGTCGGCCGCAAGTCCGGGCGCGAGTACACGACCCCGGTGGATGTGGTGCCCGCCGGTGCCGCCTTCGTGATCGCGCTGCCCTACGGCACCACCGCCGACTGGATGCGCAACGTGTTCGCGGCGGGCTCGGCGACCGTCGGCGTCCGCGGCGAGCGGATCGCGGTGGACCGGCCGGAGCTGGTCGAGACCGCCGAGGTGCGCGCGCTGCTACCGCGCGGCGCGCGGGTGATGCTCGGGGTGTTCGGGGTGCGGCAGTGCCTGCGGGTGCACCGGGTGGCGCCGGTTCACGGCTGAGTCGATTGCAGCACGTGCGGGCGCAGCCGATCGAAATCGCGCACCCGCACGCTGCGCAGGTTCTGCGTGCTGAACTCGGGCTCGCCGACCAGCTCCGCGGCCGCGGCGTCGTCGATCAGGGTGGTGCCGGGGCGGGCGACGCCGGTGAGCCGGGCGGCGGCGTTCACCGTGGAGCCGTAGAGATCGCCGAAGCGCTGCAGCACCGGCCCGTAGGCGATGGCGACCCGCAGGTCCGGGGTGCCGCCGACCATCATGGTCGAGTCCTGCAGCGCCACCGCGATCCGCGCCGCCTCCAGCACCGTCTCCGCCGCGAACATCACCTCGTCGCCGACGTTCTTGATCACCCAGCCGCCGTTGTCGGTGACCGCCGCCGCGGTGGTGGACTCGAAAGCCTCCAGCAGCGTCGACAATTCGTCCGGGTGCAGGTGCCGGGTGAGCCGGGTGTAGCCGACCATGTCGGCGAAACCGACTGCCAGCGTCCGGATGTGGTCCGCGCCGGTACTGCCGTCCAGTGAGCGGGTGACCGCGGCGGCGAGGTGCCTGCGCCAGGTGTAGCGCTGTAGCTCCTCGAAGGCGTCGAGGGTGAATTCGGTTGCCTCGCGCAGGGATTCGGCCGACTCGCCATCGGCGCGCGCGGCCCTGGCCATGATCTCGGTGGCGACCAGGTCGGCCTGCCACTCGGTGAGCCGGGCCATGCTCTGCCCGAGCGTGCGCGCCGAGGCCGCCACCACCCGCGGATCGGCCGACTGGAACACCGTGAGATCGCGGAACAGCCGGACCGCCGCCACGTCCAGCCCGGTGTACTCGACATCGTCGGCCGAGCCCGCCGGGAAGCCGAGCGCGCTCCAGAGCTTGCGCGACGTCTCCGGCGTCACCCCCGCCTGCTCGGCCACCTCCGCCCTGGTGAAGCGGCGCTCGGCACCGAGCAGATACGACTCCATGATCGAGCGCACCAGCTCGGAGACCTCGGTCGATACCACCCCGACCACCTTACGGTGAGGTCGGATGGTTTGGGAGCGTGCCGGTTCCACCCCGGGCGCGGCCCATGGCAGGATCACGCCTGGATGAACCACCACCAATGTTCGGCCGGGATGCCCCGCGGTACCTCTGGCCCGGGGGGGACGAGCAATGGCCCGTAGGTTCGGAAACTCTCCTCCGCGTCATCGAGCAGTTCTCGCAGGTGGGGTGCGAGTGACTCGAACGCATCGAATTCGTCGAGCAGGAACTGGACCGTCGACCGGTACTCGCAGGCGGTGACCCAGCTGTACCACTCGTCCGACGCGCAGTGCAGTATTTTCTCCGCCGCTGTGTCGACGAAGTTGTCCCATGCCGTTCCACCTCCGGCTACCAGGGTCGACACGGTCGCGCGGAAATCCGCCCAATCCTCGGCAGAGAGGTCGCGGTGTTCGAGCGTCACGCGGTAAACGCTGTGCATAGCTTCTTCGAAGAGCCGATCGCGGTTCAGAATCCAGTACTCTCCCGACGAGCTGTTCACGGCGGCGGACCTTTCGAGGTCTGTGACCGCGCGATTCATCTGCTGCTCGTTCGAAATGTCTTTCACTTGCGATGCTCTCCTTCGGGGGTGGGGGATGATCTCAGCGTATGTGGGCCGAGTAGGTCAGGAAACGTCGTTCCTCGGCGGCCGCTCGGTGCTGACGGATGGGCGGGGACACCGTGAGGTTGAACGTGATCGACTCGTCTCTGCCGAAGTCGCCGCGACCCGGCAGGGCCGCTTGGTCGTGAAGACGAGTGATGGGAGGCCGGAGGAACGCTGCGATCTGGCCCAAGTGATGTCCGAGATCGCTGGTCAGCTGCATCGATGGCGCCGCGATGCTGTCTCCGTCCGCCTCATTGCCAGGGCTGAATTCGTGGAGCAGCGGAAGGATGGGTAGGTGCCACGGCGCCCAGTTGTAGTCCTGGCCGGGGGCGCGATTCGCGGGCGGGACCTCCGAATCGACGGCGCCCGGTGCTACCGGCGGCCGACCCGCCGCGGGTGCCTCGTCGAATGTCCACTCCGGCGGCATGGCCGTGTCCGGGCCAAGCCTGACACTCTTGGGGGCA
Source organism: Nocardia sp. NPDC057227 (assembly GCF_042669725.1). NCBI lineage: Bacteria > Bacillati > Actinomycetota > Actinomycetes > Mycobacteriales > Nocardiaceae > Nocardia > Nocardia sp. NPDC057227. The sequence goes on along the minus strand of NZ_JBHUXA010000004.1, from coordinate 186,107 downwards.
CCGTACGTGAGGATCGAAGCCTGCCCCGACGTATCGACGCCGACGATGACCTCGGTGATCGTCGACCTTCCGTCTCCGTCGTCGACGACGCGGTGGTAAGTGAACTTGCGATATCCGGTGCTCTCGTCCAGGTGCACCTTCACCAGCGTTCCATCCCGGACCGTCCGCGCCGCACTGTCATGATAGGCGCTTACCTCGGCCTGCCCGAGTGCGGCGAGTTCCGGATCCTCTTTCCAATGCTTGTACGGGTGGTAGGCCGCGGACATTTCGTCGCCGAAGCCCAGCCGTTCCGCGTTTCGCAGGGCCTGCGTGATCTCCGCGTCCGAGGCATTCGGGCCGAGGTCGACCGAGCCGCGGCCACTGTTGCGGACGAGATCCAGGTCTCTGGCGAGCATCTTGTCGACGATGTTTTCGTTGACGAACATCTGTTCCGCGGAGACACCCGGCGGCAGTTCGGCGGTTTTACGGTAAATGTCGTATTGAACCTTGTAGTATTCGAAAGAGTTCGTGAAGCGCGCGGGATTGTTGCGTCCGCCCTGCGCGAGTGCCCACTCGATACCTGTTTCCGGCAAGCCGGCTCGCCGCCCGGCCTTGCCGAACTGGGTACCCCCGCCGATCACCTCGGTCGCCCGTCCGCGGCCGGGATCGCCAGGGGGACGAGCTCCGAAGACCGCGTCTGCCACGGTCTCGTCGGTGGCGCCGACCTTCATCTCGCCGAGGACCCGCTCGCCCTCGGCCCGAAACTGCACCTTGGCAGGGCTGAGCTGCGGTGGTCCGGAGAGATCCGGCGGAGCAACGTCGGTGGTCGCCGGGCGGCTCGCTCCGGGGCTGTTCTCGCTCGGGGTGTGGGGACGGGCGGGGCCAGGGCCGTTCTCGCCCGGGGTGCGGGCGGGGCCGGGGCCGGGCGTTGCGCCAGTGCGCCCCGCCATTCCGAGCTGTGTGGCTACACCCTGTTCGGTTTCGCCCATGATCTTGCGGCCGAGCCAGCCGAATCCTTTGCCCAGTGGGCGTAGTACTGCCCCTGGGGTAAAAGTCAGGAGAGTCATTCCGGCTCCGAAAGCGGCCTGGCCGTAATTGCCCGTCTCGATGCCTTCGCTGAGATCGCCGAGACCGGTCAGCCCACCTATCCAGGCGCGGAATTCCGGTTCGGTCACCGAGTTGATCGGAGGGGGCGGACCGTCCGGCACCGCCACGAGCGGGTTGTCGGGGTCGACCGGATTGAGGAACTGGTTGTTTCGGAGCGGCTCGACCTCGTCGGGGTACATGACGGGGATGTCGGCCTGCTGCAGGCGGCGCTGTGCCGCCGCTGCCCGATCGGCCAGTATGGTGTCGGCGTCGTCGCGGGAAACTCCGTCGAGCAGCAGTTTGCGCAATTCCTCGCGATAGCGCGGATGATTCAGCGTGTAGTTGCCGAGCTGTGCAGTGAGCTGATCCGACTCTTGCTCCTGCCTGGTGTAGGCCCCGAGGCGCCACAACCGGTTTTCGGCGTCGGCGCGGCGTTGCTCACCGAGCGTGTCCAGCGGTCCGGTGGTGGTCGCCCACTGTAGATCGCGTACCAGCTCGGTGGAGCTGTAGCCGGGGCCCGGCATGAGCAGGGCGCCGCTGGGGTGTCTCGGCGCCGCGGATTGATCCCAGTGCGCGTTGAGCCGGGCGGCGGCCGCTGCCCGGTCGGCGGGGGTGTGCGGGCCCATCAGGCTGCCCGTGGTGAGCGCCAGGTCGCGGTCGCGCTGCTGCGGTGTGTAGAACGGGTTCGTGGAGTAGAAACCGGCAGTTTCTCGCGGTGAGATCCCCAGCGACGGTGCGGATGTGACGGGTGCGTGGCCTGGCACGGTCATCGTGGACTCGACGCCGACGAGGCCGTTGCCCAGCGGCACCGGGTCGTTCTGAATGGTGGTCCCGCTGGGGAGGGTCATCATCTCGTCGCTGCCCGGCGGGCCGTTCTCGGACATCGCGAGGACATCGAGTATTCCCATTCCGGACGTCGCCGGGGCGGGTGGTGGTGTGGTGCTCGGCAGCATTCCCAGCATTTCGTATTTCCGCCGCTGCTCATCGGTGAGAGCCGGTGTCGATGCCGGTGTACCGCCGCCCGCGGCATCGGCCTTTCCGGTTCGCTGTTTGGCTTTGTCCTTCTCGGCAGGCATGGGAGGTCACCTCGGCATTCCTGGGGCCGCGTCACCGCACGAGCGCGGGCGGCCGGAAATGGCCGATGCCGCCCTGGATCCGAGGATCGAGGACGGCATCGGGTCGTCTCATCGCCGCACCGGTCGGCCGGAGCGCACAGCGGAAGGCTGCGAGGAAAGCGGAGGCGCCACGTCGGAGAGCCGAGGGCGAATGAGGCGAAGCGCGCACAGGTGTGGCGCTGAATTCAGCATCACAGAAGCCGCCGCCCGCGTCAATCCCCTTGTCGGCGGTCGGCTGTGCCTATCATGACAGCTGCCATGACCCTCGATTTCGCGCTGGACAGCCTGGACGGCCTTTCCGTCGGCGACGCTCTCGGCGCGCAGTTCTTCGTACCGGGAACCTCCTTCGCCGAGCTGTGCGCCGGACGCCCACCGGCCCCGCCGTGGGAGTGGACCGACGACAGCGAGATGGCGTGCTCGGTCGTCACCGAGCTGCGCGAGCGCGGGGAGATCGACCGGGACGCGCTGGCCGCGGTCTTCGCGGAGCGGTGCGAGCCGTACCGCGGGTACGGGGCGGGGTCGGTGGTGGTGCTGCACCGGATCAGGGACGGCGTGCCGTGGGCGGTGGCGGCGGGGGAGGCGTTCGACGGGCGCGGGTCGTGGGGGAACGGCGCCGCCATGCGGGTGGCACCGCTCGGCGCCTTCTTCGCGGGTGACCCGGATCGGGCGGCGGCGCAGGCGGCGCTCTCGGCCGAGGTGACGCACCGCCATCCCGAGGCGATCGCCGGTGCCATGGCGGTCGCGGTCGCCGCGAGCCACGCCGCCGCGACACGCGAAAAGGATTGTCCGGCCGATGATCTGTTGCGGGCTGTCGAGCCCTACCTGATCGATGGCGCGACCGCGGACGGCGTCCGGCGCGCCCGCGCCCTGCTCGGCCGGTCGGTGGCCGAGGCCGCCTACGAACTCGGCAACGGTGCCGGGGTGAGTGCACAGGACACCGTCCCGTTCACGCTCTGGACCGCCGCCACCTTCCTGCACGACTACTCGGCCGCCATCACCGCCTGCGTCGAGGCGGGCGGCGACGCCGACACCACCGCCGCCATCGTCGGCGGCATCGTGGCCGCGCACACGGGCCCGCGCGGCATCCCCGAGCAGTGGCTCGCCGCGCGGGAGCCGCTGCCGGAGTGGGCCGAGCAGTGGCCGCCGACCCTGCGCATCCGCCCGTGGACGCCCGCCGACGGGCAGGCCGTCGCCCGCTGGCGCTACCCCGGCCGGTCGGCCGTCTACGACATCACCGAGCCACCCACCGGCTACACCGCCGTCGCGGCCCCGGACGGCACCCTGCTCGGTTTCTACTGCACCGGCATCGAGGCCCGCGTCCCCGGCCTCGCCGCGGTGCCGGGCGTCACCGACCTCGGCGTCGGCCTGCACCCGCGCTGGGTGGGGCGGGGCCACGGCCGCGCCTTCGCCGAGGCGGTGCTGAACTCCGTCCGCCGCGAACATCCGGACACCGCCATCCGCGCGGTGGTGCAGGAGTGGAACGCGCGCAGCAGGCGATTCCTGGAGAACGCCGGCTGCGCCGCGATCTCCCGGCACGAGGCGCGCGGAATCCGCTACGTGGTGCTGAGCGACCGCGACTAGACCACCGTCACACCGTGACCCGGCTCACATCTACGCATCGGGCGCGAAAATGCAGACCCCGCCCCCGCGGTCTGAAACACGAGTGAACGATTTACCGCTTCCGCCAGTCCGTCCCACCCGACCTGGGCGAACGAAAGCGGTCGGCAATTACCCGGCGAGCGCGACTTCCCAACGTGTGGAAGGGTCATCGCCCGGTGCACCGCGCTGTTCGGCGCACCGCATCGCTCCCGGGTCGGGCCGGGGTGGCATGCGCATACAGCCGGAATTCGGCACGCTGCCTGTGGTGATCGCATTCCGCGAATTCCCGGCAAGCCGGTCCGGCGCTGCCGTCCGCCTCGGTCACCGCACCGCGCACCACGAAGAACGGACACGAAGAACCATGACACGAGTTCCCTCGCACTCCACCCGCGGCCACCGGGCCGGGCTGCTCACCGCGGGGCTCGCCGCGGCGATGGCCCTGACCTTCGGCGCGGGCACCGCCTTCGCGGGGGTGGACAGCACCGACCGGGTGATCGACGGCAAGCAGCGCACGATCAGCGCCATCCAGGCCGACACCACCATCCGCGCGGTGCCGCCGCTGGACCGCAACCCGCTCACCCGGCAGTGGTTCCACGACGTCACCGCGCAGTTCACCGTCGAGGGCGACAAGGCCGACGAGTTCGCGGGCACCATCAAGATCGGCTACCTGGTCGGCTTCCCGGCCACCGTCGACGGCCGGATCAAGTTCGGCTACACCTCGCCGCGGGTCGGCATCGAGACCGACAACGGCATCCCGGGCCCCAAGCTCGACGTCGACCTGATCCCGACCGTCACCGGCGAGATCGAGACCGGCTTCGGGCCGGGCGTGCGGCAGATCGAGGCGGTCAGCGGCCGGATCACCGGCAGCGAGGGCAGTGTCCGGCTCACCAACTCCATCGGCACCGTCACCGGCGTGATCGGCACCGCGACCGTGCAGCCGTACGTGACCGTGGTCAGCGACACCGGCGACTCGGTCACCACCCTCGGCAAGCCCTACGAGGTGAACTGACCCGTCACTCCTCGGTGAGCACGACGATGCCGGACGGAGCTTCCAGCAGCGCTACCGTGCGCGCGGCGGCCGCGTCCACGTGGATGCGCGGGTGCGCGGGCGGCTCGGCCTCGTAGTACGTGCCCGGCCCGTAGAGCTGCCCGTACCGCAGCACCACCCCGCCGATCCCGAGCACCGCGCGCTCGTGCCCGGCGATCACCGCCGCGCGCCCCACCGGGGTCCAGGCGATGCTCTGCGCCAGGAATCGGGCGGAACCGGCGGCAGCAACCGGACTCCGAGCACGCCGGTGGCGCCGGCGAGGAAGATGCGCATCGGCCCAGCCTAGAACTCCACGGCGTCCCGGATGAGCGGGCAGGTCATGCAGTGCCCGCCACCGCGCCCGCGCCCCAGCTCGGCGCCGACGATGGTGATCACCTCGATGCCCTGCCGCCGCAGCGCGGTGTTGGTGTGCGTATTGCGGTCGTAGGCGAAGACCACCCCTGGCTCGACCGCGACCAGGTTGTTGCCGCTGTCCCACTGCTGGCGCTCGTTGGCGTAGTAGCCGCCGCCGGTCTCCACCACCCGCAGCGCGGGCAGGTTCAGCGCGGCGGCGACCACCTCGAGGAAGGTGCCGGACTCCTCGACCACCTCGATGCCGGGCGCCCGGTCCGACGGGTACAGCGAGATGGTGCGGAGCGCGTACACGATGTCGGGGAAGACGGTCACCAGGTCGCGGTCGGCGAAGGTGAGGACGGTGTCCAGGTGCATGGCGGCGCGCAGCTTCGGCATGCCCGCGACGATCACCCGCTGCGCGGCGCCCGCGTCGAAGAGCGCCTTCGCGACCTGGGTGACGGCCTGCCGTGAGGTGCGCTCGCTCATGCCGATCAGCACCACCCCGTTGCCCACCGGCATGACGTCGCCGCCCTCGAAGGTGGCGAGCCCCCAGTCCCGCTCGGGGTCGCCCCACCAGATCCTGGCGCTCGTGAAGCGCGGGTGGAAGGTGTAGAGCAGCTTCATCAGCAGCGTCTCGTCGTGCCTGGCCGGCCAGTAGAGCGGGTTGAGCGTGACGCCGCCGTAGATCCAGCAGGTGGTGTCGCGGGTGTAGAGCGTGTTCGGCAGCGGCGGCACCAGGTACTCGCGCACGCCCGTCTGCTCGCGGGCCAGCGCCAGGTAGCCGGAGCGGAACTCGGCGGGCAGGTCGGCGGTGGCGAGCCCGCCGATCAGCTGGACGGCGAGCGCGCGGTCGTCGAGCGTCTCCAGGTAGCGGCGGGTGTCGTCGACCAGGCCGAGCCCGACCTCGTTCGGCACGACGGCGCGGTCCAGGATCCAGGCCCGCGCGCCGTCCTGGGCGAGCGTCTCGGTGAGCAGGTTGTGCAGCTCCAGCACCTCGACGCCGCGCTGCCGCAGCTTCGCGGCGAAGTCGAAGTGGTCGCGCTGGGCGTTCTGTACCCAGAGCACGTCGTCGAAGAGCAGGTCGTCGCAGTTCGACGGGGTCAGCCGCTCGTGCGCCAGGCCGGGGGCGCAGACCAGCACCGAGCGCAGGGTGCCGACCTCCGAGTGCACACCGAATTCCGTCACGGCGTCTCCTTGTCAGATGGTGATGGTTCCGTTCGCCAGGGCAACGATCCCGGCGACCGCTCCGGCCACCGAGACGGCGAGCAGCACCCACTCGGTGCCTGCGAAGGGCCGCCTGCCCTGCTCGCGGCGGGTCAGCACGAACAGGATCGAGCCGGGCGCGTAGACCAGGCAGGCGAGCAGCAGGTTGTCCGCGCCTGCCGCGAACACGAGGAACGCGGTGTACAGGGTGGCCAGGACGGCGACGGCGAGGCCGCGGCCCGGCCGCCCGTCGCCGAGCGCGAGCTTCAGCGCGAACCCGGCGGCGAGCAGGTACGGCACCAGGGAGAGCACGCTGGTGAGTTGCAGGGTGAAGGCGAAGGCGTCCTCGGAGAAGAGCGTGACCACCAGCACCGCCTGGATCATCAGCGTGGTCAGCAGCAGCGCCGCCGACGGCACGCCCTGCCCGTTGCTGCGCGCCAGCCACTTCGGCATGTCGTGGTCCTGCGCGGCGACGAAGAGCACCTCGGCGGCGAGCAGCGTCCAGGCCAGGTAGGCGCCGAGCACCGAGATGATCAGCCCGATGCTGATGAACCAGGCACCCCACGGCCCGACCACCGACTCCAGGACCGGGGCCATGGACGGCTGCCGGGTGACGGCCAGGTCGGCGCGCGGCAGGATACCGTAGGCGACCATGGTCACCGAGGCGAAAATGGCGAGCACGCTGAGGAATCCGAGCACGGTGGCGCGGCCGACGTCCTCCCGGCGGCGCGCGTAGCGCGAGTAGACGCTGGCGCCCTCGATGCCGAGGAAGACGAAGACGGTGACCAGCATGGTCGAGCGCACCTGCTCGAACAGCGACTCGCTGTATGCCTCGCCGCCCCAGAAGTTGTCGGCGAAGACGCCCGCGTCGAAGTAGAAGAGCGCGATCACCACGAAGCAGAGGATCGGCACCAGCTTGGCGATCGTGACGATCCGGTTGATCGCGGCGGCCTCCCTGACCCCGCGTAGCACCATGGTGTGGAACAGCCAGATGAAGACCGACGACAGCAGCACCGCGGGCACCGTGTTGCCCTCGCCGAAGATCGGCAGCACCTGCCCGAGCGTCGACTTGATCAGCACCCAGTAGGTGACATTGCCGACGCAGGTACTGGCCCAGAAGCCGAAGGCGGCGAAGAAGCCGGGGTACTCGCCGAAGCCCGCCTTGGCGTAGGCGTAGATGCCCGCGTCCAGGTCGGGGCGGCGGATGGCGAGCCGCTGGAAGACGAAGGCCAGCATGAGCATTCCACTGCCCGCGACGGTCCACGCGACGAGCGCGCCGAAGCCGCCGGTGGCCTGGCCGAAGTTTCGGGGCAGCGAGAACACCCCGGCACCGACCATGGAGCCGACCACCATGGCGGCCAGGGTCGGCAGCGACATGGTGCGGGTCGCGGTCTTGTCGGTGTCCATGGAGCTCCGTGCGGTCCGGGGGACGTGCTGGAGGTCGTTCCGAACTATACGGGAGCTTTGCTGGAAATTCGCTGAATGGGTGAACCGGCTGACTCCGCGCGCCAGGCGGAATCCAGGGGGCTGCGCGCCGCGCGCGGGCGTCCGTAGGGTGGCTGGGGTCGGGCGGGAGAAGGGGAGTTGACTGTGACGGTACGCAATCCGTTCGCCGCGGACGGCAGCTGGCCGGATGTGGTGGTCACCGCGGTGGCGGCGACGACCTCGCTGGCGGGCACCGCCGACGAGACCTGGAGCAGGCTGCTCGCGGGCGAGTCCGGGATCACGAAGCTGGACCAGCCGTGGGTCGCCGAGCACGAGCTGCCGGTGCGGATCGGCGGTTCGCTGAAGGTGCCGCCGAGCGCCGAGCTCACCCGGGTCGAACTGCGCAGGCTCGCCTACGTGGAGCAGCTGGCGACGGTGCTCGGCAGGCAGGTGTGGGCGGCCGCGGGCAGCCCGGAGGTGGATCTGGACCGGCTGGCGGTGGCCATCGGCACCGGGCAGGGCGGCGGCGACGCGGTGGTCGCCGCGCGGGATGCGCTGGTGCGGCACGGGTATCGCAAGATCTCGCCGCTGGCGGTGCAGATGATGATGCCGAACGGGCCGTCCGCGGTGGTCGGGCTGGAGCTGCGGGCGCGGGCCGGGGTGGTGACGCCGGTGTCGGCCTGCTCCTCCGGGTCGGAGGCGATCGCGAACGCCTGGCAGATGATCGCCATGGGCGACGCCGACATCGTGGTGACCGGCGGCGTCGAGGGCTACATCGACCCGGTGCCGATCGCGGCGTTCTCCATGATGCGGGCCATGAGCACCCGCAACGACGACCCGGCCGCTGCCTCGCGGCCGTTCGACGCCGACCGGGACGGCTTCGTCTTCGGTGAGGCCGGTGCGCTGCTGGTGCTGGAGACCGAGGCGCACGCCCGGGCGCGCGGCGCGACGATCCTGGCCCGGGTGCTCGGCGCGGGCGTCACCTCGGACGGCTTCCACCTGGTCGCGCCGGACCCGGAGGGCGCGGGTGCGGCGCGCGCCATCACCAAGGCGCTGCGCCGGGCCGGGCTGGCAGGCGCCGATATCGGGCACGTGAACGCGCACGCCACCGCCACCCCGATCGGGGACACCGCGGAGGCGTCGGCGATCGCGAGCGCGGTGGGCACGCACCCGGCGGTCTACGCGCCGAAATCGGCGCTCGGCCACTCCATCGGCGCCTCCGGCGCGCTGGAGTCGGTGCTGACCGTCTTCAGCCTGCGCGACGAGATCATCCCGCCCACCCTGAACCTGGAGAACCAGGACCCGGCGATCGACCTGGACATCGTCGCGGGCGCACCGCGGACCGGCCGCTTCGACTACGCGGTGAACAACTCCTTCGGCTTCGGCGGCCACAATACGGCCCTGGTCTTCGGGCGCGCCTGAGCGCCATCGGAACTCGGGGCTGCGACCCGTTCCGGTGCCGACGCTGTCGGCGAGCCGCCCTTGACCGGAAACGCCCGAGGGCCGCCCGCTGAACTCGGCGGGCGGCCCTCGGCGTCGAACGGGTCAGGCGTCGAGCTTGGCCTCGATCGCCTCGATGATCTTCGGCCGCAGTTCGGCGGCGGAGATGATCGCGTCGACCGAGCCGACCTGGACGGCGCGCTGGATGCTGTGCACCCCGTCGAACTCGGCGGCCACCTGGCCCAGCTTCTCGGCCCGCACCGACCCGCGGAGCTCGTCCAGCTCGGCGGCGAGCGCGGCCCGCTCGGTGCCCGCCAGCGTGCCGAGCTGCTCCTCCCGATCCCGGATCCGGGAGTCGGCGGCGGTGCGCTTGTTCACCTCGTGCGAGAACACCACCGCCGCGGCGGGGGCGCCGCCGAGCACGGAGGCGAAGGAGCCCTCCAGCGCCAGCACCGTCATGTTCGGGTTCAGCGTCTTGGAGAACACCACGAAGGCGCCGCCGTGGTACCGGGAGATCACGGTGAAGACGATCGGGCCGTCGAAGTTGACGATGGCCCGGCCGATCTCGGCGCCGTACTCCAGCTGCAGCTTGCGCATGGACTCCGGGGAGCCGTCGAAGCCGGAGAGGTTGGCCAGCACCACCAGCGGCCGGTTGCCGCTGGCCGCGTTGATCGCCCGCGCGGTCTTCTTGGCCGACCGCGGGAAGAGCGTGCCCGCGGTGTAGGTGTCCGGCCCGTCGGTGGACGGGAAGCCGCGCCGCGGCACCCCGCGCGACTCGATGCCGACCAGGCAGACCGGGATGCCGCCCAGCCGCGCGTCCTGCACCACCGAGGTATCGGCGTCGGCCATGCCCGCCCAGCGCTCCAGCACCTCGTGGTCCTGGTCGGCGACGGCCCGCATGACGGTGCGGATGTCGAACGGCTTCTTGCGATCCGGGTTCTTGGCCGCCGAGAAGATCTCGCCGACCGTGCTGAAATCGCTGTCCGTCGCGGTGTGCGGGAAATCGGAGATGTCGCGGCCGACCGGGTCGGTGGTCGGCACCCGGCGCGGCGACTGCTCGCCGGGCGCGATGTAGGTGTGGTCGTAGTGCGCCATCAGTACGTCGCGGGCGGCGGTCAGGTTCGGCGCCCAGTACTGCGCCTGGCCGTTCGGGCCCATGACCCGGTCGTAGCCGCCGATGCCGAAGTTGTCCTCGGCCGAGACGCCGCCGGAGAAGTCCAGCGCCTGCTTGCCGGTGAGCACCATGGCCGAATCCGGCGTCATCACCAGCACGCCCTTGGTGTGCATGAGCATGGTGGCCTCGGCGTTCCAGTACGGCTGCGCGCCGACATTGATACCGGTGACCACGATATTGATCTCGCCGCCGTCCTGGGTGAACTCGACGATCCGCTTGAGCGCGGCCGCCACCCAGTCCATGTTCTCGGTGCCGGAGTCCATCGAGATCCGGGCCCCGGAGGAGAGCGCGTACCACTCCAGCGGCACCCGCAGCTGCTCGGCCAGGTCCAGCGCCGCGATCACCCGGCGGCACTCCGGCTCCGACAGCGCGCCCAGCGACTTGATCGGGTCGCCGAGCAGCACCACGCGGGTGACGCCGTCCGGATGATGCGCGGTCTTCGTGCTGACCACGCCCGCGACGATCGCGGCCTTGTTGCGGCCCTTCGGCCGGTCGACCGGGACCAGCGCGTGCGCGGCGTCCAGGTCGTACTCGGCGAAATCGCCGAGCAGCCCGACCAGTTCGTACGGGTAGACGGTATTGCGGCTCGCGGCGCGCAGCACCTTCTGCCGGTACTCGTCCAGCGGCTCGACCGCCTCGTCGGTGCGGTCACCGATGGTCACGGTGGTGCCGGTCTGGTCGAAGCCGATCCGCACCGCGACCTTGACCAGCTCACCGGTCTTCGGATCGGTGTGCCGCGCGATGATCAGGATCTCCTCCAGCCCGGCACCGGCCGGCTGGATGCGCTCGACGATGGTGTCCAGCTCGGCCCTGGTCAGGTCGACCGGCGGCCAGATGTACATGACGATCCGGTTGGTGTTGAACTTCGCCGCCGAGCGGCGCAGCGCGCGCGCCCTGCGGATCGAGTCCAGGCAGGCGGCCACGGTGTTCTCGGCGGTGGGCAGCGCGAGCAGCCTGCCCTCGTGGTCGCGCAGCGCGGTCAGGTCGCGGACCTGGGTGAAGGCGACCAGCCGCTCGTCGGCCGGGTTCTCCTTCGCCACGCTGCGGAACAGGTACACCTCCTCGTCCGAGGAGGGCTGGCGGGTCAGGTCGAACTTGCGCAGCCTGGTCATCTGCATGCGGTGCGCGATGTAGGGGTGCAGGCCGCGGATGAGCCGTTCCTCGGTCATGCCGGTGGCCGACGGGCGGAACGTGAAGTGGTGGTGCATGACCGCCCCGCCGCTGCCTGCGACGGTGATGGTGATCCGGTGCACCTGGTTCGGCAGCGCCCTCGTCGCGAGCACGTCCTGCAGGACGGCGGCGGTGGCGTCGAAGTCCTCCGGCTGCCCCTCCCAGCTCAGGTAGATGTCGGCCTCGATGGAGGCGGCGCCGCCTGCCAGCTCGGTGAGCCCGGTGAGCGTGGCGTCCAGCGCGTCGAACCGCACCGCGGCCGAGACCAGGCTCAGCCCCTTGCGCTCGGCGACGACGAAGGTGTTGCCGCCCGCCTGCTGGGTGCGGACGTCGGTGAGCCCCTTGTTGCCGTAGTAGCGCCTGGTCAGCACCTCGAGCATGACGGTGTTGTCCAGATCGCCGCGGACCAGGCGCTGGCCGAGCAGCCGGACCAGCGGCTCGGTGCTGCGCACCATCTCCGCGATCCGGTCGGCGCGGTCGGCGGCGGCCGGATCGGCGTCCAGGTGCCGCAGGTGCTTGCGCACCTTCGTGTAGACCTCGGCGCGGTTGCGGCGCAGCAGCGGCTGGCCGTACCAGGAGTAGACCAGGCCGCGGGCCAGGTCGGCGATCGCGGGGAAGCGCACCTGGGTGGCGCCGACGAGGCGCTCCAGGGTCAGCCCGACCGGCTCGCGCAGCGCGCGCTCCGGGGTCGGCTCGGCCAGCCACTCGCGCAGCAGCGCGGTGATCACCTCGACGGTGTCGGCCGGGCGCTGCTGGGCCAGGAAGATGCGGAAGACCGCGGCCTCCAGGTCGGGCGTGCGGTCGAGCTCGGAGACGCCGTAGTGGCCGAGTGCCTTGGCCACCTTGACCCGGTAGGGCTCGGGCAGCCCGGCGCGCTCGACGTCCAGGCTCTGGATGTAGGTGTGGAAGTACTCGCGGGCGCTGTGCACGTGGCTGTGCCCGCCGCCGTCCTCCTCCAGGGACCGGTTGTGCCCGAGCTCGGCGATATCGGCGAAGACCTCGATCAGCTCGACCTCCTCCGACAGCGGGCGCCGGTTGTCGGCGACCGCGGCGCGGCGGGCGGTGAGGTACTCGGCGAGCACCCGGCGGTCGTCGTGCGGGTCGACGTCGAAGCCGAGCAGCAGGCTGCGCAGATCCTGCAGCCCGCGCCCGACCCGCTCGTGCGGCTGCGCCGGGACCGGCTGCTCCGGCAGGTCCAGCTCGACGGTCTGCTCCTCGACGACCTCGGCCTCGTCGTCCTCGTCCGCGAGCGGCTCCAGCCGCAGCAGCGGGGCGCCGGTCTCGACCTGGGTGCCGACGGTGACCGCGGACTCCTTGAGCCTGGCCCGGAACGGCGCGCGCAGCACCGTCTCCATCTTCATGGACTCCAGCACCAGCACCGGCGCTCCGGCCTCGACCTCGTCGCCGACCTGCAGCGGGGTCGCGACGACCAGCGCGGGCGCGGGGGAGCGGACGATGCCGCCCTCGGCCCGGCTGATCCGGTGCGTGACGCCGTCGACGTCGACCAGGTGCACGGGGCCGTGCGTGCCGGTGGTGAGCCGGTAGCGGGTGCCGTTGACCACGATCTGGCCGGTGTGGTGGTCGAAGCGCTCCAGATCCACGTCGGCGGTGCGCAGGTCGTCGCCCGCCTCGACGCCGACCCGGAAGCGGTGCGCGCCGATCCGCGCGACCCGCACCCGGTAGGCGACGCCGCGCAGCTCGAGGTCGTGCGGGCGGCCGCTCTGGTGCTGCACCTGCGGGCGCCCGCCCGCGGCGGTGGAGAGCAGCCGGTCGCGCTCGACCCGCTCCTCCTCCTCGTAGGCGTCGATGGCGGCGGCCGCGACGGCGACCGTGGAGTGCCGGTGCGAGACCAGGCGCCCCTCGGTGCGCACCCGGTCGATCCAGCCGGTGTCGGCGCTGGCGTCGATCACCTCGGGCTGGGCCAGCAGGTCGAGCACGAAGCTCTTGTTGGTGGCGCCGCCCTCGATGACCACGCGGGTCTGCTGCATGGCCCGGCGCAGCCGGCCGAGCGCCTGCTCGCGGTTGCTGCCGTAGGCGATGATCTTGGCGATCATGGAGTCGAAGTCGGCGGGGATGGTGTCGCCCTCGCTGACGCCGGTGTCCACCCGGATGCCGGGCCCCGCGGGCAGGTCGAGCCGGGCGATCCGGCCGGGGGCGGGCGCGAAGTCGCGATCCGGGTCCTCGGCGTTCAGCCTGGCCTCGATGGCGTGGCCGCGCTCGGCGGGCGGGGTGCCCTCCAGCTTCCCGCCCGACGCCACGTGCAGCTGCGCGCGGACCAGGTCGAAGCCGGTGGTGAGCTCGGTGATCGGGTGCTCCACCTGGAGCCGGGTGTTCACCTCGAGGAAGGCGAAGAGCCGGTCACCGGGGTGGTACAGGAACTCGACGGTCGCCGCGCCGCGGTACCCGACCCGCACGGCGAGCCGCTCGGCCGAGGACTTCAGCTCGGCGGTCTGCTCGGCCGAGAGCACCGGCGATGCCGACTCCTCGATGATCTTCTGGTTGCGCCGCTGCACCGAGCAGTCGCGCACGCCGAGCGCCCACGCGGTGCCCTGGCCGTCGGCGATGACCTGCACCTCGACGTGCCGCGCGCCGGTGACCAGGCGCTCCAGGAAGACGACGCCGCTGCCGAAGGCGCGCGCCGCCTCCTGCCTGGTGCGCTCGTAGGCGTCGACCAGCTCGTCGCCGTTGGTGATCACCCGGATACCGCGGCCGCCGCCACCGGCGGTCGCCTTCAGCATCAGCGGGTAGCCGATCTGCTCGGCGGCGGCGAGCGCGGCGTCGACGGAATCGACCGCGCCACGGCTCCACGGCGCCACCGGGACGCCGACCTCCTCGGCGATCAGCTTCGCGCCGATCTTGTCGCCCAGCTTGCGCATGGCATCGGCGTTCGGGCCGATGAAGGTGATGCCGATCTGCTCACAGAGCTCGGCGAAGGCGGGATCCTCTGCCACGAAGCCCCAGCCGACCCAGGCGGCATCCGCCCCGGTGGCGCGGAGCGCCTGCTCGAGGACCTTCAGGTCGAGGTAGGGGCGGGCAGCGGCCGGACCGAGGTCGTAGGCGATATCGGCTTCGCGCACGAACGTCGCGTTCCGGTCGACATCGGTATACAGAGCGACGGTCTCGATGGGTACCGCCGTCTCCGCGGCCAGGTCCCGGACGGCGTGGATGAGGCGCATGGCGGCCTCGCCCCGGTTCACGATGGCGATGCGGCTGAACACTCGACGAATCCTTCCTCTCCTGAGATCGGTACGGTGGGCGAGGGGGACGCGCCTCCCGAGTGCGCCCAGTGTGCACCCTACGGTGCCGTAACCTCACCCCGATCTGCGGTTACCCGTGCGTATGTTGTCTTTTCTATCGCCGGGGCGTGACGTTTCGCAGCGTAGGCGCACGGGTGGCCGGGCGAAACCCGCCGAGCGCGGGTCTCGCTTCCCGGGCGCGTCCTCGTTCTCCCGGGGTAGCCCGATCCCGTACCGCGGGGTGATGCCCGCGCGGGGAGTACGTTCCTAGCGTCGTTCGCATGATGATCCGGCGCACGGGCCCCGACTTCGCGTACATCGTCCTCGGACTGCCGCTGGCCGTCCTCGCCTTCGGTCTCACCGTGCCGCTGTTCGCGGCCGGTCTCGGCACGGCGGTCGTCTTCGTCGGCATCCCGCTGCTCGCGCTGACGCTGCTGCTGGCGCGCGGCTTCGCCGACATCGAACGCGTCCGCCTCGCGCACCTGACCGGAAGGGCGACGCCGCGGCGCGCCTACGCCCCCGCGCCGGAGCGGGCGGGCTGGTTCCGCCGCCGCACCGCCCCGATCACCCAGCCGCAGAGTTGGCTGGATCTGCTGTTCGCCGTGCTGAACCTGCCGATCGCGATCGTCACCTTCGTCCTGTCGATCACCTGGTGGGCCGTGGCGCTGGGCGGGCTGACGTACTGGTTCTGGGGCCGGTTCATCCCGCGGGGTGACAGCGGTGACGTCGTCATCGAGACGATGATGGGTGCCGACACCGCCGCCAACCGGACGATCTTCTACACCCTCGCCGGTGTCGCGGCACTGCTCACCGTCCCGTTCGTCCAGCGCGCCTGCGCCGCCCTGCAGTCCGCCTTCGCGCAGGTCCTGCTCACCCGGCTCGTCGTCACGCAGGGGCATACGCAGTACGTGACCACCGCTTCGGTGGAGCTCACCGTCTCGCCGTAGTGGTCAGTACCGGTAGAACCCGCGACCGGACTTCTTCCCGAGGTGCCCTGCATCGACCATCCGGCGCAGCAGCGCGGGCGGCGCCTGGTGCGGCTCGGCGAACTCGCCGTACAGCGACTCCGCGGCCGAGAGCGCGACGTCGAGGCCGATGGTGTCGAGCAGGGTCAGCGGGCCCATGGGGTAGCCGCAGCCGCCCTTCATGGCGGTGTCGATGTCCTCGGCCGATGCGTAGCCGGAGTCGAGCATCCGCACTGCCTGGCACAGGTAGGGGATGAGCAGGGCGTTGACGATGAACCCGGCCCGGTCCCCGGCGCGCACGGCCGTCTTGCCGAGGGTGCCGGTGACGTAATCGGCGACGGCAAGGGCGGCGGCGTCGTCGGTGACGAGGGTCGAGATGATCTCGACCAGCGGCATCACCGGGACGGGGTTGAAGAAGTGCACGCCGACGACCCGCTCGGGCCTGCGGGTGGCGGTGGCCATCTTGATCACCGGGATGGAGGAGGTGTTGGTGGCCAGGATCGTGTCCTGGCCGGTCACCTCGTCCAGCCGGGTGAAGATCTGCCGCTTGAGCTCCTCGATCTCGGGTGCGGCCTCGATGACGAGGTCGCGCTCGGCCAGGTCGCTGTAGTCGGTGCTCACCCGCAGCCGCTCGAGCACCGCCGCGGCGTCGGCCTCGGCGAGCTTGCCCCTGCGTACCGCCCGGTCGAGGGAATCCCGCACGCGCTGCTGCGCGGCGTCCGCGTACTCGCTCTTGACCTCGAGGATGACGACATCGCTGCCCGACCGCAGGCAGACTTCCGCGATTCCGGCACCCATGGTGCCGCCGCCGACAACGCCGATCTTCTGCACTGTGAACCTCCCGGGCGATGTGTCGCCACACGTTGTCGTGGCGCATGAATCGTGCCCGATGGAGCTGCGGTGCCGCACCATCGGGGGGCACCTGTTGTGCACTGTTACGACGGGGAGGGCGGTTCGTGCTGTGACGGCACCGTGGTCGGTGCACCGAGCGGGGGATGGTCGAGGACGCGTGGCCGGTACTCGACCAGCTGGATGCCGCCGTCGAAGGTGCGGTGTTCGATCATCTCGAGCGCGATATCGGGATAGCCGTCGTAGATCCGCTCCGCGCCGGTGGCGCCGGTGATGACGGGGAACATCACGACCCGGAATCGGTCGACGAGTCCGGCGCGCAGCAGGGACCGGCACAGGCTCAGGCTGCCGATCGTGGTGAGCAGGCCCGAGCCACGCGCTTTCATGCCGCGGACCGCCTCGACCGCGTCGTCGCGAACGAGTGTGGAGTTGGCCCACGTCAACGGCTGTTCGAGCGAGGAGGAGAAGACCACCTTCGGCGCTGCGGTGAGCCCGTCGACGGAGGCCTGTTCGTCCGGCCGGAACTCGTCCTGGCCGTCGGGGACCTCGCCGGCGGCGAAGCCCGACATGAGGCGGTAGGTATTCGCCCCCATCAGGTGGGTGGCCTCCGGCTGTTCGCCGAGCCAGGCGAGGTACTCCGGACCCTCGAGGCCCCAGAACCCGGGCCATCCTTCTCCCGATGCGTAGCCGTCGAGGGAGGTGATGAAGTCGACGAGAAGCTCCGCCATGGTGCTGTCCTTTCCCGTGGTGTCACGAGCTTCGACGGCCCGGGAGCCGCGAATTCATCGGTCGGCCCCCGGGTCCGGCTCTCGGCAGGGACGGAGCCGAGTCGGCACTACGCCATGGCGAGCCGTTGCACCGGTCCGACTCCTCGGCTCCGGTCGTACCGGTTCACCGGCATCGTCGGGATGGCGGTACGCGTCGTGCCTCTCGAGCGCGCAGCCGTCCCCGCTCGGGCGCCGTCGGTCACCCGGAAGAAGCCCCTCGATCCCCTCGGCGTTCAGCGCCGCACGCTCTCCCCGACCCAGAGCGCCGCGCGCTCGACCGCGGCGCGCGACTCGTCGGTGTGGTCGAGGATGTCGAAGCTGTGCTGCCCGTTCGGCACGTCGATCACCTCGACGCGGATGTCGTGCCGGTCGGCGGCCTCGGTGAAGGCGGTCACCCCGGCCGCGACCTCCGGCGCCTCGCGCCCGGCCCGGGTGAGCAGCACCGGCAGCGCACCGGCGTCCGCGACCGCGTCGACCGGGGAGAAGCGGGGGTCGACGCCCCAGCCGTCGGGCGCGGCGAGCAGCGGGTAGGTGAGCGCCAGGCAGCGCAGCCACGGCGGCGGCTCGCGCAGCCAGTCGGCGGCGAGCAGCCCGCCGCCGGAGAAGAACCAGAGCGCGACCCGCTCCGGATCGGCCTCGGGCAGCGCCCTGGCCCGCTGCACGGCGTCGGCGACGTCCGCGGCGGCGTCGGCGTAGGCGGCCGGGCTGTGCAGGCGGTGGGCGACGGTGACCGCGAGCAGTCCCTGTCCGGCCAGCAGCGCGCCGTACCCGGCGAACATCGGCCAGTCGCGCGGGGCGACCGGTAGATCGGGGGGCACCGGCCCGCCGTGCACCAGCACGACCACCGGGTGCGGGTCCGGCCCGGGCGAGTAGATGTCGATCGTGCCCTCCCGGCGCCGCGGATGCTCGGGCAGGGTCAGCACGAAGGGCTGGAGATACGAGGGAACCGCCACGGTCCCAAACTATCCGACCACCCGCGCAACCGGTTTCGCGCCGCAGGCGGCGCCTTCCGCGTCGTGTGCCGCATCATGGCTCGGGGTGGGATCACCGTGGCGGGGCCGTCAGCCGAATCGGTCCACGAGGAATCGGCGGAGTCTGCCCAGCGGGCCGGCGAGGGTTTCGCCGAGGCGGTCGAGCGTGTGATTCGTGGCCTGTTCACTCCACGACAGCACGCCGTCGAGGCCGAGCAGGTACGCGACGGGCAGGACGATGGACGCAACCCCTACGAGCACCAGAATCGGAAACACGATGAGACTACCGAGGCCCTTGGCGATGCCGAGGGCGGCCGCGTGCTCGGGATCGTCCGGCCTGTAGACCACGGTGATCCGCGCACCGATTCGGGGGCGGCTCGGGACCGTGTCGGACAGCGCGAGGTGGCGGAGTTCTCCGGTCGCCGCGGTGAATTCGACAGCGGGCCGGTAAACGCGATGGTCATCGGAGTCGCGTTCCTCGCCGACCGAGGTGATGGTGCCCCGTGCCCGATGCCCCCGCAGCCACAGTGTCGCGCGCTCGATGGTCTGCCGGAGAATTCCGAGGCCGATGAAGAGCTGTCCCACTCCGACCAGGACCACCGCCGCAGCGCCCACGTAGTCCCAGAAGCCGTGCACGGGAACAGGATATGGATCCGAAGTGAAGTCGACGGGTCCCGTGAGCGGCGATCACCTGAACAGGAGGCGGTGCGCTGTCGATCGCGCAGTGTCGGCGTTGCGGTGTAATGACATCCCGGGGCAGTCGAATTCGCTACGCAGATCGGTCATACTCGACGAGAAGGCGATTCCGATGCAGCTCGCGGGGGCCTGATGATCGCTACAGCCCGTTTTCGTCGACCGGACGTGTCACCCGTCCGTGCCATCCGCTGCCGGCTCCGCAGCGTCGTGCGCCGACTCCGCTCGCTCGACGGGTCGTTGGACCTGGGTCGGGGGAGCTGGTAGTTCCGTCGGGGCCGCCGCCTTGCTCGGCAGCACGAGCACCGCGAGCACGACTCCGGCCAGCAGCAGCACGGCCGCCACCGCGAAGCCGGTGGTGTAGCCGGCGTGCGCGGCCAGCGCCGGAGTCGCTGCCCCGGATCCGGCCGCGCTGTGCGTCGCGACGGTGACCAGCACGGCGAGCCCGATGGTGCCGCCGAGCTGGCGCGAACTGTTCAGCACCGCCGAGGCGAGCCCCGCTCGGTGCTCCGGGATCCCGGCGGTGGCCGCTTTGCTCACCAGCACGAGTGAGCCGCCGATGCCGGAGCCGGCCAGCAGCGAGGGCAGGAAGACCCCGCTCCAGAAGGCGGTGTGGTCCGGGATGAGCGCGAAGACCGCGAGCCCGCCCGCGCCGATCGTGCCGAGCACCGCGATGGCGAGCCGGACCCCGAAGCGCGCCTCCAGCCGCAACCCCGCCACGATCCCGGCGACCACGAAGGCGCAGAACGGCAGGAACATGAGTCCGGTGACGATGGGCGAGACGCCCCACACCTGCTGGATGGTCAGCGACGCGAAGTAGAACGCGGCGAGCTGCCCTGCCGAGAGCAGCAGCCCGAAGAGGTTGGCGCCGAGCACGCCGCGGTGCCGGAACAGCTCGAGCGGCACCAGTGGGTGCCGCACCCTGGCCTCGGTGACCACGAACGCCACCAGCAGCACCACCGCCGCGCCGAACCCGGCCAGCGCCCGCCCCGAGCCCCAGCCGTGGCTGCCCGCCTCGGTGACGCCCTGCACCAGCGCGGCCACTCCGGCGGTGACCAGCACCGCGCCCAGCCGGTCCAGCCGGGCGCCCGGCTGCGCGGACCGGCCCCGGCGCACGCCGCGCAGCACCGCGACCAGGGCAATGACAACGATCGGCACATTCACGAACATCACCGACCGCCAGCCCAGCGTCTCGGTGAGCACGCCGCTGAGCACGACCCCGACCGCGCCGCCGCCCGCACCCGCCGCGCTCCACAGCCCGAGCGCCCGCCCGCGCAGCGCCTCGGGCACCTCGGTATTGATCAGCGCGAGCGAGGCGGGGGCGACGAAGGCCGCGCCGAGCCCCTGCACCGCGCGGGCCGCGACCAGCAGCGCGGGAGAGCAGGCCAGCCCGCCCGCGACGCTCGCGACGCCGAACACCAGCAACCCGCCCACCAGCACCGCGCGCCTGCCGTAGAGGTCGCCCGCGCGGCCGCCGAGCAGCAGGAATCCGGCGAAGGTGAGCAGGTAGGCGGCGACCACCCACTGCAGGTCGGCGGCGCCGAAGCCGAGCTCGGCGGCGATATCGGGCAGGGCGATATTGACCAGGGAGACGTCGAGCGCCACCAGGAACTGCACCAGGAAGACCGTGGTCAACAGGGCGGCGATCCCGTAGGGGCCGACCCGGCCCAGCGTGCTCTCCCGTTCTATTTCGTACATGTACGGGAAGGGTAGCCTAACCGGCCGGGCGTGACCAGGGCTTCGGTCATGATGGGGAGATGGCACCGCCGAGCACCCTCGACCGCGCGACGATCGTCGACGCCGCCATCCGCATGCTCGAGCGGGACGGCATCGACGGGCTCAGCATGCGCGGCCTCGCGGCCGAGCTCGGCTCCAAGCCGATGACGCTCTACCACCACGTGCCGAGCAAGTCGGCGCTGCTGCAACTGGCGCTGACCGAGCTGGCCGCCCGGATCCCGTGGGCGGAGCCGACCGGCGCGCCGCGGGAGCGGATGATCGCGGTCGTCGCCGATATGTACGACCGGCTCGGCGAGATCCGCTGGGTCGTCCCGATCCTCGGTCTCGGCACGCACGTCGGTGCCCCCGCTCTCGTGGTCGCCGACCTCTTCATCGCGGCGGCGATGGAGCTCGGGCTCTCCGGTGCCGAGGCGCTCGCGCTGTGGCGCGCGGTCTGGTGGCTGGTCGCGGCCGAGTTGCTGTGGCAGTCGAACGCCGCCCGCCGCCCGCCAGGCGAACAGCTCTGGTACGAGCGCGTGGATCCCGCCGAGCTGGCCCACCTCCCCGCCATTGCCCGGCTACTGCCCGAATGGTCCGAGCTCAGCGGCGGTTTCGACCTGCGTCACGCGATCGCCGATCAGATCGACGGTGCGCTCGCCCGGATACTCGGCTGAGCCGCCGCGGCGAGCGCCGCGCCGACGTGCAGCGGGCCGATTCCGGCCCTCGTCACCAGCCCGCGTCGAAGTGGCTGGTGGACAGGGTGTTCCAGGCCGCGGCCCAGCCGTCGGCCGGTCGCTCGCAGCGCCAGATCGTGACCCCGGCGGAGAGCCCGGGGAAGCCGAGCGGGCGATCGGCCGTTGTCACCGCGGTCGCGTCGGGGAAGAGCGCGCGCCAGCCGGGCTCCGGCGCTCCGGCGAGCACGTAGAGGACGGTCCGCGCGCTCTCCGGCGGCGCTCCGAACGGCGCGTAGCCGCGGTTCGGACTGTAGATCGACGGCAGCTCGGTGAGCGCCTCCAACCCCGCTGCCTGCCAGTAGTTCTCGGTGACGATCGGGGTGCCCGCCGGGACCCGCTCATACCCCTTCTCGACGGCGGCGGTGAACTCCGCCCAGCCGGTGGTGCCGGTGAACCGCAGCCGGTCCGACATCTCCCGCTGGGTCCGGGCAGGCTCCCGCACGGCGGGTACCGGCAGCGCGAAGAGCAGCACCAGGGTGAGCGCCAGCGAGATCGCGCCGAGCGCGGCGGCGCCGAGCCGGAACAGCGCCCGGCTGTGCACCACCGCCACCGCGCCGACCCCGAACAGCACCGGGAAGAGCCCGGCCAGGTAGTAGGGGCGCCCGCCGGCCAGGCCGACGAAGGCGGCGAGCAACGCGGCCGCCGCCGTCAGGAACCGGTAGTCGCGCAGCTCCGGCGTGCGCACCAGCGCCCACAGCCCGGCCAGCCCGAGCGCCGTCCCGAGCGGCCCGGTGAGCGAGATGATGTGCACCGGCAGCTGAATGATCCCGCCTGCCACCGCCAGCTGCTCGCCCCGGATCACCGAACCCATACCGAACTGTGGCCAGCCGTGCGCGGCCTGCCAGGCCAGGGCGGGCACGGTCGTGAGCGCGGCGACCCCGCCCGCCACCCACAGCGCCCGCCTGCCGAACAGCGCGCGCGGCCCGAAGGCAAGCACGCCCGCCGCGACCGCCGCGAGCAGCACGGGCACCAGCGGCTTCACCTGGAAGGCGAGCGCCGCGGTGAGCGCGACGCCGACGAGCAGCCCGTCCGCCCTGGTGCGCACCCAGCGCACGAGGAGCCAGAGCAGCAGCGCCACCAGCAGCGAGTCGACGGCGAAGGTGGAGAGCGAGGCGGACTGGAAGATCAGGAACGGGGCCCCGGCCGCGCCCACCGCGGCGAACACCTGCGCCCGGCGGTCGCCGCCGAACTCCCTCGCGCACACCGCCGTCAGGATCACCGAGCCGACGGCACAGAGGATGGCGGGCAGCCGGAACACCGTGCGCGAGCCGGGCGCGACGGCGTCCATGGCGTAGGCGAGCAGCGGCAGCACCGGCCCCTGGTCGACGTAGCTCACCGCGGGCCGGTGCCCGGCGGCGAGGAAGTACAGCTCGTCGCCGTACCAGTCGTAGCGCCCGGCCCGCAGCAGCAGGAGGGCGAGCGTGCCGAGCGCGATCACCGTCACCCAGCCGGTCGCGAAGGCGGGCAGCGGGTCGGTGGCCCGGTACCCGGTGATCGGGACCGGGAGCGCGCGGGCGAGCCTGGTGCGCACGGCGGTGCGGTCGGTCATGCGGTGCTCCGCTCCGGCGCGCAGTGATCGCCGCATCCGGCCTGGATCACGGGCGTCTTCCTCTCGTACGCACAGAACTGCGGCACGCGGTCGAGTGAACCGCACGAACCGGTGGGGATCGATCGTTCGGGGCGAATTTGTGATCGCTACCAGCGCATCGGAAATCGATTTGCAGCGCATCCCAAGAACCGGGGAAACGGCCCTTCCCGGCGGTGCGCGGGCTCTAGCGTCGCGGTGATCCGCATCCAGTGCGCCCCGGAGGTTCCCGTGCTCGATCATGGCCGTGCCCTGCTGCGCTCCTGCTGCCTCGTGCTCCCGCTGCTGGCCGCCGCGGCGCTCGCCGCCCCGGTCCAGGCGGACCCGCCGACCACCGAGGCGGCGGCCAGGTTGCTGAGCGTGACCCCGGGGGAGGGCAGGGCGCAGCGGGTCACGGTGCACTCCGCCGCCATGCGCGCGGACATGGGGCTCACCGTCTTCCCCGCCCGCGACCCCGACGCCCCCGCCCCGGTGCTCTACCTGCTCAACGGCTCCGCGGGCGGTATCGACGGCAGCAGCTGGACCGACCACGCCGACCTGGCAGGCTTCTTCGCGGGCGAACAGGTGACGGTCGTGGTCCCCGACGGCGGCGAGGGCAGCTACTTCACCGACTGGCGGGTGGACGACCCCGCGCTCGGCAGGCAGCGCTGGGCCACCTTCCTCACCGCCGAGCTGCCCGCACTGATCGACGCCGAGTTCGACGGCACCGGCGCCGACGCCGTCGCCGGGATCTCCATGGCCGCCGCCTCGGTCTTCCAGCTCGCCGTCGCCGCGCCCGGCCGGTACCGGGCCGTCGGCTCCTACAGCGGCTGCGTGCGCACCTCCGACCCGGTCGGCCAGGCCATGGTCGCCGCCGTCGTCGCGCGCTGGCAGGGTAACCCGGTCAACATGTGGGGCCCGTTCACCGACCCAGCCTGGGCTGCCAACGACGCCTACCTGCAGGCCGAGAAGCTGCGCGGGGCCACGCTCTACGTCAGCTCGGGCAGCGGCGCCCCCGGCCGCTTCGACACCGTCGAGGAGCTCGACGGCAACCCGGGCAAACTCGCCGACCAGATCACGCTCGGCGGCGCGCTGGAGGCCATCACCGCGCGCTGCACGCACCAGCTCCAAGCTCGCCTTCGGCAGCTGGACATCCCCGCGACCTTCGACTTCCGCCCCACCGGTACGCACTCCTGGAAGTACTGGGAGCAGGACCTGCACAACTCGTGGCCGCTGTTCCGCGCGGCGCTGAACCGGTGAGCCACCGTTGTGACGGCTACCAGTGGGCAGCCCGATGTTTGAGCGTCCGTCCCAAATTCGCGCGAACCGACTTGCCGGAAACGGAGAGCGCGGCTTAGCGTTCGCCCTCACAACTGTTCGGTGATGCACGGGAGGTGCCTCGTGGCCGTTCCCGGTGCGCGGAGAGCGCGGCGTTCGCTGCTGCGTTGCGGCGGGTTCGCCGTGCCGCTGCTCGCCGCCGCCGTGCTCGCCACGCCGGTGTCCGCCGCCCCCGCGCCGGCGCTCACGCCGGACGGGCCCGGCATCGTCCAGGGCGGATCGCGGCTGGTGGCGACGAACCGGACGGCGAGCCGGGCGCTCGAGGTCAGCGTGTACTCGGCGGCCATGCGCCAGGACATCGCGCTCACCGTGCTCCCGGCGAAGGACGCGGCCGCGCCCGCGCCGGTGCTCTACCTGCTGAACGGCTCCAGCGGCGGCGACCTCGGCAGCAGCTGGCTCGAGCAGACCGACGTGCTCGACTTCCTCGCGAGCGAGCAGGTCACCGTCGTCATCCCGAACGGCGGCGCGGGCAGCTACTACGCCGACTGGCGGATCGACGACCCGCTGCTCGGCAGGCAGCGCTGGACCACCTTCCTCACCCGCGAGCTGCCGCCGATCGTGAACGCCGCCTTCCACGGCACCGGCGCCAACGCGGTGGCCGGGATCTCCATGGCCGCCACCTCGGCGCTGCAGCTCGCGGTGGCGGAGCCGGGGCTGTACCGGGCGGTGGGCTCCTACAGCGGCTGCGTCCGGATCTCCGACCCGCGCGGGCAGGCGGCGGTGGCCGCGGTGGTCGGGCGCTGGGGCGGCGACCCGGCGAACATGTGGGGGCCCTTCACCGACCCGGCGTGGTCGGCCAACGACGCCTACCTGCACGCCGACCAGCTGCGCGGCACCCTGCTCTACATCACCACCGGCACCGGCCTGCCCGGCCCGCTGGACACCGTCGACCCGGCCCGCGACACCCCGGGCGAGCTGCTCGACCGGATCACCGTCGGCGGCGTGCTGGAGGCGATCACCGACGAGTGCACGCACCAGCTCCGGGATCGCCTGACGGAGCTGGAGATCCCCGCGACCTTCGACTTCCGCCCCGCGGGCACCCACTCCTGGGCCTACTGGGAGCAGGACCTGCACAACTCCTGGCCGCTCTTCCGGGACGCGCTCGCCGGGCGGTAGCGGGCGTGCCTGCCGGTTGTCCCCGCCGGGCGTGGCGGTTGTTCGACTTCCCGTGCCGCCCTGGCTTCGATCTCCGTTCATGGGACGCGAATTCGAGTGGCTGTGGGTGGCGTACACGATCAGCGCCTGCGGCACCTGGCTGGCCTTCGACGCCTTCGCGGTGCTCGCGGTCCGTGCACTGGACGCCGGGCCGGGCGCGGTGTCGCTGCTGGCCGCCGCGGGCCCCGCGGCCGGTGCGCTGCTCGCGCTTCCGCTCGGCCCGGTGGTGGAGTTCCGGCGCAAGCGTCCGGTGCTGGTGGCGATGGACCTGCTGCGCGGGGCGGTGCTGCTCAGCGTCCCGGCCGGCTATGCGCTCGGGGTGCTCGGCTTCGCGCAGCTGCTGGTCGTGGCGATCGTGGTCGGCACCGCCGATCTCACCTTCACCGCGGCGAGCGGGGCCTATCTGAAGAGCCTGGTGCGCCCGGAGCTGCTGCTCCGGGCCAACGGCCGCTTCGAGGCGACCACCTGGACCGCCGCCCTGTTCGGGCCGCCGCTCGGCGGCGTCGCCGTCGGGCTCTGCGGTCCGGCGGTGACGGTGCTCGCGAATGCGGTGAGCTTCCTGCTC
This sequence comes from Nocardia sp. NPDC057227, assembly GCF_042669725.1. Classification (NCBI taxonomy): domain Bacteria; kingdom Bacillati; phylum Actinomycetota; class Actinomycetes; order Mycobacteriales; family Nocardiaceae; genus Nocardia; species Nocardia sp. NPDC057227. Next base: position 159,982 of record NZ_JBHUXA010000004.1, on the reverse strand, counting down.
TCGGCCGCCGCGCTGCGCGGCGCGGGCACGGCGGAGCGACCGCCGGTGCGGGCCGGGGGAGCGCGGCTGCGCGCGGCCGACCTGCTCGCGGGCTGGTGGCAGCTGCTCACCGACCCGCTGCTGCGGCCGCTGCTCGGCAATGTCGTGCTGGTGAACGGGCTGATCATGGCGACGGCGCCGCTACTGGCGGTGCTCATGCTCGGCCCGCTCGGCTTCACCCCGTGGCAGTACGGCCTCGCCTTCGCCCTGCCCTGCGCGGGCGGACTGCTCGGCGCCCGGCTGGCCCGGCCGCTCGCCGCGCGGTTCGGGCAGCGCCGGGTGCTGCTCGGCGCGGGGGTGGCGCGGGTGTGCTGGCCGATCGGGCTGGTGTTCGTCGGGCCGGGGACCGGCGGGTTGCTGCTGGTGACGGCGGTGCAGTCCGGGCTGGTGCTGAGCAGCGCGGTGTTCACTCCGATCGTGGCAACCGTGCGGCTGAACGCGCTCCCCGCGGCGGTGGTCACCCCTTCGCTCGCGGCGTGGTCGGTCGGCACGAAGGGCGGGACGGCGGCGTTGATCGCGCTCGCCGGGCTGGTCGCGGCGGTGACCGATGCCCGCACCGCGCTCGGGGTCGCCGGGGTGCTGCTGCTCGGGACGCCGCTGCTGCTGCTCCCGGTCAGCCGAGCCGGTCGAGCAGCGCCCGCGGCCCTTCCGTCCGCGCCCCCAGTGCCTCGACCCGGCGCCGCAGTTCCCGATCCGCCGTCACCACGGTGACATCGGTGCCTGCCGCGGCCACCGCCACGATGGTGTCGTCGCCGGAGCCGGGCGCGGCGACCACCCGCACCCCGGCGTACTCGGTGCCGTCGAGCGCGGCCTTCGCGGCGCCCTCGAGTACCACGACCACCTCGTCCGGCAGCGCGGCGGCGGCCAGTTCGGCGAGCAGCCTGCGCGCGGCGCCCGCCCGGTCCCGCCACCAGCCGTCGGCCCTGGCACCGACCACGTTCGCGGCATCGACGACGATCATCCGCCCACCCTACGAGCCGGGTTTCCCCGGCACCGGCCCGGGCATCCGGCGCACATGACTGCCGACGAGGTGACCCCGGACCAGCTCCGCGCCCTGCTGACCGCCGACGAAACCGCCGCGCTCGTCCTGACCGGCGGCCAGGTCACCCAGGTAACCGGCTGGACCGACGACTCCCTGGACGGCCTCCTCGTGGTCGACCGCGCCGACCTGCACGCCCGGCTCGGCGCCGACTCGGACCCCACCGCGCTGCGGGACGCCGCCGCCGCGCTGACCGAGGAAGTGCGGTTGCGCGGCGCCTAGCGCCGCCGCGGGCCGAATCCCCGGTGCCGGTGGTGAAACGCCCGCGGGGTGCGCGGGCCATATTCCTCCGACAGCCACCCAAGCCGGAGGAAGCCCATGCCGCACTACCTGCTCGCCAGCGTCCCCATCCACGGCCACGTGACGCCGCTGCTCGCGATCGCCGCCGACCTCGCCGGGCGCGGCGACCGGGTGAGCTTCCTGACCGGGCAGCGCTTCGCCGACGCGGTCACCGCGACCGGCGCCGAGTTCCTCCCGCTGCCCGCCGCAGCCGACTACGACGACCGGCTGCTCAGCGCGCGGGAACCCGGCCCCGGCGGGATCGCCGGGCTGCGCCGGGACATCACCGACACCTTCCTGAAGCCGGCCCGCGCCCAGTACGACGCACTGCACGCCCGCACCGTGGCGAGCTCCGCCCCGCCGGACGTGGTGATCGCCGACCCGACCTTCATGGGCGCGGCGCTGCTGGCCGGGCACGACCGGGAGCTCCGGCCGCCGATCGTCTCGGCCGGGGTGGTGCCGCTGCCCCTCTCCTCCACCGCGGTGCCGCCCTTCGGGCTGGCCATGGCGCCGCTGCGCGGACCGCTGAACGGGCCGCGCAACGCCGTGCTGCACACCCTGGTGCGGCGGGTGCTGTTCGCGCCGGTGCAGCGGGATCTGGACGCGATGTTCCGCGAGTTGCACGGCCGCCCGGTCGGCGCCTTCCTCTTCGACCTGCAGCGCACGCTCGACGCGGTGGTGCAGCTCTCGGTCCCCGGCTTCGAGTACCCGCGCCCGGACGCCGGGGTGCCGATCCGCTTCGCCGGCCCGATCATCCCGGCCACCAGGGGCGGCGAGCTGCCGCCGTGGTGGGACGAGCTCGACGCGGGGCGCCCGGTCGTGCTGGTCACCCAGGGCACCATCGCCAACACCGATCACACCGAGTTGATCCGGCCGACCATCGACGCGCTGGCGGACGAGGACGCGCTGGTGGTCGTCACCACCGGGGGACGGCCGGTCGCCGAGCTCGGCGCGCTGCCGGGCAATGTCCGCGCCGCACAGTTCCTTCCGTACGATCTGCTCTTCCCCCGGCTCGCCGTCTTCGTCACCAACGGCGGCTACGGCGGCGTGCACTACGCGCTCGCGCACGGCGTCCCGCTCGTGGTGGCGGGCGCGACCGAGGACAAGCCCGAGGTGGCCGCCCGGGTCGCCTGGTCCGGTACCGGTATCGACCTGCGTACCGGCCGACCGACGCCCGCGGCGCTGCGGCGTGCGGTGCGGGCGGTGCTCGGCACTCCGCGCTACCGGCAGGCCGCGGCGCGGCTGGCGGGCGAAATCGAGGCCGCGGGCGGCGTCGACGAACTCGTGGCGGTGGTCGCCGCCCTCGGCCGCGGCGAGCGGTTGCCGATCGGCTGATCCGTCAGCCGGAGAGGCGGAGCACGGCGGCGGCGGTGAGCGTGGGCAGCGCCGCGTGCGGGCCGATCTCGGTGTCGCGCACGAAGGTCCGGACCAGGTTCACGTAGAGCAGGGTGCGGTCGAGCGGGGTGGCGGCGGTGGCCGCGCAGAGGTCGGCGAGGTTGCGTTCGGTCTGCGCGAGCAGGGTCGCGGCCGAGCGGGAGCGCTCGTCGCAGGCGGCGGACTCCGGGTGCGGGGGCGCGTCGCTGAGCCGGGTCAGTGCGGCGGCGGCGAAGACCGCGAGCTCTTCGGTCTCCGGTGTGCTGGCGAACCGCTCGGTGAGCTGCATGAACCGGGTGACCCGGTCGGCGCGCGGCATGGCGGCCGCCACCGCCGCCAGGCAGGAGTCGAGGCTCGCCTCGGCCTGCGCGCACTCCTGATCGGCGCGGGCCAGCGCCGCGGTCTCGATCCCTCCTCGCATCCGAGGAGAATATCATTCTCCTCGGTCGCCGGGCAGGTCCCGAGCACCCCTTCACCGCCGCGCGGCCCACGACGGCTGCCCGGGTGGTTGTATGGGGTGATGCGAACCCGCTTCCACCAGGACCTCGAACAGCTCGCCGTGATGCTCGAGCAGATGTGCCTGGGGGACCGGAACGCCATCGCGATGGCCACCGACGCCCTGCTGAACGCCGATATCGAACAGGCGGAGCGGGCGATCGACCTGTGCGCGCTGGTGGCCGCGATGGGCGAGGAGTGCGAGGAGTCCGCGGTCATGCTGCTCGCGCTGCAGGCGCCGGTCGCCTCCGAGCTGCGCCGGGTGGTGACCGCGCTGCAACTCTCCGGCAACCTCGCCAGGATGGGCGGGCTCTGCGCGCACCTCGCCGAACTGGTGCGCCGCCGGCACCCGGAGCCGGTGGTGCCTGACTCGCTGCGCGGCACCGTCGCCGAGATGGGCGCGGCCGCGGTACACATGGCCGACAGCGCGGCCAGGGTGCTCGCCACCGGCGACGCCGAGGGCGCGGCCGGGCTGGATGCCGAGGACGACGTCATGGACGGGCTGCACCGCGACCTGCTCAACGCCGTGCTCGGCCCGGAGTTCTACGACGGCGCGCCGACCGCGGTGGATCTGGCGCTGCTCGGCCGCTACTACGAGCGCTTCGCCGACCACACCGTCGAGGTCGGGCGCCGCACCGTCTTCATGGCAACCGGCGCCGTGCTGCCGGAGTGACCGCGCGGGTCAGCGCAGGTCGGCCACGTCCAGCCCGAGCATGTCCAGCAGCGCGCTGCACTCGGCGGCATCACGGGAGTGATCGGCCACCGTCTTGGCGGCCAGCGCGGCCCGCTGCTCGTCGGCCACCTTCTCGGCAGCGCGCACGTGCGCGAAGGTCATGACTGCGTCGTGGTCGGACTCGGTGGTGCGGGGCGCGGGCAATGCTGCTCCTCGTTTCGTCCCGGCGGGAACCCGGGTGCCGTCACCCGAAGCCGGAAACGGCGGGCGCCGCCCCGGGGACCGGGAGCGGCTTCGCCGATCGACCTGACGCTACCCCGTCCGCGTCGCCTTCCGCCCATCTACCGGGGAAAGCCCACGTCGACGGCTACCCCGCGACGGCGTGGTGCGCGTGCGCGATGAGCGCCGAGCGCAGCGTCCAGGCGCCGTCGACGGTGGTCAGGTCGTAGCCGGTGAGCCGGGTGATCCGCTTGATCCGCATGTCCAGGGTGTTCGGGTGGATGCGCAGCTCGCGGGCGGTGCGGCGGCGGCGCAGCTCGTTGCGCATGTGCGTGCGCAGGGTGGTCAGCAGGTCCGGCTGCTCCTCGAGCGGGCGGAGCACGGCGGCGAGCCGGTCGCGGGCCGGGCCGGGGAGCGTCAGCTGATACTCCAGCGCCATGTCCTCGAAGAGGTAGAGCCCGCTCGGGTAGTGCAGCGCGGTCAGCGTGCCGAGCAGCCGCCGCACCCGCTGCGCGGCGGCCGGGATGCGCGGCACCGCGGCCGATTCGACCGTGGCGAGCAGGGTGACCTCGGCGGCGTCGGTCAGCTCGGCAACGAGGGCGCGCAGCTCACCGGAGCCCTGACGGTCCGCGGGGAGCAGCACGATGCCGCCGGTGTCGTCCAGCAGCGCGAGCACGTCCTCGCCGCAGCGCCCGGTCAGCACCGCACTGACCCGGCGCAGCCGCCGGAGCGGCTCGTCGTCGTCGGCGAGGTCGGCGGCGAGCGCGAGCACCAGGTAGCGCGGGGCGATCCGGATGCCGCACGCGGCGGCGGGACCCGCGTCCAGGTTGCCCGCGAGCAGCGCCGAGGTCATGGCGCGCACGGTGTGCCGTCGCTCGTCGATCAGGATCCGCAGTTCACGCAGGTAGCAGGTGGCGACGGTGGTGATCATCAGGTCGAGCACCTCGACCACCCGGCGCAGCCTGCCCGCCAGGTCCGGCTCGCCGCACGCGGCCGCGAGATCGAGGGCGGTGCCGACCGCGTCATGGATGGCGTGCTGGATGGTGTCGAGCGGCACTTCGTCGCGGGCGCCGTGCACCGCCAGCTGCTCCAGCCGGGCGACGGCGCCGGGCCCGTCGTGGCCGTCGAGCAGCGTCCGAGCACACTCGGCGCAGGTGCGCGTAAGCGTGTCGTTACCGGCGATTCGAAGTGCGGTCATGTCCGTGGCTGCCGATCGGTCCTATCCGAGAGCCGGTCCGGCCCCGCTCGATGCGTATTAAGTTACTGAAGATTCTGCCATCTGCCTAGGGGGAGGCGCCGCGCGGATGATCTTCGCGGTCGCCGTCGGCTAGGCTCGCCGCACTGCTTTCCCACCGGGTGGAAGGAGTCCGGCCCGCATGTCGCCGCCGATCGTCCCGCTCCGCTCGCTGCTGCTGGTCGGCGCGGGCGGCCTGGCGGGCGCGGCGCTGCGCTACCGGCTCGGGGTCTGGTTCCCGCACCGGGCGGGGGGCTGGCCCGGCGCCACCTTCGCGATCAACGTCACCGGGGCGTTCCTGCTCGGGCTGCTGCTGGAGGCGCTGGTGCGGCTTGGACCCGACACCGGGTGGCGGCAGCGGGTGCGGCTCACCCTCGGCACCGGCTTTCTCGGCGCCTTCACCACCTACAGCACGCTCGCCGTCGACACCGACCTGCTGCTCCGCGACGGTCACCCGTCGACCGCCCTCGCGTACGGCCTCGGCACCGTGCTCGCCGGCGGGATCGCCACCACCGCCGGGATCGCGCTGGGCGCGCTGCTGCACCGCCCCGGTGCCGCGCCGTGACCACGCTCTGGATCGCCCTGGCGGGCAGCGCCGGAGCCCTGGCCCGGTTCACCATCGACTCCACGATCAAACACCGCTGGACGCCGAACTTCCCGGTGGCGACGCTCGTCATCAACGCCACCGGCTCACTCCTGCTCGGCATCCTCACCGGCCTGGTGCTGCACCACGACGCCACCCCGCAGCTCCAGCTCGTGCTCGGCGTCGGCTTCTGCGGGGGCTACACCACCTTCAGCACGGCGAGCGTCGAGACCGTCCGGCTCATCCAGGACCGCCGCTACCGCGCAGCCATCGGCTACGCCTTCGGCGGCCTCGCGGTGACCCTGGCCGCCGCCTCCGCCGGGCTCGCACTCACCGCCCTGTAGTCCCGGCGTGATTGATCGGCAACGATCCGGGTAACGCAGAAATCGAACACACGTTCTGTCGAGTGGGAGGAGCAGTCATGGTGCAGCCGACGCCGGAGAAGGATCCCGAGGAGTGGACCACCGGGGACGAGCCGATGACCGGACCGCAGGAATCGTATGTCCACACCCTCGCCCAGGAGGCCGGGGAGGAGGTCCCGGACGACCTGACGAAGGCGCAGGCCTCGCAGCTCATCGACGAGTTGCAGCAGCGCACCGGCCGCGGCGCCTGAGCCGCCCGGGAGCGCGGCTAACCCGGCGCAACCCGGGGGGATGCCGCAGACTGCTCCCATGACGACGCCCGAACCGCGCACCGGCCCGATGTTCCGGTGGACCCAGGTCGACACCGGCGGCGTCATCGCCCCCGGAGAGCGGCTCACCTGGCCGCGCACCGTCGGGATCGGGCTGCAGCACGTGGTGGCGATGTTCGGCGCCACCTTCCTGGTGCCGGTGCTCACCGGCTTCCCGCCCTCCACCACGCTGCTGTTCTCCGGGATCGGCACGCTGCTGTTCCTGGTGCTCACCCGCAACCGGCTGCCCAGCTACCTCGGCTCCAGCTTCGCGATCATCGCGCCGGTGCTCGCGGCCACCGCCTCGGGCGGGATGGGGGCCGCGCTCGGCGGGATCGTGGTGGTGGGCGCGCTGCTCATCGTGGTCGGGATCGTGGTGCAGGTCGCCGGGACCGGCTGGATCGAGGCGCTGATGCCGCCGGTGGTCACCGGCACCATCGTGGCGCTGATCGGGCTGAACCTGGCGCCGACCGCCAAGGCCAACTACGAGCAGGACGCGATCACCGCGACGGTGGTGCTGGTCCTGCTGATCCTCTGCCTCGTACTGTTCCGCGGGCTGCTCGGCAGGCTGGCGATCGTGGTCAGCGTGCTGCTCGGCTACCTGTTCGCGCTGGTCCGGGGTGAGGTCGACACCGCCGCGGTCGCGGACGCCGCCTGGGTGGGGCTGCCGGAGTTCCACGCCCCGAGCTTCCAGCTCGCGGTGCTGCCGATGTTCCTGCCCGTCGTGCTGGTGCTGGTGGTGGAGAACATCGGCCACGTCAAGTCGATCACCACCATGACCGGCATCGACTACGACAAACGGATGGGCCGCGCGCTCGCCGCCGACGGCATCGCCACCGTGCTGGCGGGCAGCGGCGGCGGCTCCGCGACCACCACCTACGCCGAGAACATCGGCGTGATGGCGGCGACCAAGGTCTACTCGACCGCCGCCTACTGGGTCGCGGGCGCGGCCGCCGTCGTGCTCAGCCTCTCACCCAAGGTGGGCGCGGTGATCGCCGCGATTCCGGCCGGGGTGCTCGGCGGCGTGACGACCGCGCTGTACGGCCTGGTCGGCATCCTCGGCGTGCACATCTGGGTGAGTAACCGGGTCGACTTCGGCAAGCCGATCAACCAGTTCACCGCCGCCATCCCGCTGGTGGTCGGGATCGCCGACTTCACCTGGCGGATCGGCGATCTGGACTTCGGCGGCATCGCGCTCGGCGCGCTGGCCGCGCTGGCGATCTACCACGCCATGCGGGTGATCGGCGGCCTGCGCGGAACCGTCGCCCCCGATCACCCCGGCGGAACTCAGAGCTGAGCCCAGACCGACTTCGTCTTCAGGTAGCCCTCGATGCCCTCGCGGCCGAACTCGTGGCCCCAGCCGGACTGCTTGTACCCGCCGAAGGGCACGTTGTGGTCGAAGTTCAGCTGGCTGTTCAGCGTCACCGTGCCCGCCTGCAGCTTCTTGGCGATCCGGTGCGCCCGGCTGAGGTTCGTGGTCCAGGCGGTGGCGGCCAGGCCGTAGCTGGTGTCGTTGGCCAGCGCCGCGCCCTCCTCCTCGGTGTCGAAGGGGAGCACGGTGACGACCGGGCCGAAGATCTCCTCCTGGTAGAGCCTGCTGGTGGCCGGGTCGACGCCGGCCAGCACGGTCGGGTGCACGAAGTAGCCGGGGCGGTCGAGCCGGTACCCGCCCGCCACCACCTCGACGCCGTCCGACTTGCCCTCGTCGATGTAGCCCATGACCCGCTTCAGCTGCTTGGCGCTGATCAGCGGGCCGCTCATGCAGTTCTCCTCCTTGGGGCTGCCGAGCTTGAAGTTGTTCGCGACGGTCGCGAGCCCCTCGACCACCCGGTCGTAGACCCCGCGCTGCACGAAGATCCGGGAGCCGCAGACGCAGCCCTGGCCGGAGTGCACGAAGATGCCGACCGCGGCCATGAAGATCGCCGTGTCCAGGTCCGCGTCGTCGAAGATCAGCACCGGCGACTTACCGCCGAGCTCGAGCATGACCTTCTTCAGGTTGCCCGTCGATGCCTCGATGATCTTCTTGCCGACCTCGGTGGAGCCGGTGAAGGCGATCTTCTCGACATCCGGGTGCGTGGAGAGCGCGGCGCCCGCGGTGTGGCCGTAGCCGGTCACCAGGTTCACCACGCCGTCCGGCACGCCTGCCTCGCGGATCAGCCGGTCCAGCAGCAGCGCCGAGAGCGGCGTCTCCTCGGCCGGTTTGACCACGCTGCTGCACCCGGCGGCGAGCGCGGGCGCGATCTTCGCACAGGCGTTGAAGATCGGCCCGTTCCACGGGAAGATCAGCCCGACCACGCTGTGCGGCTCCTTGAGCGTGTACGCGTGCATGTTCGCGTAGGCGCCGGAGACGCCGCCGGTCATCTGCACCTCGTAGGCGTTGCCGTTCACCTTGGTGCACCAGCCGGCGTAGTAGCGGAAGAACTCGGCGCTCGTCGGCAGGATCATCTTGGCCTGGGCCAGCGGCATGCCGGTGTTCAGCGAGTCCAGCTCGGCGAACTCGTCGGCGTGCTCGTCCATCAGGTCGGCGATCTTCCACAGCACCTTGGCCCGCTCGCGGGCGGGCTGCTCGTGCCACACCCCGGACTCGAACGCGGCCTTGGCCCGCGCCACCGCCTCGTTCACCGCCTCGGCGCCGCCGTCGGTGAACTCGGTGATCTGCTCCTCGGTCGACGGATCGATGACCGGAATGACATCGCCCGTGCCGGGGCGCTCACGAATTTCGTCCAGTACCGACTGCAGTGTCATGGCGAGTCCCTTCCGGTGCCGAGCCCCGATGCCCTCGAGCGCTGTGCACATGCTTAGCACCGCCCCGAAGCGTGGGTCAATATCTTGCTCTCGAAAAATGAGAGTGGTATTCTCACTCGATGATTCCAGCCGGACGGAGTCAATGCCAGTCCCGGTCAGCGAGACAGAAGCGGACTGGGCGGCCCGAACTCAGTAGTTTGTGGCGATGTTCACAGTGCGACTCGGTGTCCGAACCAGGGTGTTGGCCATCGCCCTCGTCCCGAGTCTGTCCCTGCTCGCGGTGGGCGTCGGGACCACGGCCTACCTGGTGTCCGAGAGCGACCGGACGCACGCGTGGGCGGTGGAGACCGGCAGTGTGATCGACTCCAGCCGCCTGCTGGTGGAGTCCATGCAGGCGGAGCGGCTCGGTACGATGGCGCGGCTGTCCGGCGACGACGCGGCGGCAGGCGGGCTCGCCAAGGCGCGGACCGACTTCCAGGCCGCGGTGGATGCCCTGAACGCCGCCAAGGGCGAGCTGGGCGCGGTCGACACCTCGCTCACCGATGACGTCGGCGGCATCGACACCATGCTGCAATACCTCTCCGGCGTGCGCGCCGCGACCGACGCCGGGCAGCTGCCGCCCGCCGACGCCTACAACTTCTTCAACCAGGTGCTGGACAGCGTCGTGGTCGGCTCGCAGCTCTCCCAGCAGCTCGCCCCGGACGCCGAGATCGGCGTCGAGCTCACCGAGGCCATGCAGATCCTCAAGTCGGCGGAGTCGATGGCGCGCAGCTTCGCGCTCGCCATCGCGCTGGAGTCCGGGCAGGGCGCGCTGACCGTCCCCGTGGAGGAGTTCGCCCGCCAGGTCGGCTACTACCGCATCGAGATCGGCAACCTCAGCCGCGACGTCGACCCGGAGCAGAAGGCCGCGGCCGCCGCGCTGATCAACAGCGAATCCTGGCGCAAGCTGGACGTGGTCGAGAACGTCATCGGCTGGCGCGCGGTGACCAGGGCGGCCGCCGCCGCACAGCAGGGCGGTGCGGGCACCGGCCGCGAGGCGACGCTGCCGCCGCTGCCGATCCCGGCCGCCGAGTGGCGGGCGGCCGCCGCCGACGTCAACCGGCAGCTGATGAACATGTGGGTCGCGCAGAGCACGCGGACGCAGAAGCTGGCCGCGGACAAGGCCGCCGACGACTCGCGCAACGCCATGCTGGCAGGCGCGGGCGTCGGTGCGATCAGCCTGCTCGCCATCGGCATCTCGGTGGTGCTGGCGAACCGGATCATCCGCCGCCTCAAGCGGCTCCGGTCCGAGACGCTCACCCTGGCCGACGTCACGCTGCCGGAGATGATGCGCAAGCTGGAGAACAGCGAGCCGGTCGACCCGGCCACCGCGACCCCGAGGCTCGACTTCGGCTCCGACGAGATCGGCCAGGTGGCCGAGGCGTTCGGGCACGCGGCCGGCACCGCGGTGAACGCCGCCGTCGCCGAGGCGCGCACCAGGGACGGCGTGAAGTCGGTCTTCCTGAACATCGCGCACCGCAGCCAGGTCGTCGTGCACCGGCAGCTGGAGATCCTGGACGAAGCCGAGCGAGGGCAGGAGGATCCGGCGCTGCTGGAGACGCTCTTCCGCCTCGACCACCTGGCCACCCGCGAGCGCCGCAACGCCGAGAACCTGATCATCCTGGGCGGCGGCCAGGTCGGGCGGCAGTGGCGCAACCCGGTCGCCATGATCGACCTGGTGCGCTCGGCGGTCGGTGAGACGCTGGACTACTCGCGCGTCCGCGTCGCGCGGATGCCGCAGGTGCACGTGCACGGCGGCATGGTGGCCGACCTCGTGCACCTGCTCGCCGAGCTGGTGGACAACGCGACCAGCTTCTCCCCGCCGCAGTCGCGGGTGGAGGTGACCGGCGCCGTGGTCGGGCGCGGTGTCGTGGTCGAGATCGAAGACCAGGGCATGGGCATGCCGACCGGCGACATCGCGCGCGCCAACCAGATGCTCGTCGCGCCACCGGACTTCGGCGTCGCCGCGCTCTCCGGCGACTCCCGGCTCGGGCTCTTCGTCGTCGCCAGGCTGGCGGCGCGGCACGAGATCTCGGTCAAGCTCGCCGAGTCCGACTACGGCGGGATCAGGGCCATCGTGCTCATCCCGGCGACGCTGCTCGCCAGCGTGCTGCCGGGCGAGGCGGTCACCGACAGCGCGTCGGTGGGCCGCGCGCCGCAGCCCGCCGCGCTGGAATCGCCGGTCGCGCGGCCGTCCCGGCGGGCCGCGGTGCTGGTCTCCGACCCGCTGGCCGAGACCCAGACCTTCCGCCCGGTCTCCGCCCGGCAGGCCCGGCCGTACCCGGGCGCAGCGCCGGAGCAGCCGATCTCGCAGCCGCTGCGGCTGCCCGAGGAGGGCCGCCCCGAGCTGCCCAAGCGCAACCGGCAGGCCAACCTCAACCCGCACCTGCAGGGCGCCGCGGCGCTGCCGCCCCGGACCGCGGAGCGGCCGCGGCTCACCGCCGAGCAGGCCAGGGACATGATCACGACCATCGAGAACGGGACGCGGCAGGGGCGGCGCGCGAGCACCGCCGAGCAGGCCGACGGCAAGGAGAGCTGAGATGACCGCATCCGATCCCGGTGACTTGAACTGGATCCTGGACGACCTGGTCGAGCGGCTCGCCGGGGTGCGGCACGTGGTGGTGCTCTCCACCGACGGCCTGCTGCTCGGCCGCTCGAACCAGCTCACCCAGGAGGACGCCGAGCACTTCGCCGCCATGTCGTCCACGCTCTACGGTCTCGCGCGCAGCGCGGGCGCCCGCTTCGAGGGCGGCGGCGTGCGCCAGGCCATGATCGAACTGGATCGCGCGGTGCTCTTCGTGACCGCCGCGGGCCCGAACGCCTGCCTCGCGCTGCAGACCACCGACGCCGCGAACCTCGGCACCGTCGCCTACGAGATGAACCTGACCGTGCAGCGGGTCGGCAGCTACCTCTCCACCACCCCGCGGCGCGGGCTCGCCGGGCGGTAGCGCTCAGCGCCCGCCGAGCGGGGTGCAGCCGGTGGCGGCGGGCAGCGCGCCCCGCGCGAACGCGCTCGGCGAGACGCCCATGAGCCTCCGGAACTCGGCCGTCAGGTGCGAGTGGTCGTAGTAGCCGGTGTCGGCGGCGAGGTGCGCCCACGGCGCCTTCCCGGCGTGCGCCAGTACCAGGCGCAGCCGCGCGATGCGCGCGTAGTGCTTGGGCGACAACCCGATTCCGGCGGCGAACAGGGTGCGCAGCTGTCGTTCGGTCCAGTTCCGGGGCGAGCGCCGCCAGCGGGCCGGGCAGCTCGGAGAGCGGGACGGCCCGGTCGGTGAGCTCGTGGGCGCCGACCCCGAGCAGCGGCCCGGCCGCACCCGGCGCGAGCCGCAGCCGCAGGCAGCCCCGCGGTTTGTCCGGGGCCGGGTAGAGCGCGCGCGACGCGGGACCGAGCGCCGCGGCGGGCTGCCCGGTGCCGAACACCACCAGGGTGGTGCCGTGTGGCACCCGAACCAACGGCGCGGCGACCTCGTGCAGCGGCGGCACCGAGGTGACGCCGGTGAGCCAGGGCCGCAGCGCCTCCGGAACCTGCGCCCGAAGCTCGAGCAGGTCGGTTCGCAACGTGGTCACCGGCTCGACTGTAGGCGCGCGCGGGCTACGCGGGTGTGCCGGAATCTCCTAGCCGCGGCGGCGCCGGACCCGGCAGCGTGGCGTCCATGATCGTGATCACCGGTGCCACCGGCACCATCGGCAGTGAACTCGTCCGGGTGCTGGCCGGGCGCGGCGCCCCGGTCCGGGCCGTCTCCCGGCGCCCGGAGACCGTGCGGGCCCCGGCCGGCGTGCGGGTGGTCCCCGGCGACTACGCGGACCCGGCGGCGATGGCCGCGGCGATGGCGGGCGCGGCGGCGGTGTTCGTGCTCGGTGTGCTCGGGCCCGACGGCGCCGACGCCGACCGCGCCCTCGTCGCCACCGCCGTCGCGGCGGGCGCGCGGCGCATCGTGAAACTCTCCGCCATCGGCACCGGCGACCCCACCCTCGGCCGGGTCGGCACCTGGCACCTGCCCGGCGAGCGGGCGGTGCGGGAGAGCGGCGTCGACTGGGCGATCCTGCGGCCCAGTTCGTTCGCCTCCAACACCCTGAGCTGGGCCGCCGACCTGCGCGCCGGGCGCCCGATCGCCAACCTCACCGGCTCCGGCAGCCAGGGCGTCGTCGACCCGCGTGACGTCGCCGAGGTCGCGGCGGCGGCCCTGCTCTCGGCCGAGCTCGACGGTGTGCTCACCCTCACCGGCCCCGACCTGTTGACCACCGGCGACCAGGCCGCCGTACTCGCCGCCGCGCTCGGCCGCCCGGTCGAGGTCGCCGAGATCGACCCGCTCGAGGCCCGTGCGCACCTGCTCGCCGCGGGTGCGACCCCCGAATTCGCCGACGGTGCCCTCGCCGGCCAGGCCTTCGTCCGGGACGGCGGCAACGCGGTGCTCACCGGCGATGTCGCGCGGGTACTCGGCAGGCCGCCCCGCAGCTACGCGGATTGGGTCGCCGACCACCGGGCGGCTTTCACGGGGTGAGGCTCAGCCCTGCGTGGCGCGGGCCGCCGCGACGACGACCCCGGTCACCTCGGCGGGCCGGGAGACCAGCGAGGCGTGCGCGGCGTCCACCTCGGTGGTGGTGCCGGGCGCGGCCCGCGACGCCATGAAGCGCTGCAGTGCGGGCGGGATCACCCGATCCTGCCGCGACACCAGGTACCAGCTGGGGACGGTGCTCCAGGAGGGGGCGCCGGACGGCTCCAGGTTGGCGGTGAGCGCGGCCGACTTCTGGTGGTCGAACATGTCCGCCGCGGTGGCGGCGTCGACGTCCTGGGCGAAGATCTCGTGGAAGTACGGCTCGCCGATGTAGCCGTCCAGGTTGCTGCCGCCGGGCCCGGTGGCGTCGGCGACGACGCCGAGCTGCAGCGCGGGCGGGAGCAGCCTGCTGCCCGGGTAGGTGATCGGATTCAGCAGCCCCTGCACGAACTCGCCCTGCGCCGGGGCGAAGGCGGCGATGTAGACGTTCGCGACCACGTCCGGATCGTGCGTGTTGGTGATCACCGCGCCGCCGTAGGAGTGCCCGACCAGCACGATCGGCCCGGTGATCCCGGTCAGCGCGCGCTCCAGCGCGGCGGAGTCGTTGGCGGGGCCGCGCAGCGGGTTGTCGAAGGTCCGCACCGGGTAGCCCTGCGCGGCGAGCTGCGCGGCGACGTCGCGCCAGCCGGAGGAGTCGGCGAACGCGCCGTGCACGAGGACGACGGTCGGCTTCGCACCCGGCTGGGCGGCCGCGGGCGCCGCGGCGAGGCCGAGGACGGCCGCGGAGACGGCGACGGCGGCGGCGAGGCGCCGGAGGCGGATCGAGCTGGAATCGGACATGGCTTCGTCCCTTTCGTGCGGTTGGGTCGCGCTCAACGTAGGGCCGGGCCCGGCCGCCGAGCTGGCTGTGCGTGCACACCGCTGTTCCTCGGGCGCAATTGCTCCCTGGGGACAGAACCGTGCGCGCAGGCACAGCTCGCGGGCCCGGCCCCGCCCTACCTTCGGCCGGGTCAGAACCCGAACCACCACCCGACCGCGAGGGCGCACATGCCGATCCACACCGCCGCCGACGGCACCGAGATCTACTACAAGGACTGGGGGAGCGGCCGCCCGGTCGTGCTGAGCCACGGCTGGCCGCTGAACTCCGACAGCTGGGAGGGCCAGCAGCTCTTCCTCGCCGAGCACGGCTACCGCGTCATCGCGCACGACCGCCGCGGGCACGGCCGCTCGACGCAGAGCTGGGACGGCAACGAGATGGACACCTACGCCGACGACCTGGCCGGGCTGATCGAGCACCTCGACCTGACCGAGCTGACCCTGATCGGCTTCTCCACCGGCGGCGGCGAGGTGGTGCGCTACCTCGGCAGGCACGGCAGCGCGCGGGTCGCGCAGCTGGTGCTGGTCTCCGCGGTGCCGCCGTTCATGCTGCGTACCGCCGACAACCCGGGCGGGGTGCCGGTCGAGGTCTTCGACGGCATCCGCGCCGGCTCGCTCGCCGACCGCTCGCAGACCTACCGCGACCTCGCCGACGGTCCCTTCTTCGGCAACAACCGCGAGGGTCAGCACCCCTCGCAGGGCATGCGCGACGCCTTCTGGCGGCAGGGGCTGCAGGCGGGCGCGCGCAACGCCTACGAGTCGATCGCCGCCTTCTCCGCCACCGACTTCCGCCCCGACCTCGACGCCGTCGACGTCCCGACGCTGGTGATCCACGGCGACGACGACCAGGTGGTGCCCTTCGAGGTCGGCGGAGCGGCATCGGCCGCCCGCATCCGCGGCGCCGCGCTGACCGTGTACCCCGGTGCGCCGCACGGCATCACCGACACCCACCGGGACGAGCTGAACAAAGACCTGCTCGCCTTCCTCCGCACCGCCTGAAACAGGAGAACCACCATGGCACCCGATACCGTCGTCCTGGTCCACGGCCTGTGGGTCACCCCCCGCAGCTGGGAGAACTGGATCGCCTACTACGAGGCCAAGGGGTATCGCGTCATCGCCCCCGGCTACCCCGGCTTCGAGATCGAGGTCGAGGCGCTGCGGCAGCAGCCCGAGGTGATCGCCCGGCTCACCGTGCCGGAGACCGTCGACCACCTGGCCGGGATCATCGAGGCGCTGCCGGAGCCGCCGATCATCATGGGCCACTCCTTCGGCGGCACCCTGACCCAGCTGCTCGTCGCGCGCGGGCTCGGCGCTGCGGCGGTGGTGATCGACTCCGCGCCCACCGAGGGCGTGCGGGTCAACCCGATCTCGCAGGCCAGATCGCTGCTGCCGATCCTGAAGCGCTGGTCCAACCGGCACGCGGCCGCCGGTTTCACCGAGCAGGAATTCCACTACGCCTTCACCAACACGCTGCCCGCGGCCGAGGCGCGGGCGGCCTACGACCGCTACGCCATCGCGGCGCCGGGGTCGTGGGTGTTCAAGTACGGCCTCTTCGCCAACTTCACCCCCGGCCACCAGGAGACCTGGGTCGACTACCGGCGCGCCGACCGCGCCCCGCTGCTCTTCGTCGCAGGCGGCGCAGACCACATCATGCCGCCCTCGGTGAACAGGGGAAATCAGCGCAAGTACCGGAAATCCGCGGCGGTGACCGACTACCACGAGTTCCCCGGCCGCTCGCATTGGACCTGCGCCGAGCCCGGCTGGGAGGAGGTCGCCGACTACGCCCTGAACTGGGCAGTCGAGCACGCCCGCACCCCCGCGGATCGATGAGGCGGCGGCCGGACCGCCGATGTCCCCCGGCGACCGGGTCACGCTGCCCCGGCTGCGCGGCTATATCCGCGCGCACCTGGGCGACCCGGCGCTGTCGGCCGAGCGGATCGCCGACGCCAACGGCCTGCCGGTGGCCGCGCTGCGCCGCTGGGCCGCCGCCGGCGGGGTGGACCTGGAGCGCTGGATCGCGGCCGAACGGCTGCGGGCCGCGCGCGAGGCGATCCGCTCGGCCGCGGCCCCGCCGGACGAGGCGAGCGCGCTGCGCGCCGGGTTCACCGGGTACGACGCGCTGAATCGTGCTTTCCTCGACAGCTACGGCATCGGTGTGCGGCAATGGTGGGAGATCCGGCATGAACAATGAGAACGGCCGGTAGGCGCGCATGGCCGTCGTCTTCCACTCCGCCGAGCTACCCCGCGGCGACCGCGCGGACGCCACGCACTCGGCGTTCCTCGACCAGAGCTGGCCGACCACGGTCCGGCTCGCCGATGCCGCGGCGGGCGATTCCGTGCTGGAGGCGTGGGATTTCGGCCGCACCAGCATCTTCCAGTCCCACCTCACCGGGCTGCACCTGCGCCGGAGCGGCAGGCAGGTACGCGACGGCCCGGCCGAGGTGCTCACCATCGCGCGCCAGCACCGCGCGACCGGCCGCCACGAGCAGTTCGGCGTCCGGCGGACGGTGGCGCCGGGCGAGCTCATGGTGGTCGACATGAACGAGCCGTACGAGTTCCACTGGTCCGGTCGCGGCAGTTCACAGGCGCTCTACCTGCCCATCGCCGAGGTCGGGTTGCCGCGCGAGGTGCTGGTCGCCGCGGCGTCCCGGCTGCCTGCCAGCCCGCTCTACGCGCTGATGAGCGCGCACATCCGGGATCTGGTCGCCGCCGGTGACCGGATCTCCGGCACCGCCGCCGCCGACGCGCTCAGCGCGGCCGCCATCGACCTGACCCGCGCGCTGCTCGCCTCGGCCTACGGCCCGGAGTACGGCAGGGCCGCCCTGCACGATGCCCTGCTGCCGCGGATCCGCGGGTACGTGCGCAGGCACCTCGCCGACCCGGAGCTGAGCCCCGCGCGCATCGCCCGCGCGCACGACATCTCGGTGCGGACGCTGTTCCGGCTCTGCGCCGCCGCCGAGTTCGGCCTGGAGCAGTGGATCACGACGACCCGCCTGGACGGCGCGCGGGCCGAGCTGGCCCGGCCGGAGCTGCGCGGGCTGCCGGTGGCGGTGATCGCGCGGCGCTGGGGCTTCGTGAACCCCTCGCACTTCGGCCGCCGCTTCCGCGAGCTCTACGGGATGACGCCGGGCACCTGGCGCGCACTGGCCGCCGCGGAGCCCTGACGGGCACCTGCGTGCACGGTTCTGTGCCCAGGGTGCCGACGGCGGGTGCGGGCGCACACCGGGACATACGGTAGGCGAAATCCCGTCTACCAGGAGAAACCCCATGGCCGTCAGTGTCGGCAGCACCCGCTGCGACCGCTCGGCCGAGCCCGCGACCGCCCGCGGCGTCTACCGCCGCAACGGCCCCGTCTCGGCGGTCGACTTCGACACCTCCGGCGCCACTCCGGTCTGTGTCGAAACGTGGAGCTTCGGCAGCGTCAGCATGATCCGCACCGCGGTGTCCGAGATCCGGCTCACCCGCTCGCCGCGCGACATCGCGCACGGCCCGACCGGCGTACTCGGCCTCGCCGTGCAGGAGCGCGGGATCGGCCGCTTCGAACAGTTCGGGCTGGCGCACGTGGTGCACCCCGGCGAGCTGCTGCTCGCCGACCTGGACGCCCCCTACACGTTCCGCTGGGCGGGCGGCGGCAGCTCGCGGTGCGTCCGGATCCCGCTCGCCCGGCTGGCGATCCCGCGCGCCGAGCTGCCGAGGGCGGCGGGCGGGCTGCACACCAGCCCGCTCTACGACCTCGCACGCGGGCACATCGGGCGGCTGAACATCGGCAGGGCCGGTGAGGTCTCGCGGGCCGCGGGGGAGGCGCTGAGCACCGCGACCATCGCGCTCGCGGACGCACTGCTCGCCACCACCCGCCGCCGGGGACGGGGGTGAGCGGGCGTGGCGACCATCCACCACTCCGTCTCGCGCAACGCGAAGCAGATCCGCACCGGCCTCGCCGAGACGCTCGGGATCCGCGTCCACGAGCGCGGCATGACCCCGCGCACCTGGCGCGAGCCGGCCCGGATGGAAGCGGCCGATCGTGGCTGAGCCCGGCCGCGGCTGCCCGGGGCTTGCCCCGCACGTCACCGTCTCCGGCACGCACCGCGGCCGCGGCGAGAGCAGCGCCGAGCACCACCCGCTCGGCGACGGCGCCTGGCTGACCCGGCTGCGCTACACCGGCCTGGCCGCCGGCTCGGCCCGCGAGCACCGCAGTAACCCCGCGGCCAGGATCATCTCGGTCGCGGTGCTCACGCCGGGGGAGTGGGCGCTGACCAGCCGCGGCGCCGCGATCCCCGCCGACCCCGAGCAGCCGACCCTGATCGCGCTCGACCAGTCCGCGCCGTTCGACTTCCGCGGCCACGGCAGCGGCTCGGTGGTCGCCGCGCACATCGGCCACGCCCGGCTCACCCTCTCCATCGAGACGGTGCACCGCGGCCTCGACCACCTGCACCCCGGCCTCGCGCTCTACCCGCTCCTGCGCAACCACCTGCAGCAGCTGGGCGCGGTCGCGGCGGACGCGCCGGGGCTGCTGCCCACGCTCGCCACCTCCACCATCGCCCTGTTCCGCGCACTGCTGATCAGCGCCGCCGACGAAGCGCGCGGCGAGCTGCCCGGCCGCACCCCGATCGCGACGATCGAGCGCTACATCGCCGAGCACCTCGATGAGCCGGGGCTCACCGCGGAGCGGATCGCCGCCGCGCACAGCATCTCCGCGCGCCGGCTCTACAAGATCTGGCCCGCCGCCAACGGCCCGCTGGCCGGCTACATCACCGCCCGCAGGCTGGAGCGCGCCCGGATCACCCTGCTCACCCAGCCGCACCTGACCATCGCCGAGATCGCCCGCAGACACGGTTTCGCCCACCCCACCCACTTCACCCACCGCTTCCGCGCCGCCTTCGGCTGCTCGCCGTCGGCGTGGCGCCGGGGCAACCGGCACCCGGCCGACGCCTAGGTCCACGCTCGGACCGGAACAGCGGCCGGGCCGCTTCGGCGCTCTCAGCAGCCACGTTTCCGCAGCGGAGCATTACTCTGTCGCCATGGGCGTGCGGGAGCGGGTGTTGGCGGCGGCGCTGGAGTGTTTCGCCGAGGAGGGTTACGAGCGCGCCACGATCGCGCGTATCCGCGAGCTCAGCGGGGTGTCGAACGGAGCGTTGTTCCATCATTTTCCGACGAAGGAGGCGATCGCAGGCGCTCTCTACGTGGACTCGATCGCCTCGATCCTGCAGCGGTATCGGGAGATTCTCGCCGCCGAACCCCTGACTCTCGACGAGGCAGTCTCCGGGGTGATCCGGGCGCAGCTGAGCTGGGTCGAGACGAATCCGACGCGGGCGCGCTTTCTCTACGCGCAGGGCAGGCTGAACCCGGCCTCCGATGCCGGCACGCGGTTGCGGGAGATGAACGCCGAGGTCGGCGCGGCCTACAGGGAGTGGCTGGCACCGTTCATCGGTAGCGGGGCGGCCCGCGAGCTGTCGATGCCGGTCCTGGTGGCGGTCGTCACCGGCCCCGCCCACGCCATCGCCCAGCAGTGGCTGGCCGGACAACTCGCCGGCTCTGCGCTGTCGTTCGCCGAGGAACTCGCGGCCGCGGCGATCGCGAGCCTTTCGACCGAGCCCGCCCCGCCGAAGCAGGCACTGCGGCCGGTCACCGCTCGGATCCGGATAGAGCTGCGGGACGCCGATGGTTCGGTGACCGGCACGGCGACCACGACCACCGTGCTCGACGGCACCACCACCTGAGGCATGCCGAGCAGCACTCCAGAGTGTTACTCTGTCGTCGGGATCCGCCGTCCGAACGACCTCTCAGGAGTGCTCATGTCCCTCACCTCGACCGCGCCCTCGTGCTTGGATCTTCCG
Source organism: Nocardia sp. NPDC057227 (assembly GCF_042669725.1). NCBI lineage: Bacteria > Bacillati > Actinomycetota > Actinomycetes > Mycobacteriales > Nocardiaceae > Nocardia > Nocardia sp. NPDC057227. Next base: position 139,387 of record NZ_JBHUXA010000004.1, on the reverse strand, counting down.
GCGGCGCACCGCGCGATCCGCGAGGAGGCACGCTCCCGTGCCGCCGAGTTCGCTCCGCGTGCCCGCGAGATCCGCGACCATCTCCTCGAGCACCGCGCGATGCACCCGCAGCTGTGGCAGGTGTTTCGCGAGCAGGGCTGGTGCGCCCGGACTCCCGGTCCGGCCGAGCGGGGTGGGCTGCTCGCCACAGCCATCGTGCTCGAAGCCTTCGCCGAGCAGGGCATCGTGCTGTGGATGCCGGTGCTGACGGCGGCCATCGCCCACGCCATCGCCCTCGTCGGTCCTGATTCCGCACGCGAGACCTGGCTGCCGCTGGTCGCCGACGGACGGGTCCATCTCGCGATGGCGGCCACCGAACCCGAAACCGGGCACAACGTCTTCGCCTCGCGTACCGAGATCCGGCGCACCGACGAGGGTTTCGTGGTGCGCGGCAGCAAACGGGTCACGTCCGGGCTCGACGTCGCCGAGCGGGTCCTCGTCCTCGGCCGGGCCTACGACGGCGAGCAGGCCACCGGCTACACCACCCTGCTCATCGACCCGCGCAGCCGGGGCGCGACGATCACCGAGGTGCCCATGCGTTTCCGGGAAGGCGTGCGCCAATTCGAGCTCGAACTCGACGATGTCACCGTCCCGGCGGACGCACTGGTCGGCAGGCACGGCGCCGGGCTGTTCACGCTGTGGCCGTTCACCAGTGTCGAGCGCGTCCTCACCGCCGCCCTGTGTGTCGGATCGGCCGCCTACGCGGTCGACCGGTCCGTCGCCCGCGCCAAGGAGCGGGTCATCGCCGGTGGCACACCGATCGGCGCGCACCAGGCCGTTTCCCATCCGCTCGCCCGGCTGAGTGCCCGGCTCACCGCCACCCGGCTGCTCGTGCACCGCACCGCCGCCCGCTCCGACGCGGGTGCCGACATCGCAGGCGATGCCAACGCCGCCAAGGTCCTCGCCGCCGACCTGGCCTTCGACGCCGCCGACCACGCCGTGCAGGTCTTCGGCGCCGACGCCTGGGACGAACGCAACGGCTGGCTCGACCACTACCTCGACGCCCGGCTGGCCCGCTCCGGCCCGGTCAGCAATGAATTCGCTCTCAACCACCTTGCCGAGCACACCCTCGGCCTGCCCGCACACCGGTGACCCCTCGGCTCGTCCGAGCTGCAGGTCGTCGAGCCGCCGGACGCCGCTTCCGCGTCGGAATCGCGACCCGTCGCCGCCACCTCCACGCCGTCTCCGAGCAAGCTATCGAGCCGGAACGACCTCGTCGGCGGTCGCCGCCGGGACGTCGGGTTCGGCGGGCTTGCGCCGCGGGATGAACAGCACCACCGCGGCACCAATGGCCGCCGCCACCGCGCCGACCACGAAGCACAGCCGGAAGGCATCGACGGTGGGGATCTCCGGCGCGCCGGGCGCGAGCGCGGTGGTCTGACTGGTCAGGACGACCGCCATGACCGCGCCCGCGACGGTGGTGCCGATCGAGCGCATGAGCGCGTTGAAGGCGACACCCGCGGCGGCCTCGCTCGGGGGCACGTTCTCCAGCACCAGGGTCGGCATGGCGGCGTACCCGATGCCGACGCCCGCCGAGGCGATGCAGGTGGCGAGGAGGAGTTGCCAGGGGGCGTCCATCAGCACCGCGCCGCTCAGGTAGCCGAGCGCGAGCACCGCGGCGCCGAGGCTCAGCGCGGTGCGCCCGCCGAAGCGGGTGATCAGGAAGCTGGAGACCGGTGCGAAGAGCAGCATCATCAGCCCCGACGGCGCCATCCAGAGCCCGGCCGCGAGCAGGCTCTGCCCCAGCCCGTACCCGGTGGCGGCGGGCATCTGCAGCAGCTGCGGCACCACGATGGCCTGCGCCATCAGCCCGAACCCGATCAGCGCGGCGGCGATATTGGTGAGCAGCACCGGGCGCCGCGCGGTGGTGCGCAGGTCGACCAGCGGCGCGTCGTGGCGCAGCTCGAACAGCCCCCACGCCAGCAGGACCACGATGCCGCCGCCGATCAGCCCGAGCGTGCTGCCCGCGGTCCAGCCCCAGTCGTTGCCCTTGGTGACGCCGACCAGGATGCCGACCAGCCCGATCGCGAGCCCGATCGCGCCGAGCACGTCGAGCTTCGCCTCGTGCGCGTCGTGCACGTGCGGCAGGACGAGCACGGTGAGCAGCGCGACCGCGACGGCCAGCGCGGTCGCCACCCAGAAGAGCCAGTGCCAGTCGTTGTCCTGGGCGATCCAGGCCGCCAGCGGCAGGCCGAGCGCGCCGCCGACGCCGAGCGTCGCGCTGATCGCGGCGGTCGCGGTGTTGACCAGGTGCTTCGGGACGGCTTCGCGCACGAAGCTGATCGCCACCGGGATGTACCCCATCGCCAGCCCCTGCAGCACCCGCCCCGCCAGCACCGGGAGCAGCGAGCCGGAGAGCGCGCAGATCAGCGAGCCGGCCAGCAGGATCAGCGCGCTGACGGCGAGCACCGGTTTCTTGCCGACGATGTCGGCGAGCCGCCCCGCCACCGGCATCGCGACCGCGCCGCCGAGCAGCGTCGCGGTGACCACCCAGGAGGCATTGCTCGCGGTGGTGCCGAGCAGCCGCGGCAGCTCGCTCTGGATCGGGATGACCAGCGACTGCATGAGCGAGACGCTCAGGCTGGAGAAGCCGAGCGCCACCAGGATCACCACGGGATTCTTCGCCGGCGCACCGGAACCGACTTGCATGCCTACTCCTCGCAGCGCCGATGTGTAACGTACACATGATTCGTGTGTATGTTACACAGCCGCCGCGCGATCCGGCTAACCGGCGAGCGCCGCCGCCAGGTCGTCGTAGACGTCGAGCACCCGGTCCAGGCCGGTGACGCCGAGCGGGCGGCGCACCGCCGCCGAGGCGACGACCCGCAGCCGGGCGCGGTGGTGCACGTCGACCAGCACCTCCAGGCCGGAGGAGTCGAAGAAGTCGACGCGCGAGAGGTCGAGCACCGTCGGGATTCCCGGTGTGCGCTGCGCCGCGTCCAGGGCCTCCCGGAGCCGCGCCGCCGTCACCATGTCCACCTCGCCCGCGGCCGTGACCACAACGGCGGTGTCGCGCGCCTCGGTCGCTATCTCGAATCCGGACCACTGCTGCCCCATGTCGTCCATGCCTTCCGCCGTGGTCCCCCGCACCGATTTGTCGCAGGGTTACCCAGTACCCGGCGGCTCTATCGGCGCTGGTAGCGGCGTCACACCGGCGGCTCCGGCGGGTAGGTGTGAGCCCGGCGCGGACGGGTACGCCCTGGAACGACGAGGAGGAAGCATGATCGGAACCGAGGGAGACCAGGCCGCGCTGCGGATCGAGTTCCCGGCCGCCGCCGACGAGCTGCCGGCGGTGCGCGGCAGGCTGCGCGGCTGGCTGGCCGGCGCGGTGGCCGACCAGGGCCGTGCCTACGACCTGCTCCTCGCCGCGGGGGAGGCGTGCACCAACTCCGTCGAGCACGGCCACCGCGGCGACCGCGGCCCGGTCCGCCTGGTCGCGGAGCTGCGTCGGGGCGAGGTCCGGATCACCGTCACCGACAGCGGGCGCTGGATTCCGCGCGCGAAAATTCGTGAATCGAAGGCGACCCAGCTTCGCGGTCGCGGCCTGGCGCTCATGCGCGAGCTGACCACGTACACCCGCCTCACCATCCTGGACTCCGGCACCACCGTCGAGCTCTGCGCTCCGGCCGCCTGAAATATTCTTTCCGACACCGTAAATCGACCTTTCGATTGCGCTCCATCACATCTCCGTAGTAACTTCTGGACAAGTGTCTGGTCTGTAGTTCAGATCAGTGTCCCGGTGCGACGGAGGGTCGATGGCGTCCAATGCGACGGTGCTGCGCCGCAACTTCTCCGGAACCGTGCTGTCCAGCCTGGCCACGCTCGGGCGGGGGTTGCGGATCGGCACCTCGGCGGTGCGGATCGGCACCGCCGACGCCGCCCGGCTGCGCTTCCAGGTGCGCGAGAGCCTGGCCCAGGCCTGGTTCCTGATCAGCGTCACCGCGGTGCCCGCCGTGCTGATGGCCATCCCGTTCGGGGTGATCCTCTCCGCGCAGGTCGGCAATATCGTCTCCCAGCTCGGCGCGGACACCATGATCGGCGCGGCGGGCGGGCTCGGGGTGATCAAGCAGGGCGCGCCGATGGCGGCGGCCATGCTGCTCGGCGGCGCAGGCGCGGCGGCCATCGCCGCGGATCTCGGCGCGCGTACCGTCCGCGAGGAGGTCGACGCGCTGCGCGTGATGGGCGTCGATCCGGTGCAGCGGCTGGTGGTTCCGCGGATCGCGGCCATGCTGGTGGTGGCGCCGCTGCTGAACATCCTGATCATCGTGGTCGGCATCGCCGCCGGTTTCGTGGTCGCGGTCGCCGCGCTGGACGTCACCCCGGGCAGCTACTGGGAGTCCTTCGGCTCCTTCACCACGACCGCCGACATCTGGGTGTCGCTGATGAAGTCCATGATCTTCGGGTTCCTGGTGGTGGTGATCGCGTGTCAGCGCGGGCTGGAGGCCAAGGGCGGGCCGCGCGGGGTCGCCGACGGGGTGAACGCGGCGGTGGTGATGTCGGTGGCGGCGGTGGCGGTGCTCAACATGGTGATCACCCAGGTGGTCACCATGTTCATGCCGGTCAGGATGGCGTGATGACGGCCGCCCCGTACGCCCCGGCCGGGCTGAAGCGGCTGAGCCGGATGGCGCACGGGGTGCGCCCGCTGCGGCCGATCGACGAGCTCGGCTTCGCGCTCGGCTTCGTCTGGCAGGTGCTCGCCTCGGTGCCGTACACGCTGGTGCACTACCGGCGCCAGACCGTCGCGGTGATCACCGACATGACCTGGGGGCGCGGCTCGGTCATCATCGGCGGCGGCGTGGTCCCGCTCATGCTGCTGCTCGGCGCCTCGATGGGCGCCTCCATCGGCATCGAGGCCTACAGCGCGCTGAACCTGCTCTCGCTGGGCCAGCTCTCCGGCCTCATCTCGGCCTTCGGCATCACCCGCGAGCTGGCGCCGATCGCCGCCGGGGTGGGGTTCGCCGCGCAGGCGGGCTGCCGGATGACCGCCGAGATCGGCTCCATGCGAATTTCCGAGGAGATCGACGCACTCGAATCGCTCGGCATCCGCTCGGTGCCGTTCGTGGTGACCACCCGGGTGATCGCCGGAATCGTCGCGGTGGCACCGGCGTTCGTCGTGGCGCTGATCCTGAGCTACCTCTCCTGCGAGCTCGTCGTCACCGTCGTGCACGGCACCCCATCGGGCACCTACGACCACTACTTCGACCAGTTCGTGCTGAGCTGGGACATCGTCGCGGCGACGATCAAGGTGACGATCTTCGCCGTCGCCGTCGTACTGATCCACAGCTACCAGGGCTACTTCGCCACCGGCGGGCCGGAGGGCGTCGGGATCGGCTCCGGCCGGGCCATCCGGGCCAGCCTGGTCTCGATCATCGCCCTGGACATGGTCGCCACCATTCTGCTCTGGGGCTTCCAGTCCCCGATCTCGTTCACCGGATGATGTGATGCCTGCTTATACGTTGTCCGGCACCGAGGTCGGACCCCGTCGTGCCCGCGCCATCGGGCTCGGCGCCGTCGCGCTCGCCGTCGTGCTGCTGCTCGCCTGGCAGCTGGTCCCGGAGAGCCGCGCCGCCGACGAGATCCGGGTCGGGCTGGTGACCGGCGCGGTCGGCGCGGGCGTCGAGCCGGGCACCGACGTCCGGCTGGACGGCGTGCGGATCGGCTCGGTGCTGGCCATCGACACCGCCGGACCCGGCCGCAAGACCGTCGAGCTGGCGCTCTCCGGGTCCCAGCTCTTCGGCCTCACCGATGCGCTGAGCCTGGAGTACGCGCCGGACAACCTGTTCGGGATCACCGCACTGCAACTGCGGTCGAACCCGGGCGGCTCCGCGCTCACCGACGGCGCCACCGTCGACCTGACCGGGCCGGAGTCGAGCCGGGTGCGCGACGCCACGCTCGCCGCGCTGCTGAAGTCGACCGGCATGCTGACCGACTCGGTGCTCACCCCGGAGCTGGCGCAGCTCATCGGCACGCTCTCCCGCGACGTCGGCGCCTTCACCCCGCTGCTGCAGGCCATCGGCGCCACCGTCCGCGCCTACGTGGAGACCCGCGAGCTGCCGCCGTCGGTCCTGCTCGCGCGGTACGGCTCCGCGTTGGCCGGGCTGCCGCCGATGCTCACCGGCGGGCTCGACGTGCTGGACGCCGCCTACAGCAACCAGTACTTCCGCACCCCGGAGAACCTCGCGCGGTTCAAGGAGATGTTCGGCGGCATCGACCACCAGCTGCTCCCGGTGGTCACCCAGACCTTCACCACCGCCCGCCCGCACTTCGAGGGGCTGCTCCCGATCGCCACCACCGTGCTGAACCAGATCCCGCGCACCGTCGGCGACCCGGACGCCACCGGCGCACGGCTCACCGAACTGCTGGACCGGCTGGCCCGCGCCTTCCGGGCGGGCCCGGACGGGCCGGTGCTGACCGCCGAGGTCGAGCTGGACGTGGTCCCCGGGCTGGCCGGGCCGCTGGCGGCGCTCGTGGCGGGCCGCTGATGAGCACGCGGGCGCTGCTGCTGCGTGTCGCCGCCGCCGTCGCGGTGATGGTGCTCGCCCTGGTCGGGGTGTTCCAGCTGGTGGAGCGGCCGGTCGAGGGCGAGACGGCCACCTTCACCGCGCTCTTCACCGATGCCAACGGCCTGCGCGTCGGCGACGACGTGCGGATCTACGGTGTGCAGGTCGGCAAGGTCGAGCGGCTCGAGCTGGACGGCACGCTGGCGCGGGCCGGGTTCACCGTGCAGCGCGCGCACCCGGTCTTCACCGACTCCACCGTCGCCATCCGCTACCAGAACCTGACCGGCTTCCGGTATCTGGAGATCGTGCAGCCGGAGCGCCCCACCGCCGAACGGGATCCGGGCACCGAGTTCAGCACCGCGCAGACTGTGCCCGCCTTCGACATCACCACGCTGTTCAACGGATTGCAGCCGGTCCTGGCCCAGCTCTCCCCGGGCGAGCTGAACCGGTTCACCGAGAGCCTGCTCGCGGTGCTGCAGGGCAACGGCTCCGGCCTCGGCCCCGCGCTGGACGCCGTCGACCGGCTCAGCCGCTACGCCACCGACCGCCAGGCGGTGCTCGCCATCCTGGTCGGCAACCTCTCCCGGATGGCCGAGACGCTCGGCGGCCGCTCCGGCAACGCCGTCCAGCTGCTCACCAACCTGACCAACCTGTTCACCGCCATCGGCCAGAAACTGCCGGGGCTGGTCGACTTCTCGCTGGCCATCCCGCCGGTCATCCAGCCCATCCGCGACATCCTCACGATCCTCGGCATCACCGGCGAACCCGGCCGCGACCTGGATGCCGCACTGCGCCAGGCCTTCCCGGACCCGGCGACCGCCACCGAGGTCTTCGACCGGCTGCCGGGGCTGATCCAGGCCATGGCCTCGGCCGTGCCCGCCGCGGGCCCGGAGTCCTGCTCCCGGGGCGCGGCCACCGCGCCCGCGCCGCTGCAGGTGCTGATCGCCGGGCAGGGGGTGCTGCTGTGCCAATCCTGAAACGCAGGCGCGATCCGGAGCGGCAACCCGACGAACAGGGCACCGACCTGCGCTGGGGCATCACCGGGCTCTGTCTCTCGGCGCTGCTGGTCACCGGGGTCGGCGCGGTGTACGTCCGCGGCACCGACGCCACCCGCACCTACAGCGCCGACATCGCGCAGGCCGGCTCGATCCGGGAGGGCGACGACGTGCGGCTGGCCGGCATCCCGGTGGGCGAGGTGCGCTCGCTGACCCTGCTGCCGGACCGGGTGCGGATGACCTTCACCGTGGACGACGAGGTCTTCGTCGGCGACGGCACCGCGCTCGGGGTCCGGATGCTCACCGTGGTCGGCGGCTACTACCTGGCGCTGGAGCCCGCGGGCAGCGAGCCGCTCGGCGACCGGGTGATCCCGCGCGAGCGAGTCCTGCTGCCCTACAACCTCACCGCGGTCTTCGAGGCCGCCATCGCCCCGGTCCGGGAGGTCGACGGCGGGCTGCTGCGGCAGAACCTGGCGACGCTGGCCGGGTCGATCAACGGCAGCCCCGACGCGGTGCGCTCCGCCGTCCGCGCCGTCGGCGACCTGGTCGGGATCATGGATCAGCAGAACGCCGACATCTCCCGCGCCCTCACCGTCGCCGACGAATACCTGACCGCCCTGAACGGGAGCTCCGATGTGCTGGTGCAGCTGGTGAACAACCTCGGCACGCTGGAATCCATCGTCACCACCTACAAGACCGAGATCGCGCAGGCGCTGAACGACCTCACCGCGGTGCTGCACGGCCTGTCCCCGCTGGGGCGGATGTGGGACGAGACCTGGGCCGCGCAGGCCCGCGCGCTCACCGAGGCGATGCCGAAGCTGGACCAGCTCGGCGGCCGGATGGGCGAGCTGCTCGACGCGCTGCACGCGCTGAGCGACCGGCTGCGCCCGCTGCTGCCACCCGGCGGCGGGGTCACGCTCGACCACTCGGGCGTCTGCGTGCCGGTGCGGGGAGCGGGATGCTGACCCGCGTCCTCGGCTCCCGCGGCTTCATGTCGGTCGCGGTGCTGCTCACCCTGGTCCTGGTCGCCGTCGCCGGGTTCGCGCTGCTGCGCCCGGAGCCGGAGACCCGCGGCTACTGCGCCGACATGCCGGACAGCATCGGGCTCTACGAGGGCAGCGCCGTCACCGTCTACGGCGTCCGGGTCGGCGAGGTCACCGGGATCGAACCGCTCGGCAACGCCGCCCGGGTGCGCTTCACCGTGCGTGCCGATCGCAAGCTGCCGCTGAACGTCGGCGCGGTGACCGTCAACGACACCGTGCTCGCCGACCGCAAGCTCGAGCTCGTCGGCCCCGAACCCGAAGGGCCCGGCCGCGACCCGGCCGCCTGCATCAGCAGGGCGCTCACCCCGCAGAGCCTCTCGCGCACCTTCGACGCGCTCGCCGGCCTCGCCGACCAGCTGAACGGCGCCGACGACCCCGCACAGCGCGGCGCGCTCGGTGCCGGGCTGGACGGCCTCGACGCCGCCACCGCCGGCACCGGCGCCGAGCTCAACACCCTGCTCGGCGAGCTGGCCCGCGCGCTGAACTCCCCGCAGGCCGCCATCGACCACATCGGCGCGCTCATCGACGCGCTCACCGCCCTGGTGCACCGGGCCCGCAACGGCTGGGCCACGGTCGAGAACGTTGTCACCGAGCTGCCGCCGACCTTCACCGACATCGTGACCATCGCCTTCCCGCCCATCATCCAGCTCGTCGACGACCTGGCCTCGGTGCTGCCGCAGCTCAACGACGTCGTCCGGCTCTTCGTCACGCCGGCGGTGCGCAATCTGAACGAGATCCCGGACCTGCCTGCGCTGCTCGCCGCCGGGGTCGGCTCACTGGCCGGGCTGATCGAGCGGACACCCGCCATCGCCACCGGCTTCGCGAGCGCGGCCGACCCGGCCACCGGCCGCACCGAGATCGGCTACGCGCCACCCGCGCTCGCCCTCCCCGCGGCGGAGACCGCGCAGATCTGCGCGGGGCTGCGGGCGCTCGGCCAGCCCTGCCCGGCCGCGGCCTCGGGGGCGATCCGGGTGCCGATCCCGGCGCTGCTGCTCGGGGCGGTGAGCGCCCGATGAAGCGGCTGCTGCTCGCGGCAGGCACCGTGCTGATGCTGGCCGGCTGCTCCTTCCGCCCCGCCGAGCTGCCGGTGCCCGGCGCCGGCGTGGACGGCCCCACCTACCCGCTGCGCATCGAGTTCGGCAATGTGCTCAACCTGCCGACCGGCGCCAAGGTGATCGCCGACGGCGTCCGGGTCGGTGAGCTCACCGGCGTCACCGTCGTCGACGCCGGAACCGGAAGCGCGCGGCCGGGTTTCGTGATCGCCGACATCGCGGTCCGCGACGCCGTGCGGTTGCCGCTCGGCACCAGGGCGGAGCTGCGCCAGGAGACCCCGCTCGGCGACGTGCACATCGCGCTCACCGAACCCGCCGCACCCGCCGCGGGCAGGCTGGAACCCGGCGGCACCATCCCGCTGGCCGACACCACCCAGCCCCCGCTCATCGAGGACATCCTGGCCGCGCTCTCGGTCTTCATCGGCAGCGGCGCCGTGACCGACATCCAGGATCTGGTGCGCACCATGAACGGGGTGCTCCCCGCCGACCCGCGCGACACCGCCCGGCTCGCCGAGACCGTCGGCGCCGACCTCACCGACCTCGCGGTGAACGCGGGCGCGCTCGACGACGTGCTGCACGGACTAGAGGCCGTCGTCCAGCAGGGCGTGCTCGACAACGCCCCCGTCATCTCCGAGCTGCTCACCCCCTACGGCGTGCAGCAGACCACCGACGCCATGAACGCCCAGATCGGGGTGATCTTCGTGCTCACCTCGCTCGGCCCGGTCGGCCCGAGCACCGCCTGGCTCGGCCCGCTGCTCGCCGCGCTGGAGGACACCGTGCGCGCGGTGGTCCCCGTGCTGTTCGGCGCCGCACCGCTCGACACCACCGCGCCATCGAACCTGAAGAAGCTCACCGACCTGTTGCGGACCAAGGTGATCCCCTACACCGAACACGGCCCGAAGCTGGACCTGACCACGGTGACGGTGGGCTCCTCCGGCCTGTCCCCGGAGGAGCAGACCGGCCGCATCGTCGACACCCTGCGCATGATCGGAGCGGTCCGGTGAACGTCCGCGGCATCACCTCGCTCGGCGCCATCGCCGCGGTGCTGGTCTTCGGCGTCGCCTACATGGGCATCGGCGTGCTGCACCTGGACCCGCGGCGCGACCACATCCGGGTCACGCTGCACCTGGAGAACTCCGGCGGGCTCGGTCCCGGCGCACCGGTGCTGCTGCACGGCATCCAGGTCGGGCGCACCGAGGAGGTGCGCACGGAGCCCTCCGGGGTGCTGGTCCGGCTCGCCATCGACGACCGCTACCGCATCCCGGTGGCGGGCGAGGTGCACATCGAGCAGCTCTCCGCGCTCGGCGAGCCCTACGTCGGCTTCGCCCCCGACTCCGACGCCGGGCCGTATCTCGCCGACGGGCAACAGGTTCCGGCCGACCGGGTGCACCTGCCGACCACCATCACCGCGCTCTCCACCCGCATGGTCGAGCTGCTGGACCAGATCCGGCCGGAGACCATGGCGAGCCTGGTCGGCACCTTCGACCAGGCCCTCGACGGCACCGACGCCGCCGTACAGACCCTGCAGCGCTCCACCTCGCTGCTGGCCGCCACCCTGCTCGGCCGCTCCGCGCAGCTGCGGCAGCTCTTCGCCGACCTGCAGGCGCTCGGCGGCGACATCGACTGGATGGGGCCCTCGCTCGCCGCGGCCGGGCCGCTCTTCGGCGAGTTCGGCGTGACCCTGAGCGCCATCGTGGAGAACGGCTCGAAGCTCGTGCAGGCCCGCCCGCCCGCCGAGTACTTCACCGGCGACGGCGTCCTGCCGTTCCTGGTCGAGGTCGAGGCGCTGCTCGCCCGGATCGGCCCGAGCCTGGCCCCGCTCGGCCCCATGCTGCAACCCGTCGTCACCGACGCGGTGCGCGGCGCCCCCGCGCTCGACATCGGCGCCCTGCTCGACCAGGCGCTCAACGGCGTCGACCCCGACGGCACCCTGCACTTCCGCATCGGCCTCCGATAGCCCCGGAAAGGACGGACCCATGAGCACGGAAACCGAGGAGAAGGCACGCACGGTGTCGATCCGGCTCTCCACCGCGGTCACCGCGCTCGCGCTGACCGCCCTGCTGGTGGCGACGGTGACGCTGGCGATCCTCTACGCGGGGGCGCGCGGCACCATCGCCGACAGCGAGGCCCGCGCCGCCGACGAACAGCACGCCGAGCAGGTCGCCGCCGACTACGCGCTCGGGGCATCCACCATCGACTACCGCGACGTCGACGCGTGGTTCACCCGGTTGAAGATCGGCACCGCCCCCGCGCTCTCGGCCAAGTTCGACGCCACCGCACCGCAGCTGAAGCAGATCCTGCTCCCGCTGCAGTGGAACTCGACCGCCACCCCGCTCTCGGCGGACGTCATCTCCGAATCCGGCGGCATCTACAAGGTCAACGCCTACCTGACCGTGAACTCCACCAGCGTGCAGAACCCGGACGGCGCGGCCACCACCGTCACCTACTCGCTCACCATGGACCGGAACTCCGGCTGGCAGATCACCGAGGTCGGTGGCCTGCAGAACGCCATCCCGGCGGAAGGAACCCGATGAAGATCGTGCTCGATCCCGATCAGTGCGAGGCCAACGGCATCTGCGTCGGACTCGCTCCCGAGGTCTTCGACCTCGACGACGACGATGTCCTGCACATCCGCGAGGCCGAGGTCAGCGCCGACGATCGCGCCGCGATCGAGGAGGCGGTGGCACAGTGCCCCAAGGCCGCCCTCCGACTGGAATGAATACTGTAAGGTCAACAATATGAGAACGGGCGACGAAGTCCGACGGTATTCGAGCCAGTGGAGGTAGACGTGTCCGACGAACTGCTGACCGAGCGGCGTGGCCGCGCGCTGCTGATCACCATCAACCGCCCCGACGCGCGCAATGCCATCAACCTCGCGGTGGCCAAGGGGCTGGCCGAGGCGATGGACGAGCTGGACGACAGCCCCGAGCTCTCGGTCGCCGTCCTCACCGGCAGCGGCGGCAACTTCAGCGCGGGCATGGACCTCAAGGCGTTCGCGGCGGGGGAGTTCCCCTACATCCCGGGTCGTGGCCTCGGCTTCACCGAGAAGCCGCCGGTCAAGCCGCTGATCGCCGCGGTCGAGGGGTTCGCGCTGGCCGGCGGCACCGAACTGGTCCTCGCCACCGACCTGATCGTCGCGTCGCGCACAGCGACCTTCGGAATTCCCGAGGTCAAGCGCGGGCTCGTCGCCGGTGGCGGCGGGCTGCTGCGGCTGCAGCACCGCATCCCGTACCAGAAGGCGCTCGAACTCGCGCTCACCGGCGACTCGTTCACCGCCGAGGAGGGCGCGGGCTTCGGCTTCGTCAACGCGCTCACCGAGCCCGGCGCGGCGCTGGCAGGCGCGCTCGCGCTGGCCGAGCGGATCACGGCGAACGGCCCGATCGCGGTGGCGGTGACCAAGCGGGTCATGGTCGAATCCGCCGAATGGACCGCGGCCGATCGGTGGCAGAAGCAGATGGAGCTCATCGGCCCGGTCTTCGGCACCAAGGACGCCGCCGAGGGCGCGAAGGCGTTCGCCGAGAAGCGGGCACCGGAGTGGACCGGGACCTAGCTCCGCGGATCAGGAGGCCGCGGTCCGGCCGGGCCAGATGCCGATGCCGCCGAGCTGATCGGTGCCGCGCTCGGTGATGGTCAGGGCGCGGTCGCGGGGGCGGCGGCTGAGCCAGCCGTCCTCCAGCATGGCCACCATCAGCGCGGAGCCGAGCCGACCGGCGAGGTGCGGAGTGCGCTCGGTCCAGTCCTGGCAGCCGCGGGCCGCCGGGGCCGAGCCGCGCGGCAGCGCGGTGATGTGCAGCGCGCGCAGCAGCGGATGGTCGAGCGACCCGATCGCGCTCTGCTCTCCGCACGCGACCGCCCGCACCACCCCCGCGCCGACGAGTTCCGTCGTGATCGCGACGGCCAGTTGCCCGCCCAGGTGGCTGTAGCACGCCCGCGCGATCTGCAGGCGGCTGCCGGTTCCGGCTTGGCGCAGGCTCTCGACCGGCAGCAGCGGCGACACCAGCGCCAGCGCTTCGATCGCGCTCGCCACCTCGGCCGAGGACAGGGTGTGCAGCCGCCGCCGCCCGGCCACCGTGACCGTCACCAGCCGGGAGTCCACGAGCCGGCGCAGGTGGGCGCTCGCGGCGGACGCCGACACCCCGGCGCACCGGGCCAGATCGGACGCGGTGTGCGCCTGTCCGTCCATCATCCGCAGCAGCATCGCGGCCCGCGCCGGGTCCGAGATCACCCGCCCGGTCGTCGCCAGATCATAGTCGGCATACACCCTCGCAAGGATATGCGGTGAATTGTTCACCGGGGGCTGAAGTATCCCGGTGGGACGATGTGGATCATGACCGACACCGAGTCCGCTGTCCGTTCCCTGCTCGATACCGACTTCGCCGTACCGATTACCGACCGGTGGTTCGAGGACTACGTTCCGGGGGCCACCTTCGAGTACGGCTATCGGACGGTTACCGAAAGGGAAATTCTGGATTTCGCGGCGGAGTTCGATCCGCAGCCCTTTCATGTCGACGTCGGATCCGCCGCCGCCGGCCCCTTCGGCGGACTGATCGCCAGCGGATGGCATTCCGGCAGCATATTGATGCGAATCTACGCGGATCACTACCTGTCGCGGGTGGCGAGCCTCGCCTCTCCCGGAATAGATGAAATGCGCTGGGCGAATCCGCTGCGACCGGGTGACTCGGTACGGCTGCGCGCCACGGTGCGCGAATCCCGGCGATCGCGCAGTAAACCCGACCGGGGGCTCGTGAGTACTCGCGCGGAGCTGCTGAAACAGGATGGAAGCAGCGTGGTCGACCTCGTCTTCCTGAATATTCTCCGCTGCCGTCCGCGCTACCCGAACGAGTAGCTACCGGAATGTGTGGCTTCTCGGTCGTCGCGGTCTCGACCATGAATCACTTCATGATGACGCCGGAGATCGTTGCGAGGAACCTAGTGCCTGGAAGCGACGAAACTGCTCCAGCGCAGCACCAACGGGCTCCGGGCTCCCCCTGTCCGCGTGGACCGGGACCTAGCCCGGTACCTCCATCCGCTGCGTCCCGATCACCCCGAGCAGCGCCAGCGCCTGCTCCGAGGGCGACCCGGGCTCGGCGGTGTAGATGATCACGCGCTGATCCCGGTCGGTGATGTCGAGGACGTCGCACACCACCGTGATCCGCCCGACCCGCGGGTGGTCGATCGTCTTGCACGGTGCGGGTGCGCCCCGCACCCGGTGCGCCGCCCACAGCCGGGCGAACTCCGCACTGCCGGTGAGCAACTCGTCGACGAGCCCGGTGATCTCCGGATCGCCGGGGTAGCGGGCGGCGGTGGCGCGCAGGTGCTCGGCGGCCGAGCGGGCGAAGGCGTCGGCATCGGAGAGGCTGTAGAGCAGCCGCTGCTTCGAGTCGGGGGCGAGGAAGGCGCGGCGCAGCAGGTTGCGGTCGCGACGGGGGAGTGCGGAGAAATCCTCCAGCAGCGCGGCGGCCAGCGCGTTCCAGGCCAGCACCTCGAACCCGGCCGAGAGCACGATCGCCGCCGCCCCCGGCAGCCTGTCGAGCAGCGCCAGGATGCTCGGCCGCACCTCCCGCGACGGCCCCGGTGGCGGGCCGGGCGGCACCCCCGCCAGGTGGTGCAGGTGCTCGCGCTCGGCGTCGTCCAGCCGTAGCGCGCGGGCCAGCCCGGCCAGCACCTCGCGCGAGGGCCGCGGCCCGCGCGCCTGCTCCAGCCGGGTGTAGTACTCCGTCGAGACGTACGCCAGCTGCGCCACCTCCTCGCGGCGCAGCCCCGGCGTACGCCTGCGCGTCCCCGCGGGCAGCCCGATATCGGCCGGGGTGATGCGCTCCCGCCTGCCGCGCAGGAATCCTGCCAGCTCCGCTCTGTCCACGCCGTCCAGTGTGCTCGGCGGCGCGGGCGCCCAGCCAGGTACCGCCGGTACCTGGCTGACGCGCGGCGCCGCGCGCAGGCTCGCTGCCATGGACAACGAACACGGATTGCTGGCGGGCAAGGTCGCCTTCATCAGCGGCGCCGGCCGCGGAATCGGCGCCGCGGCGGCCCGGCTCTTCGCCCGCGAGGGGGCGCGGGTGCTGCTCGCCGCCCGCACCGAAAGCCAGCTGCGCGCCGTCACCGAGGAGATCCGCGGCGCGGGCGGCACCGCTGACTACGTGCGCTGCGACCTGGGCTCGGAGCCGAGCGTGCGCGCCGCCGTCGACCGCGCCGTCGAGCTGCACGGCCGCCTGGACATCGCCTTCAACAACGGCGCCGCCGTGCAGCGCCCCGGCCCGCTGCACGAACTCACCGAACCCGAGCTCGACGACATCTACCGGGTCGACTTCCGCGGCGTCTGGCAGGCCATCGCCGCTCAGGCCGCCGCGATCAGGACCACTGCGGGCAGCGGTGCCATCGTCAACACCTCCTCGGTCGGCAGCCTCGGCGGCAACCCCGAGCTGCCCGCCTACGGCGCCATGAAGCGCGCGGTCAACAGCCTCACCGAATCCGCCGCGCTCACCTACGGCCCGGACGGCATCCGGGTCAACGCCATCGCCCCCGGCACCACGCGCACCGAGATGCTGCTGGCGTGGGAGGCCGAATCACCCGGCGTGATCGCGGGGCTCAACGTCCGCACCCCGCTCGGCCGCGCCGCCGACCCGGCCGAGATCGCCGAAGCCGCCGCCTGGCTACTCAGCGACCGCGCGTCCTACATCACCGGCACCGTGCTCCCGGTGGACGGCGGGCTGCGCGCGGGGTTGTGAACCGTCGGCCGCCCGCGCGACGCTGTCCAGGGCGCGGCGTGCCACAGGCGAGTCGTCGGTGCCGGGCATGGCGATCCTGTCGGGGGTCACCGGGTCGCTTCGGTCGGGCGAGTCGCGCAGTGCTCGTGCGGGAGTGCCGCTCGGGAGGTGCGCGGCCACGAGGTCGACGACGGCGGCGGCGACGCAGGCAGGATGATCGGTGCCGCCCTCGAGCGGCGAGCCGGCGACACCGGACATGAGTGCCGACACCGCGACGCCGCTGCCGCGCAGCTGCTCGCGCACCCCGCCCAGGTAACCGAGAACGCCGTGCTTGGTCGCCGCGCAGAGGGACTCGCCGACGGCAGTGGCCGTAGCGACGGTGACGATGTGGCCGCCGCCCCTGGCGCGCATGCCGGGCGCGACGAGTTGCACCCCGACGATCACCCCGTGCAGGTTCACCGCGATCGTCCGCCCGCCCGCCCGCTCGTTCCCGAACGCCAGCCCGGCGTCGGTGACCAGCACGTCGAGCGGACCCCACAGCTCCTCGACCGCGCCGAGGAACCGCCGGAACGACCCGGTGTCGGTGACCTCGAGGGCGAAGCCGCGCACCTGCCCCGGCAGCGCTCGCGCGGCCGCCGCGGCGGCGTCGGCGTCGCTGTCCCCGATCGCCACCCTGGCACCGGCCGCGGCGAACCGGCTCGCGATCTCCCGACCGATACCACCGGCGCCGCCGGTGACGGCCACGATCCGTCCGGCCAGTGCTGTCTCCGTCATGGCGTGCTGCTTCCCCCGGCTCGATTCGACCACGGCGACCAGTTGGACAATCGCGATTGTCAGAATTTGCCCGGCTAGTATTGCACCCCATCGGCAGGGAGGAAAGGCCCCATGAACCGCTCGGGACCGACCACTCCGAAGCCGTCCGGCCGCAGGTACTCCGGCGTCGCGCCGGAGGAGCGCGTGCGTCAGCGCCGCGCGGCCATCCTCGATTCCGCTCTGGAACAGTTCGGCACCACCGGCTACGCCGCCGCGTCGATCAAGCAGATCTGCCGCGGGGCCGGCATCACCGAGCGCTACTTCTACGAGTCGTTCACCGGCCGGGAGGCGTGCCTCGCCGCCCTCTACGACACCCTGGCCGATGGGATGCGCGGGGCGACGGTCGCGGCGCTGGAACAGGTGAGCCCCGATCTCGACGCCCGCGCGGCGGCCGGGCTGGCCGCCTTCATCCGGTACCTGACCGGGGATCCGCGCCGCGCGAAGGTGGTGCTCATCGAGGTGGTCGGGGTCTCCCCGGAGATGGAGCGGCGGCGGCACCTGGTGCTCCGCGATTTCGTCGACACCGTCCTCGCCACCTGGGGCGGCGACGGTGCGCGCGAACGGCGGTTGACCGCGACGGCGCTGGTCGGCGGGGTCAACCACCTGCTGGTCGACTGGCTGCTCGACGGGTGCCGGGACGACCCGGCCGACCTCGTCGAGGTCTGTGTCGAGCTGTTCGTCGCCGCCCGCCGGGCGGGCGAGCCCTAGCTTGCCGACGAGCCGATCGGACACGTGCGCGGAGCAAGCGCCACCCCCGCGCCCAGCGCGAGGACCGCCGCCACATCCAGCGCAGCGACCCGCGTCAGCTCGGCGTTCACCGGGCCGCCCGCCACGGCCAGCAGCGGAAAGCTGAGCAGCGCGACCGCGCAGGCGGGCACCGCCGCCGGACGCCACCGCGGCCGCACCGCCGCCACCATCAGCCCCGCCCCCAGCACCCCGAACAGCACCGCGCGATGCCGCAGCAGCAGCGCGAGATCATCGTCCAGCGGCTGCAAACCGTAAGCCGCGCCGATCCATTCGGCCGACCGACGCCCACCGCGGGCGCGGCGGTCACCACCCCGGCCGCGACGAACAACCCCGTGGCCGACCGTTCCCTCGTCCTTCGCATGGTCCCATCGTCGGCGGCGGCACCGGCCGCCCGCTTCCACGAACGTGCTGTCCACCATCGGCAATCGGACGGCTACGGTGAGCGAACGCCAACCGCACCCGAGGAGCCCCCGTGGAACCGCGCCACCCGTTCGACGCCGCCACCGCACTCGACCGGGTGGCCGAGGGCGAGTTCCGCGGCCACACCGCGCCCGAGTACAGCAATATGGTCGGCCCGTTCGGCGGCATCACCGCGGCGACGCTGGTGCGCGCGGTGCTCGACGATCCGCGTCGCTTGGGCGAGCCGGTCTCGATCACCGTCAACTTCGCCGGCCCGATCGCGGACGGCCCGTTCACCGTGCGCACCCACCCGGCGCGGACCAACCGCAGCACCCAGCACTGGATGCTCGAGCTCGTCCAGGGCGACGCCGTCACCACCACCGCCACGGCGGTGACCGCGGTCCGCCGCCCGACCTGGACCGACTCCGAGATCGCGCCCCCGCGGGTCCCGTCGTTCGACGAGGCGGCGCCGTTCCTGCCGCCCGAGTTCCCGGTCTGGATGGGCAACTACGAGCAGCACTTCGTCGACGGCGCGGGCCCGCTCGCCGCCGAGGCGGGGCCGCGACCGGACTCGGTCACCACCGTCTGGGTGCGCGACACCCCGCCCCGCCCGCTGGACCGCACGGCTCTGACCGCGCTCTGCGACGTGTTCATCCCGCGCGCGATGGTCCGCACCGGCCGGCTCGTGCCCGCGGGCACCGTCTCGCTGACCGTGTACTTCCACGCAGACGCCGAACTACTCGCCGCGGTGGCCGATCGCCCGGTGCTCGGCACCGCCCGCGCCCAGCACTTCGGCGCCGGGTTCTTCGACCAGACCGCGACGGTCTGGAGCCCGGACGGGGTCGTGCTGGCCACCAGCCACCAGCTCGTCTACTTCAAGGACTGACCCGTCCGGGCGCCGCGTGCCAGACTGGCCGGGTCGAACGGAGAATCTGATATGTCGCTTTCGGAAACCGACCTCTCGATCGGTCGGCTGCTCGCCCGCGCCGCCGCGGCGCACGGCGAGCACACCTACCTGGCCTCGCCGACCGCCCGGCTGACCTACGCCGAGGCCGAGCGCCGCTCCGCGCTCGCCGCGCGGCGGCTGCTGCGCGACGGCGTCGGCAAGGGCACCAGGGTCGGGCTGCTGTTCCCGAACGACGTCGACTGGATCGTCTGGTGGCTGGCCGTCTCCCGGATCGGCGCCCTTGCGGTCCCGCTGAGCACGCTCTACCCGCCTGCCGAACTCGGCAGGGTGATCCGGCTCGCCGACATCGGCGTCCTCGTCGCCCCGCCGGACATCCTCGGCACCCCCACCGCCGAACGCCTCGAGGCCGCCCTGCCCGGACTCGCCGCGACGCCGACGCCGCTGCTGTCCCTGCCCACCGCACCGTACCTGCGCCGCATCGCGCTGCCCGGCGCCACGGCCGAGCCCTCGCCTGCCACCACCGCGCTGCCCGCCGACGCAACCGAGCCCTCGCCCGCCACCACCGCGCTGCCCGGCGACGCCCCGAGGCTCTGGGCGGACACCACCGCTCTCGACGAGAACGCCGCACTGCCCCCGGAACTCCTCGCCGCCGTCGAGAACGAGGTCACCGCCGCCGATCTCGCCATCATGATCCACACCTCCGGCTCCACCGCCGACCCCAAGGGCGTCCTGCACACGCACGGCACCCTGGTCCGCCAGACGGCGGGCTGGCCCGCGGCGATCAGCGCGCTCTGCGGCGGCTCGGCGGCGCCCCGCATCTTCTCCTCGATGCCGTTCTTCTGGATCGGCGGCGTCCTCGCCGCGACCGGCGCGCTGCACGAGCGGGTCACCCTGCTGGTCATGCCGCGCCCGGAGCCCGGCGCCGCGCTCGACCTCATCGAGCGCGAGCGCGGCGAGGGCATCGTCGGCTGGCCCGCCTTCACCCGGCGCCTCCGCGAGCACCCGACCTTCGCCGAGCGCGACCTGAGCGCCGCGCCCCTGCTGCTCGACGGCCCGCTCGACGTCGCCCTGTACAACGTGCCCGACGAGTTCCCGGTGCACCGCAGCCTCTCCGAGACCGCGGGCAGCTTCCTGCACACCGACATCCGCATCGTGGACGACCTGGGGCACCCCGTCCCCGACGGGACCACCGGCGAACTGCACATTCGCGGTATCGGCGTCATGTCCGGCTACAACAAGCGCGAACGGCACGACGTCTTCGACCCGGACGGCTGGTACCACACCGGCGACCGCGTCTACCGGCTCGCCGACGACCCGCGGCTGTTCTACGTCGGCCGCACCAGCGAACTCATCAAGGTGGCCGGGGCCAATGTCTCGCCGCGCGAGGTCGAGGCCGTGGTCGAGGGGTTCGACGGCGTCCAGCAGTGCCTCGTGGTCGGCGTCGACGACCCCGACCGGGGCGAGCAGGTCTGCGCGGTCGTCGTCCCCGACACCGTCGATGTCGACGCCGTCGCCGCGCACACCCGGCGCGAACTCTCCGCCTACAAGGTCCCGACCCGCTGGATCCGCACCACCGGCGAGCGGGTCCCCACCCTGCCCAGCGGCAAACTCGACCGCCGCGGGCTGCGCGCGCTGATCGCGGACGGAACGCTCGGCTGAGCGCTCACCGGTGGGCCCGGATGTCGACGGCCCGCCCGTCCGGGTCGTAGGCCGTCATCGTCCACTGCGTCGGCAGCGTCTCGATCCGCCCCACCGGCCGCCCGGCGTCCAGGATGCGCGCACGCACCGTGCACAGCTGCTCGTGCGACCCCACCCGCAACCCCCACCCCGCGTTCCCGAGCGGATCGAGGCCGTCCGGCGCGGCGTCCTCGGTCTCGACGATCATCAGATGATCGGCCCCGCCGACATCGAGAACGGCGATGCGCGGGGCTTCGGCGGTCGCCGCCCGCGCGAAGGCTTCGCGGGCGCCGAGCACCTCGGTGTAGAAGGCGACGAGGCGGTCGAGTTCGGTGGTGGCGAGGGTGCGGTGGTTGATACCGAGCAGCGTGATCATGACGCACCGAGCATAGCCCCGCGCCCCCTCGCCGAGTTGTCGCAGCGCCTCGAACCCGTTGCCGGAGGCAGGATCTGACCGCAGCGCTGAGCTGGATGTTTGCCTCTTGCACTTGCGGTGAGGGTGGCAATCGGGACATCGTTGTTACGAACGACAATCGTTTGCACCTGAACCGCGGCGTGACGGTGGAGCTCGAAGGGGGTGCCGTGGACGCGGATCTGGTCCTGAGACCACGGGTGGATGGTTTGCTGACCGAGGTGCTCGCCGACCCGGGGCGGCTCGGCGAGCTGGTCCAGGCGCTCGGCTCGCCGCTGAACCTGGTCCTCCCGCAGCGGCTGGCCGAGAACGCCGCGGCGTTCGGCGCGGTCTACGAGCGACATCGGCTGAGCGGCACGATCTACTTCGCGCACAAGGCGAACCGGTCGAGCGCGCTGGTCCGGGAACTCGCGGCGACCGGCTGCGGCATCGACGTCGCCTCGCTGGGGGAGCTGCGGCACGCGCTCGCGGCCGGGTTCACCGGCGATCGGATCATGGCGACCGGCCCCAAGGACGCCGAGTTCCTGTGGCTCGCGGCCCGGGTCGGCGCGGTGCTGAGCGCGGACTCCGCGCAGGAGCTGTCCGCGCTGGCCGGGATCGTCGCCCGATTCGGCCTCGACCCGGTGCGGGTGATGATCCGGTTCGGCGGTTTCGATTCGCCCGGCGTGCCGATCCTGAGCAGGCCGAGCCGCTTCGGGGTGCACGCCGGCGAACTGCCCGTCGTGCTCGACCTCCTCGAGCACCACCGGAAGGAGCTGCGGCTGCTCGGCACCGCCTTCCACCTCGACACCACGGGCATCGAGGAGAAGGCGCTCGCGCTGGAGGGCTGCCTGGTGGCGATGAGCGCCGCCCTCGCCCGCGGCTTCGCCCCGACCGCCATCGATATCGGCGGCGGCTTCGGCGTGAACTACCTGGCCGCCCGCCCGGACTGGGAGCGCTACACCACCGAGCTCGGCCGCGCGGTTCTCGGTCAGCGCCCGCCCCTGACCTGGCAGAACCACGGCTACGGGCTGCGCGCGGAGGGCGGAACGCTGCGCGGCGCACTCGGCCTCTACCCGGCGCACCGCAGGCTGGCGGGCGCCGACTACCTGGCGGAGCTGCTCGCACACGAATCCGTCGCGCTGGGCAGGCCGCTGGCGACGCTGCTGCTGGAGAACCTCTACGACCTGCACATCGAACCCGGGCGCGCGCTCACCGACCAGTGCGGCCTGACCCTCGCCCGCGTCGCCGAGGTCCGCACCCTGCACACCGGCGACACCCTGGTCCGGCTCGCCGCCAACTCGCGCGACATCAGCATCGAAGACCATGCCGTGCTGATGGATCCGCTGCTGCTGCCGGTGCGCCGCGGGCCAGGCGCACCGGCCGCGGTGTACCTCGGCGGCAACCTCTGCCTGGAGGACGACTTCCTGACCCGCCGCGCGGTGGTGCTGCCGCAGCTGCCCGCGCCGGGCGACCTGCTCGCCTTCGTGAACACGGCGGGCTACTTCATGGATTTCGCCGCGGGCCCCGCGCTGATGCAGGCCGAGGCCCGCACGGTGGCGGTCTACCCCGCGGCGGGTGGCTGGGGCTGGTGTCTCGACGAGCAGTATTGGCCGGGGAAAGGTGACCGATCGTGAGGTTCGAGAGCATTCTCGATGTCGTCGGCGATACGCCGCTGGTGCGGATCGCGCCCGAGGTGCACGGGCTGACCACCATCGACCTCTACGCCAAGCTGGAGATGCTCAACCCGTTCGGCTCGGTGAAGGACCGGCCCGCCTGGAACATGGTCCGCGACGAGCTGCCCGGCGCCGTCGAGCGCGGCGACGCGGTGGTCGAGCTCTCCAGCGGCAATACCGCCAAGGCGCTGGCGGTGATCGCGGCCATGCACGGGCTGCCGTTCAAGAGCGTGACCAATCGGATGCGGGTGCCCGAGGTCAAGGAGCTGTTGCTGCTGCTCGGCGCGCAGATCGAGGAGCTGCCCGGCCGCACCGAGTGCCTCGACCCCACCGACACCGAGGACCCGCTGACCCGCATGTACCGCTCGCTCGCCGCGGACGGCACCGGCTACCTGCACACCGACCAGTACTTCAACCCGCGCAACCGGGACGCGCACCGCGTCGGCACCGGGCCGGAGATCATCGAGGATCTGGGCGGCAACGGCCCCGATGTCTTCATCGCCTGCGTCGGCACCGCGGGCTCGTCGACCGGGGTGGCCGGGTTGCTGCGGGAGCGCAACCCGGCGGTCTCCGTGCTCGGGTTGGTCGCGGCCAAGAGCGATTTCATCCCTGGCATCCGCACCATCGACGAGGTCAACGAGGTCGGGCTCTTCGACCCCGCCAACTACGACAGCATCGACGCGGTCACCGCCGAGGAGGCGATCGAGGGCATGCTCGTGCTGAACCGCCGCTGCGGCATCCTCGGCGGCCCCACCTCCGGCGCCGCCTACGCGGGCGCGCTGCGGCACCTGACCGCGCTGGACGCCACGCTCACCGAGCGCCGCACCGCCGTCTTCATCGTGTGCGACCGGGTCGAGAGCTACCTGAGCTACATCCGGAAACGCCGCCCCGACCTGTTCAACCAGCCGGAGCGCGCCGACTCGGTCGGCACCGTCACCGCTGCCGAGCTCGCCGCCGTTCCCCAGCCCGACGTCGCCACCGCCCGGGAGTGGATCGCCGCGGAGCACCCGCTCGTGGTCGACCTGCGCGGCTCCTTCGCCTATACCGCGCGGCACATCCCGGACTCGATCAATATCGTCGACGAGCTCTTCGGCGAGCTCACCCGCGGCGGGTTGCCGTTCGGCACATCCCGGCCGGTGCTCCTGGTCTGCCCCATCGGCGAGCAATCCGCCCGCTACGCCGCCCTGCTCGCCCGGATGGGGCATCGTGACGCGCGCAGCCTGCGCGGCGGCGTCGTCGCCTGGCGGGACGCGGGCGCACCGCTGGTGAGGGACTGATCGCCGTGTCCGATTCGACCCTGACCCGGCTGGCGAACTGGCAGCGCGGCCTGCGCGCGCAGTTCCCGATCATCGCCGGAAACCCCGATCTCGCCTACCTCGACAATGCCGCGACCACCCAGAAGCCCACCGCGGTGCTCGACGCCGTCACCGAGTACCTGACCACCGGCAATGCCAATGCCGCGCGCGGCGCCTACCCGTGGGGGACCGCGACCACCGCCCGGATCGAAACCGCTCGGGACCGGGTACGGACGGCGCTGGGCGACACCGGAACCGAGTCGACCGTCGAGTTCGTCGACGGCACCAGCGGCGGGCTGCGCGCGGTGGCGGGGGACTGGCTCGCCGGGCAGCTGCGCGACGGCGACGAGATCATCGTCCCCTTCGGCGACCACGAGGCGAACCTGCGGCCCTGGCTCGATCTGCGGGACCGGCTGGAGCGCGGCGGAATCCGGATCCGGGTGCAGGCGCTGCCGGTCGACCCGGCCTCCGGCGACTACGACCACCGCGCGCTGCCCGCGCTGGTCGGCCCGCGCACCCGGTTCGTCGCGGCCACCCAGGTGCACCACGTGTTCGGCGCGGACATGAACCTGCACCGGGTGCGGGCCGCGGTCGGGCCGGAGGTGCCGATCTGCGTGGACGCCGCGCAGGCCGTCGGGCACCGGCCGGTGTCGGTGGCCGAGCTCGACGCCGATTTCGTGGTGTTCTCCGGGCACAAGATGCTCGCGCTGCCCGGGGTCGGCGCGGTCTGGGCGCGCAACCGGCTCGGCCCGCGGTTCGAGCTCGGCGGCTGGCGCGGCACCCCGAACACCGCCGGGATCGTGAGCCTCGCGGCGGCGCTGGACTGGCTCGACGCCGCCGGGCTGCCCGAGATCCTCGCCTGGACGACGGCGCTCACCGCCCGGCTCACCGACGGGCTGCGCCGGTTCCCCGACGTCGAGGTGCTCGGCTGCCAGGACAGCCTCGCCGTGGGCTCGCCCGTGCAGCGCCGGGAGGGCATCGTGACCTTCCGGCACGCCCGGGTCCGCTCCGACGACCTCGGCTTCGTGCTCGCCGACGAGGGGATCATGGTCCGCGCCGACAGCCACTGCCAGGCCGGGCGGGACTCCCGCGACCACGCGGTGCGGGTGAGCGTGCACGTCTACAACACCCCGGACGAGATCGACCGGGTGCTCGCGGTGGTCCGGCGCTGCGCGGAGATGCCGAGCTGATCAGCGCTCCGGCTTGCGGCCGCGGAACCCGGTGCGCGCGGTGAGCAGGGTGAGGTCGGCGCGGTGGCCGAGCCAGGCCGGTGCGCCCGGATCGAGCAGCTCGGCCCAGGCGGCGGCGTCGTCGGGGGTGAGGAACGGCCCGGCCCGGCGCACCCGGGCCGCCAGCTCGGCCAGCACCACCGCGCGGACCTCGGCGCTCAGCGGGGCCGGGATGTCGACCAGCGCGGTGAACGCGGTGACTTCGGAAAGTCCGGCGTCGGTGAGGATCCCGGCCCAGCCGCGCGCGGGCCGCCGCGCGCCCGGCCTGCCGAAGAACCACTGGGTGAAGTGCCGGTCGTGCGCCTCGTCCAGCCGGACCTCGAGCCCGGGGCGCCCGATGCCGATGTCCCAGGGCAGGCAGCGGGTCGGCAGCCCGCCCTCGGCCAGGCACAGCACCCCGCCGGGGCGCAGCAGGCCGAGCAGCGCGCGAGCGGCGGCATCCCAGTCGCGGGCGTGGTGCACGCACCACGACGACCAGACCGCGTCGGCGGGCTCGGGGAGCGGCGGCGCCCCGTCCTCGATGTCGTGGCAGATCGGGCGGATCCGGTCGGCCAGGCCGGCCTGCTCCGCGGCCGCCCGCGTCGCCTCGAGCATCGAGTGGTCGAGATCGACCGCGTAGACGCGCCCGCGCTCGCCGACAGCCCGCGCCAGCGCGACCGTCGCCGAGCCCGCACCGGGGCCGACATCGACAACGACATCGCCGTCGCGCACCCCGAGCGGCTCCAGCAGCTGCCTGGTCGCGTCGAGGTAGACCGCCTCGGCTGCCGCCGGATCGTCGGTCGAGGTGCCGGTGCCCGGCTTGCCGGTCCGCTGCTGCTGGCTGGTTGTCACGGCGGCGATATTACTGAATATGATTTTCAGTGTGTCGGCGGCTCGCGGGTCGCCGGTCGGATAGTGTTCGGCGAGTCGATCTTCCGGAGGGGGTGCGCCGTGGTCGCGCGGAATGGCGCGCGCCGGGTGTCGTCGACCTGGCTGCTCGCCGGGCTGGTCGTCGCCGGAGTGCTCGCGCAGGGGCTGCTGGCGGACGCGGTCGCCGCGTCGGTGCGGACGCGGGCCGCGTGCACCGTCTTCGCCGGGATCTTCGTGCAGGCGGTCCCGTTCCTGGTGCTCGGGGTGGTGCTGAGCGGGCTGGTCGCCGCGTTCGTCTCACCGCGCGTGCTCGGGAAGGTACTGCCGCGCAACGAGACCGCCGCGATCGGCGTCGCCGGGCTGGCCGGGGCGGCGGTGCCAGGCTGCGAGTGCGGCGTGGTGCCGGTGGCGCGGCGCCTCACCGACCAGGGCGCGCCGGGCGCGGTGGCGCTGGCCTTCATGCTGTCGGCGCCCGCGATCAACCCCATGGTGCTGATCGCGACGGCGGTCGCGTTCCCGGGCGAGCCGGGGATGGTGGCGGCGCGGTTCGCCGGCTCGCTGGCGACGGCGGTGGTGATGGGGCTGCTGTGGTCGCGGCTCGGGCAGCCCGGGTGGATGCGGCCCGCACCCGCGCACCCGCACCACGCCGCGGGGCGCACCCGGTGGGAAACCTTCACCGAGGCGGCTCGGCACGATCTGCTGCAGGCCGCCGCCTTCCTCGTGCTCGGGGCCGCCGCGGCGGCACTGCTGCACGTCGCCGTCCCGCCGGACTGGTACGAGCACCTCGCCGGGCAGGTGGCGCTCGCGGTGCTCGTGCTCGCGGTGCTGGCGGTGCTGCTGGCGCTGTGCTCGGAGGCCGATGCCTTCGTGGCGGCGAGCATGTCCGCGCTGCCGCTGCTGCCCAGGCTGGTCTTCCTGGTGGTGGGCCCCGCCGTCGACGTCAAGCTCTTCGCCATGCAGGCCGGGACCTTCGGTCGAGCCTTCGCGATCCGGTTCGCGCCGCTGACCTTCGCGGTCGCGGTGGCGTGCGGCACCGCGGCCGGGCTGGTGTTCCTGTGAGGCGGGAGACCGAGAACCTGCTGCTCCTGCTCGTCGGCGCCGCCGTCCTGGTGATCACGCTCGACGGCAGCTACCTGCGCTACGTCAAAGCCGGGCTGTACCCGTTCCTGCTGGCCGCCGGTGCCGGTTTCGTCGTGCTCGCGCTGGTCGCCATCGCCCGCGATATCCGGCGGGGCGGGCGCGACCTGCCGCACGGCCACGGCCGCGCGCCCTGGCTGCTGCTCGTCCCGGTGACCGCGCTGCTGCTCGTCGCGCCGCCCGCCCTCGGCGCCGAAGTCCTGGTGACCGGGTCCGCGGTGCGCCCCGCCGAACCCGCCGATGGTGCTGCCCAGCGCGCCCTGCCGTCGCTGCGGGCGGGGGAGGCGCCGCGGTTGCAGATCGTGGATCTCGTGCGGCGGGCGGTGTGGGACACCTCCGGGTCGCTCGACGGGCGGGAGGTGCGGATCAGCGGGTTCGTCGCCCGGCCCGGGGGTGCCGAGGCCGATCTCGTGCGGGTCGTCATCAGCTGCTGCGTCGCCGATGCCCGCTATGTGTACGTGCACCTGGCCGGGTTGCCGGAGGAGATCGAGGACGACGCCTGGATCGAGGTGCGGGGACTGGTCGAGCCAGCGAGTGCCCGGCGCGACCCCGAACTCGCCCCGACCGTGCGGGTGGTCGGGTACCACCGCATCCAGATACCCGAAATGCGCTACGAATACGCCCGCTGACGGCGCTGCCCGGCTCCGAGAACTGCGCGGGTCACGGTGTGACGATGGGGAAGGCCGGATCGAAACTGTC
This sequence comes from Nocardia sp. NPDC057227, assembly GCF_042669725.1. Classification (NCBI taxonomy): domain Bacteria; kingdom Bacillati; phylum Actinomycetota; class Actinomycetes; order Mycobacteriales; family Nocardiaceae; genus Nocardia; species Nocardia sp. NPDC057227. The sequence continues at coordinate 111,235 of NZ_JBHUXA010000004.1, read as the reverse complement.
CAGCAGCCCGCCGAGCCGGGTCAGCGCGCCCTCGTCGCCGGTGAGCCGGAGCGCGCCCGCGGGCAGCCCGGCCACCGCGTCCGGCCGGAGCAGCGCCGCGACCAGCGCCTGCTTCGGCCCGGCCAGGGTGAGCTGCGCCTTCGGCGAGTGCCCGCGCCTGGCATTGAGCACCCCGCGCCGGATCCAGGTGTTCCACTGCTCGCCCGCGTCGGTGAAATCCAGATTCAGGTGGATGTCGGCGTCGGCGGCGCGCTCGCCGACGATGTGCACCGCGACGAAGTCGAAGAGCAGGTCGATCGGCATGGCCAGGATGCTGTCGGTGCTGGCCGTGACGTAGGGCGGCGGCTGGGTGCCCGCCCGCAGCTCCTTCGCCGCGGAGAGGAAGATCCCGCGCCACTGCGGCCCCTCGGACTGGTAGCCCATCTGCTCGTAGGCATCGGCCTGCACCTGCTTGGCCTCGGTGTTCTCCGGCTCGGCGAAGACCAGCGCGTGCAGGATCTGCACGGCCCAGCGGTAATCGCCCTCGTCGAAGGCCCGGCGGCCCTCGGCCAGGATGCGGTCCGCGCCCGCGAAGGCCACCAGCCGCCGCGCCGACTCGACCGGCGGGTGCGGGTGCAGCGAGACCGGGTCGCCGTCCCACATGCCGAGTTCCTTGGTGAAGACCGCCCGCACGTCGTGGTGCAGGGTGCCGTGGTAGCCGCGGTTGGGCCAGTCGCGGCCCAGTTCGGCGGGGAGTTCCAGGATCTCGGCGGCCTCCAGCGGGGTGTAGCCGCGGTTGGCCAGCCGCAGCGCCTGGTCGTGGATGAACTTGTAGGTGTCGCGCTGGGATTCGAGGAGGGCGGCGATGTTCTCGGTGCCCCACACCGGCCAGGTGTGCGGGCCGTAGTGCACCTGCGCGGCATCGCCCCAGCGTTCCAGGGTCTCGTCGAGATAGCGGGCGAAGTTGCGGGCGTCGCGGGTGCGGGCGCCGCGCAGGGTCTGGATGTTGTGCAGCGAGTGGTTGGCGTTCTCCGCGCAGGTGAGTGCGGCCAGTTCCGGGATCCAGATGTGCATCTCCTCCGGCGCCTCGGTGTCGGGGGCGTAGAGGAACTCGAACTCGATCCCGGCCAGCTCCCGCTGCTGCCCGGTCGCGGTGATCAGGTCGGTGGGGGAGAGGTAGGAGATGGTGACGCCCTTCGCGGTGTCGGTGCCGATCCCGCAGGTGATGTGGCCGAGCGGGTTCTTGTCCAGCAGCGCGCCGAAGGCGTAGAAGCTGCGCCGGGCCATGGCGTTTCCGGCGACCACGTTCTCGCCGATGGCGTACTTGTCGAAGGCGAGTCCCGGCGCCACGATCGGCACCCGGCCCGACGCCACGTCGTCGGCGTCCACCACGCCCTTCACACCGCCGTAGTGGTCGATGTGGGTGTGCGTGTAGATCACCGCCGCCACCGGCTTGTCGCTCACGTGCTCGCGGATCATGGCCATGGACTGCCTGGCCGCCTCCACCCCGGCCATGCAGTCGATCACGACCAGCCCGCTCTCGCCCTCGACCACGGTCAGATTGGCGATGTCGTTGTTGCGGACCTGGTAGAGCCGATCGGTCACCCGGAACAGCCCGCCGCGCGCCATCAGCCTGCTCTGCCGCCACAGGCTCGGCTCCACCGAGTCCGGCGCCTCGTCCCCGGCCTCGGCGAGGTAGGCGAAGGCGGCGGGGTCGAAGGCGACCGCACCGTCGGCGCTGGTGTAGGCGCCGGGCAGCTCGGCGATCAGGCCGCGGCTGGCGTCGTCGAAGTCGCGGCGGTCGTCCATGGCGTAGCGCTGGACCGCCGCCCGGTTCGCCGCGGCGGTGTACGAGGTCGGTTCCTTCGGGCACATGGCTTCCTCCACGGACGGCGCGGCTGGGTGTGCGTCCCAGTCTCGGCGGCGCGGCCGGTCACCGGCCTCACCCGTTCCGGGTGAACCCCGGGTCGCACCCGATTCGGGCGAGGCGCGCCGGGGCCCGGCTTGCCGGTCGGAGGGTGTGCGGCGGGATCAGCGGGTTTGGTGCTGGTAGTTGAAGTTGGGATTGGCGATCTGCTGACCGATGGCGTTGCAGTAGGCGTAGGCCTGGCCCGGGCGGTTGGCCCACGGACCCCACGGCGACCACTGGCCGTTCTTGCACAGGGCCCTGATCCGGAACTGCGCGTAGGAACCGCCGTTGCACTGGACGCCGAGCGCGTTCTGGTCCCACCAGCTGATCGCGCAACCGGGGACTGCCTGCGCGGTCTGCGGGGTCGCCGCTGCGAAGCCGACAGCGATGGCGGCGACCGCCATCGCGCTGGAGAGTATGCGTTTCATGGTGCTTCCCTTCTCGTCGGCCGTTCGGCCGCGGCGCGTTCGGCGCCCTTCGAAGGTAGCTCGGCACATTCCCGGCCGCGTGCCCGAACTTACTGTGCCCCAGACATTTACGTCCGATAGCTGAATCGTCGCGGCGGCTGACCGGTATCCCGACACGTGCGAATCAGCGTGCGCGGGGCCGGTCGGCGTCCAGGGCGCGCAGCTGAGCGGGCTCGACCGCGCGCAACACCGCCAGCGAGGCGGTGACGGCGAGCTCGCAGGCCACAGTGATGTCCGAGCCGTCGACGATGACCGCGCGGTAGGCGACGTCGAGGCTGATGCCGAGCAACAGGGCGGCGAGGGTCTCGGCGCCCCCGTCGATGGGGGTGCCGCGCTCGGCGTAGTTGGCGCGCAACCGTTCCGCGATCCGCGGTTCGAGCGTGGCGGAGAGCCGCCGCACCGGGTGGGTGTCGGCGTAGCGGTTGTCGAGCAGGACGCGGAACCCACTGGGGTGGCGGCGCGCGTAGTCGAAGAGCGATTCGATCGAGTACGCGGCGCGCGGGCCGTACTGCATCGTCTCGCCGTGGTCGTAGATCTCGAACATCCAGGTGGTGAGCTTCTCGAGTTCGCGTTCGAGCACGGCGTCGACGAGGGCGTCCCTGGAGCCGAAGTGGGCGTAGAGGGTCACCCGCGAGGTGTCGGCGCGCTGGGCGATGGTGTCCATGGTGGCCCGGTCGACGCCGACCTCGGCCATCACCGCGCAGGCCGCGTCGAGCAGTTGGGCGTCGGTGGGACGGTTGCGGGTGCTGCGCCGCCGTCCGGACTCGGCCACGGTCCCCTCCCTCGCTGCGTCGATGACGTACTCCGTTCCTGTCGTTCCGGGCGGGACCCGCCACCCGAAACGACAGGCGGTGTCAGCTCCCCGCGGCGTCCTCGAGGGTACCGAAGTACGCCGCCTCCACCCGGTCGCGGCGCCCGCGCAGTTCGGCGGCCGAGCCGGTGAGCGCGGCCCGGCCGTGATGCAGCACCAGCGCCGAATCGGCGATCGAGAGCGCCAGCTCGATGTGCTGCTCCACCAGGACGACGGCCATGTGCTGGTCGTCGGCGATCTCGCGCAGCCGCGGCAGCAGCTCCTCGACCGCGATGGGGGCGAGCCCGAGGCTGAGTTCGTCGATCAGCAGCACCTTCGGCGCGCAGAGCAGCGCCTTGGCCAGGGCCAGCATCTGCTGTTCCCCGCCGGAGAGGGTGCCGCAGCCGCGTGCGCGCAGCGTGCGCAGCTTGGGGAAGTAGTCCAGCACGTCGTCGATGGCCGGGCTGTTCCTGCGCCGCGCCAGCCGCAGATTGTCCTCGACGGAGAGCCGGTGGAAGACGCCGCGGCTGTCCGGGACGAGGATCACGCCGCGGCGGGCATTGCGCTCGACCCGCCGATCCAGCGGTGCGCCCAGCGCCGTGATGGTTCCCGCGATCAGCGGCAGCGCGCCGACGGCGGCCAGCAGCGTGGTGGTCTTGCCCGCGCCGTTCGGGCCGAGCAGCGCGAGGATCTCGCCGGGCCGCGCGCGCAGGTCCAGGTCGCGGACCGCGGGCACGCCGCCGTAGCCGACGGTGATCGCCGCCAGATCCAGTGCGGGACTGGTCATTCGCTCTCTCCTGCCGGTCGGGCGGTGGTCGCAGCGGGGTCGTCGCCGTGGCTCGTGGTGCCCAGGTAGGCGGCGATCACCTTCGGGTCCTCCCGGATCGCGGCGGGTTCGCCGCCGGCGATGACGACGCCGAAGTCGAGTACGTAGAGCCGCGCGCAGATGTCGAGCACCAGTTGCATGTCGTGGTCGATGAGCAGCACGCCGATGCCGGAGGCCGCCACCCGGCGCAGGTGCTGCCCGAACTCGACGCTCTCGTGGGTGTCGAGGCCCGCGGCGGGCTCGTCGAGCAGCACCACCCGGGAGCCGCCGACGAGGGCACGGGCGACGCCGACCAGTTTCTGCTGGCCGAGGGTCAGCTCGCCGGGGCGGCGGTCGCCGACACCGGGCACCCCGACCAGCTCCAGTGCTGCCCCGATGGTGTCGCGTGGCGGTGCGGAGCGGCCGAGGATATCGGTGAACAGCGACCGCACGCCGGTCCGCTGCAGGGCGACGGCGAGGTTCTGCTCCACGGTGAGGTCGCCGAACAGCTCGCCCGCCTGCCAGGTGCGGGCCAGTCCGGCGCGGCGGCGGCGGTGCGGGCCGAGCCGGTCGAGCCGGGTGCCCTCGAGGGTGACCGCGCCGGTGGCCTCGGTGAACCCGGTGACCGCGTCGACGAAGGTGGTCTTGCCCGCGCCGTTGGGGCCGATGAGGCCGACGATCTCGCCGGAGCCGACGGTGATGTCGATGCCGGAGTTGGCGACGACGCCGCCGTAGTGCACCGAGAGCTTTTCAGTGCGCAACAGAGTGTCAGACATGGGCCGCTGTCCTCTCTTTCGCGTCGGCGCTCGGTGCGGGTGCGGATCGGCGTGCCGTCACCGTCCGCAGGTGATCTCGCGCTTCGGCGATCGCACCGGCCACGCCGACCGGGTTGAGCACCGCCATCAGCAGCAGCACGCCCGCGGCGATGAGTTCGTAGTACTCGCCCAGCTCGAGGGTCTGGTTGAGGAAGACGTAGCCGACCCCGAGCGGCCCCGCAGTGCCCGCGATGAACGCGCCGGAGACCGAGGTGATGCCGCCGACGTAGGTCATCGCCAGCACGGTCAGCCCGATCATGACGGTGAACGAGGCCGCCGAGAGCTGGCCGCGGCTGTACCCGATGAGGCAGCCGCCGATCCCGGCGAGGAAGGCCGAGACGGCGAAGCCGAGGAGTTTCGTGGACGCCACGTCGATGCCGACCGAGGCGGCCGCGCGCTCGTTGGAGCGCACGGCGAGCAGGGCGCGCCCGGTGGCGCCGCCCATGATCCGCATGACCAGCAGCGTGCAGATCGTCACCACGACCAGGACCATCAGCGCGAACCGCAGGGTCACCAGGTCGGTGCCCTCGCGGACGCCGAGGTCGATGCCGAAGAGCGCCGGGTCGGCGATGAGGTTGCCCTGCGCCGGGGTGAGCGACGGATTGTTGAACACGAAGCTCTGGATCGCCAGGGCCGCGGCCAGCGTCACCACCGCCAGCTGCGCACCGCGGATGCGAAGGGCCGGTACGCCGACCAGGACACCGAGCGCGGTGGCGACCAGGGCCGCCGCGATCATGCCGAGCGGGAAGGGCACGCTCCAGCTGTCGGCCAGCTTGGACAGCGCGAATCCGGCCGCCCCGGCGAAAGCCATACTCGCAAGGGAGATCTGACCGAGGTAGCCGGTGAGCAGCACCAGCGACAGCGCGATCAGCGACAGGATGATCGAGGTGACCACGCCGAAACGCCACGTCCCGGTGGTGAAGACGATCGCGGCGACCGCGAGCGCCACGACCAGCACCGTCGGGAGCACCCGGATGCGCGGGATGTGCACGGCGGGCATCTTCACCGCGCCGAGCGAACCGCGGGCCGGGATGCGCCCGCCGAGCAGGAACAGCGCGACGATGACGACGACGAACGGCACCGCGTCGCCGAGCCCGGCCTGCGCCCAGTTCGGGAAGACGTCCTTGGAATCGGCCCACAGGATGACCGCCTGGAAGGAGCCGAGCAGCAGCCCGGCCGCGCAGGCGACGCCGAACGAGGCCAGCCGGCCGACCAGCGCCGCGGCCAGCGCGGGGATCACGTAGAAGGTGTAGCTGGTCTCGTTCAGGCCGATCGTGTAGGCGGCCAGCACGCCGATCAGGCCGCAGGCGGCGCCGGTCAGCACCCAGACGATGGCGGCGAGCCGATCGGGGGAGTAGCCGGTGAGGCGGGCGGCGAGCTCGTCCTCGGAGCCCGCGCGGGTCGCGATACCGGCGGTCGTGCGGCCGAAGTAGGCGTAGAGCAGGGCCGCGACGGCGATCGCGACACCGGCGAGGATCAGGTCCGAGACATTCACCGTCGCACCGGCGACCTGCACCGTGTCGTCGGGCAGGATCGGCTGGGCGAACAGGTTCTCGGTGTCGAACCGCAGCCCGACCAGGGCCTGGATGAACAGCATCAGCCCGACCGAGGCCACCACCTGGGCCAGTACCGGCGCCTGCCGCAGCGGCCGGAACACCGCCAGGTGCGCGAACAGCGCCCAGACGGCGGCCGAGCCGACGCCGAGGACGACGGCCAGCAGCATGCCCGGCGGCTGGTCCTCGCTGCCGAGCGAGACGCTGCCGACGGGCAGCACGAAGGTTCCGTCGGTGCGCAGCGCGGCCACGACGTAGACCGCCCACAGCGCGAAGGCGCCCTGCGCGAAATTGATGATCCCCGTCGCGGCGTGCACCGCGACCAGCGACGATGCCAGGACCGCGTACACCGCGCCGGTCGAAAGGCCGAGAAAGACGAACTGCAGGAACTGGGCCATGTGATGCCGATCTTCTCTGAGCTGACCGAGTCGTGCGGGGCGGGCCGCTCGTTGCCGAACGACCCGCCCCCACAGTCACCCGAAGTCGCTACGCGGCGCCCGGGATCAACGCCATGACCTGGGGATTCGGTGTGATGTAGCCGCCGCCCACCGGCGCCTGCTTCTTGTCCGCGGTCACCTCGAACAGCAGCATCTCGCTGGTGCAGGTCGGGGTGCTCGGCTTGGTGCAGTTCAGCTTCGGGCCGAGGAAGCTCTGGTAGTCGGTGAGGCCGCGGAGCGCGGTCAGGATGGCCGGGCCGGTGAACTCCGCCGGTGCCTTGGCGGTGAGCGCCTGCGCGAAGTCGACCAGGGTGGCGAAGGTGCCGTAGGCGTAGAAGCCCGCGGTGCCACCGGCGTTGTCGATGAACTTCTCCGCGGTCTTCAGGTTGGTCTTCGCGGGTTCGGGGGCGGAGTCGACGGCGGGCGGCAGCCACACCGGCGAGTACGACTGCGAACCGACGGCCTGCGCGCCGAGCAGGTCGACGTACTCCGTGCACGCCGCGAGGAAGACGGTTCCGCTGTAGTTCACCGACTTCAGCGCCTGCGCGAGCTTGTTGCAGGTGTTGTCGTTCGGGGCGGTCATCAGCCCGCCCGCGGCGGGGCTGCCGTCGGCGATGGTGGAGGCCAGCGCGGTGAAGTTCGGCGACGCGGGCGGGTAGTAGGCGCTCTTGACGTCCATGGCGAGCTGCTTGGCCAGCGGCGCGAGCAGACTGTCGAACACCTGATGTGCCTGCGGCAGATCGGCGTTCACCAGGGTCAGCGAGTTCTTGCCCGCCTGCTTCAGCGACTGCAGGAAGCCGACGAGGAAGCCGGCCGGGTGCGGCCCGAAGTACAGGCGGTTCTCGGTGGAGGCGGCGGTCGCGGTGTTGAACGGGATCTGACCGATCAGCGGGATGCCCGCCGAGGTCAGGATCGGGGTGGCGGCCAGCGATTCGGCGTTGTAGCCGTCGATCGTGGCGGCCACACCGGCCTGCACGAACTGGTTCGCGCAGGAGATCGTCGACTCCGGCGAGGTGTTGTCGACACCGCAGTCGATCACCTCGATCGGCCTGCCGTTGATGCCGCCGATCTGGTTGTTGATGTACTCGACCGCGGCGTTCTTACCGGTCGTCACGCCCGGCTGGGTGGCCGGGCCCTTCGACGGATTGAACAGGCCGATCTTGATCGGCTCCCCGCTCGCCTGATTGCCCGGCGCGATGGAGGTGCCCCCCGCGTCGGAACTGCTGTCGTCGCTACACGAGACGACGGAGAACACACACGCCACAGCCAATGCCGCGGCGGCGATTCTGCCGGTCCTGCTACCCATTCTGCGAGCCCTTCCAGGCCGGTCGGGCACGGCGAGAGAACGCCGGGCCATCCCGTCGAGCCACCGATTCGACGCCGCATCGCGCGTTCGGCGAGTCCGGCGACCCGGACCGGATTGTGATCTGGGCCACCTGAAGCTAGCCCGGCCTTACACGAGTGTCAAGCTTGATTTCCTCGGCCGGATTCGCGGTCGAACAGGGGGCTGAACGGCCGCGATCCACGTGATCGCGGCCGCCTGAGGTGTGCCCGTCACGCGGTCCGTCGGGCGACCACGGCGAAGTCGAGGGGGATGCGCGGCGCGCCGGGCGGCAGGGTCCAGCCCTGCGGGCAGGCGACGAGTTCGGGCGTAGGTCCGCGTGCCGCCGCCGGGAAGGTAGTCCCCCCGCACCGAGGATCGGGTGGTCGTCGCGGATCAGGAATACTCCGCCCGGGTTCAGCAGTGCGCGAACGGATTCCGCCCAGTTGATCGGCTCGGGCAGCCAGACGATGGTCCCGGTGCTGGTGACGACGGTGTCGAAGCGCCGCTCGATGTTGGCGGTGTGGTGCAGCGAGTTCGGCCAGAAGTCGAGGCCGTGTATGTCGACGGCGCCCGCGCGGGACCAGGAGATCGTGTCGATTCCGATGTGGCACTGCAGGTGTAGCAGTGACCGGCCACGAATGCCGGAGGGCGGCAGGTGCTCTCGGAGGACCGACAGGTCGTTGCCGACGACCGACGAGACGCGGGCTGGGTCGGCGAGGAACCCCGCCACGTCGTAGAGCGCGGATCGGGCGTGGACGTCGGCTCGGTCGTCCCAGTTCGCCCGGTTGTCGGCGATGGCGTCGTCGTGCACGGTAATTCCCCTTTTGCGCATCACCTTTTCGGAGGCGGGCAGGGCTTCCCGGCACGCCGATTACCGGCGTTCGCGTAGTTCCGCCAGCCCGGGTCCGGTGAGTTCCGCGTGGTAGGCGGTGCGGCCCGCCATCACCATGACGAGGGCGAGTGTCGGCCCGGTCAGGAGTGCGCCTTCACCCGCCGTGAACGGCCCATCCGTGGCCTCGAGCCGCAACCCCGCCACCGCGTCCTTGCTGTTCACCGCGAAATTGCGGGACGCGAAGAAACGTGCCACCTCGGTGCAGGCCTCCAGCCCGGGCCGGGCGGGCAGGCCGAGGGGCTGCCGGATGTCCTGAGCGTGCACCACGATCTCGCCGAGCCAGGCCGGGGTGTGCCCGCTGGCCGCCGTGGTGCTGTCCAATACCGCGCGGAATCGCGCCAGGGTGGCGGCGGGGTCGGCGCCCCGGTGTCGGGCGATCAGCCGGGCGTTGTGCACGGCGGGGTCGAAGCGGGCACCCGCCATGCTGCGGATCCAGCGCAGCCGCCCGGTGCTCGCGGCGGCGGTGAGGTGCGCGACCACCTCCTCGACCGTCCACTCCGCGCACAGCGAGCGCGCCGCCCACTGCTCCGCGCTCAGCTCGGCCAGGTCGTCGGCGAGCGCGCGGCGCTCGGCGTGGATCATGGCCCAGAGGACCGCTCTGTTCGCGGGGGCGGGCATGGCTGTACTCCTGTCGTCGATGTCTCGGAAGGGAGACGGTGCCCGTCGGTGAAACTCATCGGTTCACCGGGGCGCTCGAACCAGTGCTCGGCCGACTGCCGCGTGAGCGGGCCGGGCTCATCAGGTGAGCCAGTAGTCTCACCGCGTGGAAGTCGAGATCTACACCGACGGCGCGTGCGCCCCGAACCCCGGCCCCGGCGGCTGGGGCGCGGTGCTGCGCTACGGCGCGCACGAGCGCGAGCTCTACGGCAGCGATCCCGGCCCCACCACCAACAACCGGATGGAACTCATGGCCCCGATCCGCGCCCTGGAGGCGCTGACCAGGCGCTCGACCGTCCGCGTCTACACCGACAGCACCTACGTCCGCAACGGCATCCTCTCCTGGATCCCGAAGTGGAAGGCGAACGGCTGGCTCACCCAGAAGCGGGAGCCGGTCAAGAACGCCGACCTGTGGCAGCGGCTCTCCGACGCGTGCGCGGGTCACGAGGTCGCCTGGGAGTGGGTGAAGGGCCACGCCGGGCACCCGGAGAACGAGCGCGCCGACAAGCTGGCCGTGCGCGGCGCCCGCGAGGCGGGCGGCGCCGCCCGCCAGCCCGGCGGGTAGCGCGCCCGATCCGGGTCACGGCGGCACCGTAACCGATCCGCACTGTTCCGGGAGGGAACGCCGGCGGCCATCTCGAGGGACAATACGGGCGTGAGTGACATGATCAGCCCTCAGCTCGATCCCTAGCGGCATGTCGGACGACGAAGCGCCGGGCAGCGGCGGCAGACGCAGCATGCGCGACCAGCTGCGCCGCAAGCTCGACGGCATCAAACCGGCCCGCGACGACGACGGCTCATCGAACGTCGTCCGGCTTCCGCGCCGTCCGAGGCGCGTGCCCGACGAACCCGGCGGCCAGCACCCCAAGCCGTGGCGCCCGGAGAACAGCCGCGCAGGTGACCCGCCGCCCACCCGCCCGGTCACCCGCTCGGAGCTGCAGGCCGAGACCGGCGCCTGGCCGCCCGCGCCGCCAGCCCCGGAGCCGGGCGAGGGCGAGCGGGACGCGCAGATCGTCGAGTTCGGCGCCCGCCAGCGCAGGCGCCCGAACGCGCCGCGCATCGCCCGGCCGCGCCGGATCGAGAGGCGGGACGGTGACCTGCCTCCGGCGGAGTGAGCCGGTCGCCGACGAAACCGCTGGTGGCGAAGGAGCCTCCCACCGGGGGATCTTTCGCTGCTAAGGTCGGAAACCGTACGACACGGGGTGCTCCGCGCGAGCGGGGCTGAGATGAGACCCGAGAACCTGTTCAGGTAATGCTGACGAAGGGATGTCCTGGTTTGCGCACGCAACCATCCGAGACCGCACGCTTCACCGACCACCTGTGGGATCGGACGAAAGAACTGCGCGGCGCCATCGATGAGCTCGAATTCCTGCGCCGCCTCGGCGATGGCACGCTGCCGCTCGAGGTCTTCCGCACCTACGTGGAGCAGGATTCGCTGTATCTGGCCGGCTACTCGAAGACGCTGTCCCTGCTCGCGGCGAAATCGCCGGACCCGGAGACCGCGCGGTTCTGGGCGCAGTCCGCGGGGTCCGCGGTAGCGGTCGAGACCGCGCTGCACCAGGATCTGCTCACCGGTGGGCGCATCCCGGAGCGGACCGACGAGCCGGAGCACTCGACGGCCTGCCTGGCCTACGTCTCCTATCTGATCGCCACCGCCGCCACCGAGTCCTACGCGGTCGGCGCGGCGGCGGCGCTGCCGTGCTTCTGGATCTACGCCGAGGTGGGCCGCGACCTGGCCGCGACGGCGTCCGAGGTGCTCGCCGCCGACCCCGAGCACCCCTACGCGCAGTGGGTCTCCACCTACGGCGCGGCGGAGTTCCAGGAGTCCGCCGCCACGGCCAGGTCACTGGTCGACGCGGCCGCCGCGACCGCCGGCGCGAAAGACCTGTCGGCGATGGAGACGGCCTTCGTCATCGCCACCCGCTACGAACTGATGTTCTGGGACACCGCCCTGCACCCGCAGCCCTGGCCCGCCGGATGAGCGGCCGCCTGCGCCGCGCCCTCGCCTGCGCCGTCGCCGCGGTGGCCGCGCTCTCCGCGCTCACCGCCTGCTCGAGCGCCGACCAGGGGCAGACCATCCGCTTCGCCCTCGACTGGACGCCGAACACCAACCACACCGGGCTGTACGTCGCGCTGCAGCGCGGCTACTTCGCCGACGCCGGGCTCGACATCGAGGTGCTGCCGTACACCAACACCGCCGTCGGCACCGTCGTCGACGCCGGGAACGCCGAGTTCGGGATCAGCACCCAGGGGCAGTCGACCTTCGCGCGGGCCTCCGGCGCGCACACCGTCTCGGTCCTCGCGCCGCTGCGGCACTGGGCGACGGGGATCGGGGTGCGGGCCGACCGCGCCGACATCACCGGCCCGCGCGACCTGGACGGCAAGACCTACGCCGGCTTCGGCGAACCCGGCGAGGTCGAGGTCCTGCAGCAGGTGATCCGCAACGACGGCGGCACCGGCGACTTCACCGCGGTCACCCTCGGTACATCGGCCTACGAGGCGGTCTACTCCGGACAGGCCGACTTCACCGTCTCCTACCTGGCCTGGGAGGGGATCGAGGCCGAACACCACGGCACCCCGATGAAGTACCTCCGGTACACCGATTTCGGCTTCCCCGACTCCTACGCCATCCTGATCGACGGCAACGAGGACTGGCTGACGGCGAACCCGGAGCGCGCGGCGAAATTCGTGCAGGCCCTGCAGCGCGGATACCAGGCCGCCGCCGACGACCCGGACGCCGCCGCCCGCGACCTCATCGCCGCCAACCCCGGTGCCTTCAACGACGAGAGCCTGGTCTTCGAGAGCCAGCGGATGCTCGCGAGCCGGTTCATGAAGGGCGCCGACGGCCGGGTCGGCCCGCAGGCACTCGACCAGTGGGCCGCGAACTCCGGTTTCCTGTACCGGAAGGGGCTGCTGGCCGGCCCCGACGGCGCGTCGCTGACCGAGGAGCCGGACTGGTCGCGGTACTTCACCAATGACTACCTCACCCCTGCTTGACATCTCGGGGGGCGGGAAGCCGCCGGAGAGCCCCCGCGGGGTGGGAATCCGGCGGCTGCTGCCCGCGGTTGTCACGGTCGCGGTGCTGGTCGCGCTCTGGCAGACCTACGTCGAGGTCAGCGGTATCCGCCCGCAGCTGCTGCCGTCCCCGCTGCGGGTCGCGCAGCAGGGGTGGGCGCACCGCGGCGAGATCTACGCCAACGCGGCCGCCACCCTGCAGGTGACCCTGGTGGGTTTCGCGGTCTCGCTGACCCTGGCCTGGGCACTGGCCGTGCTGGTGGATTTCTCGCCGTGGCTGCGCCGCGCCTTCGTCCCGCTGTTCGTCGCCTCGCAGACCCTGCCGATCATCGCGATCGCGCCGCTGATGGTGATCTGGTTCGGCTTCGGGCTGCTGCCGAAGGTGCTCGTGGTCGCGCTGGTCACCTTCTTCCCGATGGCGATCGGGTTGATCGAGGGCTTCGCGGCGGCCGATCGGGACGCGGGCGCGCTGCTGCGCAGCATGGGGGCCTCCCGCGGTCAGGTCTTCCGCTATGTCCGGCTGCCGTCGGCGCTGCCCCGGTTCTTCACGGCGCTGCGGATCGGGGTCACCTACGCGGTCGTCGGTGCGGTCTTCGCGGAGTACGTCGGCGCGAAGGAGGGGCTCGGGATCTACATGAGCCTGCAGAAGAACTCCTTCCGCACCGATCTGGTGCTGGCCGCGGTGCTGGTCACCGCCGTGCTCAGCATCACGCTCTACCTGCTGACCTTCGCGATCGAACGGGTCGTCGCCCCGTGGGCGCGCGGCGGACAGGAGCGACATGGCTGACTCCGGCGGCGTGATCGTCGTCGATGCGCTCACCAAGTCCTTCCCGCTGCCCGGCGGCCAGCCGCCCCGGAACGTGCTGGCCGGGGTGTCGTTCACCGCGCGGCACGGCGAGTTCGTCTCCGTCATCGGGCCGAGCGGCTGCGGCAAGAGCACGGTCTTCTCGATGCTCGCCGGGCTGGACACCCCGGACTCCGGCGGTGTCCACTTCGGCAGGCACGACGGCGAACCCGCCGGTTCGCACTGCGCCTACATGCCGCAGAAGGACCTGCTCTTCCCGTGGCGCACCGTGCTCGACAACACCACGCTCGGGCTGCTGGTCCGCGGCGTGCCGCGGGCGGAGGCCAGGCGCCGGGCCCGCGAGCTGTTCCCCGTCTTCGGGCTCTCCGGCTTCGAGGACGCCCGCCCCGCCCAGCTCTCCGGCGGAATGCGGCAGCGGGCGGCGCTGCTGCGCACGGTGGTCCAGGAACGCGACCTGCTGCTGCTCGACGAACCCTTCGGCGCCCTCGATTCGCTGACCCGCACCGAGATGCAGTCCTGGCTGCAGGGGGTCTGGCAGCGATACCGGTGGACGGTGCTGATGATCACCCACGACATCCGCGAGGCGGTCTACCTCTCGGACCGCGTCGTCGTGCTCTCGCCGCGCCCGGCCACCGTGCGCCGCGAGGTCCGCGTCGACCTGCCGCGCCCGCGCGACCTGTCGATGCTGGCGGCGCCCGAGTTCGTCGCGCTCGAACAGGAACTGCTCGACGTACTGCACGATGGCTGAGCCGATGCCGTTCCCGCCCCGAGCACCGGGCGCGGGCGGACCGGATGTGCCACCCGGGTGGACATGCCCTCGATTCGGGTGGGTGGTTCCGCCCGGAGCGGGTACTTTCTGCCTATGACGGATCCGTCGTACAACTACGGTCGCCAGGACCCGCAGGGCCGCGAGTACCCGCGCACCCAGGCCTACCCCCAGCAGCAGCAGGGGTATGCCGGGCAGCCCGGGTACGAGTACCAGGCGGACGACTACCGCGAAGCCGAGCGGCCCCGGCAGCAACAGCAGCGGCGCGAGCCGAAGATCAACCTCGGCAGATTGTGGGCAGGTGCCGTCGGCACGGCCGCGGTGGTCGCGCTGGTGATCGTGGTGCTGATCATGCTGATCCGCGGCATCCTGAAGATCGCCGTGCTCTCGCCGGAGGGCGCGGGCGCCTACGGCACGGTGTCGACCACCTCGTACGCCGTGGCAGGCGCCGCCGCCGCGATCGCCGCCGCCGGTCTGCTGAACCTGCTGCTCGCGCTCATGCCGAGCCCGATGCAGTTCTTCTACTGGATCACCGGGCTGCTCACCGCACTCGCGACGCTGGTGCCGTTCACCCTGGTCGCCGGGGTGGACGCGAAGATCGCGACGGCCGCGATCAACCTGATCGCCGGGCTCTGCATCATCTCGCTGCTCGGCGGCGTCGGCGCGAGCGCGATCATCCGGCGGCCCCAGCAGCAGTACTGAGGCCGCCGGGCGATCAGCGTCCGGCTGCCTCCTCCCGCGCGATCCGGTCCTCGTGGATGCGGATCAGCTCGCGGAAGCCGATCCGCCCGTAATCCGGTTTGGGCTGCACGCCCCACTGGTCGCGGGCGGTCTGCTGCCCCGCGCCCTCGGCCTGCCCGCCCAGCGGCGGCGCGTTGAAGGGCGCGGGGTGCTCGCACTCCAGGGTGTCGTCGCTGTAGCGGACCTTCATGAGCTCGCTGCAGATCTCGGTGAGCGAGAGCGTCGGCCAGCCGTACCACACGGCCAGCGCTGGCACGGTGAAGGCGCCCTCGATGACCAGGGCGAAGAGGCAGACGAAGATGCCGCGGCGCAGCCACTTGTGCATGCCGGCGAAGGCGGGGGTGGTTCCGGGGGGAAGTTCGGTGGTCGTCATACGATGCTCCAGGCTCAGTCGGAGAAGATCTCGCGGTTCACCGTGTGCAGGTACGGGATCGCGAGGAACGGCGTGATGTAGAAGATGTCGTAGAGCCACCAGCCGATGACCGGGAGCACGGTGCCGTCGAAGCGGATGTCGGCGTAGACCGTCATGTTCACGACGTAGCCGACCCAGATCACGACCCCGAACCAGCAGGTGACGATGAGCCACTGGTGTCCCCAGCGCTTCATCTGCAGGAAGGCGATGGCGGCGGCGACCCGCATGGGGAAGACGACCAGGATGAGCGCGACCTCCCAGCCCTTCTCGCCGGGTGCGCCCGCGCCGCCGATGAAGAGCTCGTTGTAGTGCCAGAAGTAGCCGTTGTCGACGAAGTTGCCCCACGCGGTGAAGAACACCCGGGTCACCAGGGTGTGGCTGGCGAGCATGTCGAGCACCCAGCCGATGCTGTTGAGGAAGGCGTCCAGGATGACGAGGTAGCCGATCAGGGTGACGATGATCGGCCGCACCGAGAGCCCGTCGCGCTGGGCCTTCCGCTGCAGCCAGACCCCGCGCAGGAAGATCGGCAGCCCGGCGAAGCCGAAGATGAAGGTGCCCATGAGCGCGGTGCCCGCGGTGAGCCAGACGTCGGCGCGGCGCTGGGCCTGCCTGCTCTGCTCGTGGTGCTCGTCGTAGGCCGAGCCCGCCGGGGCGGCGGCGCGGCGGAAGGTGGGAAGGTTCACGGCTACCAGTCCCTGGTCGCGCACATGCTGAGCTGGATGAGGAACATGGCGAGCAGAAAGCCGTAGATGGTGAGCTGGAAGACGATGAGCGCGCGCTTTCGTCTGCGGTCCTGGTCGTTCACGGAGCCGTCCTCTCGGTAGCGGGATGGGGAAGCAGGGCGGCGGCCGCGATCTCGCGCAAGCCGTCGGAGAGGGCGCCGTCACCGGAGAGCGGCGCGAGCACCGCGGCCTGCACGGCGGCGAGCTCGCCGGCGCCCGCGGCGATCATGCGGGCCGCGGTGACCAGTACCCGGGTGGAGGGCGGCTCGAAGTGGAAGGCCTCGTCGGCCTGGCGGATCATGCCCGCGCAGCCGACCAGCCGCCCGGCGACCGCCGCGTCGACGCCGGATTCGGTGGCGATCACGGCGATCTCGTGCTCGGGCGGCAGGTAGTCCAGCCCGAGGGTGACGAAGCGCTGCCGGAACGAGGGCTTGAGCTCCTTGAGCGAGCTGCGGTAGGCGGGGTTGTAGGAGCACACCAGCTGGAATTCCGATGGCGCGGTGAGCTCTTCGCCGGAGCGGTCCAGGTAGAGGGTGCGGCGGTGGTCGGTGAGCGAGTGCAGCACGGCCAGCGAGTCGTGGCGGGCCTCGACCACCTCGTCCAGGTAGCAGATGGCACCCGTGCGCACGGCGCGGGTGAGCGGGCCGTCCTGCCAGACCACGTCGCCGCCCGCGACCAGGAACCGGCCGACCAGGTCGGCGCTGGTCAGGTCGTCGTGGCAGCTGATGGTGAGCACCGGGCGGCCGAGCAGCGCGCCCATGTGCTCGACCAGCCTGGTCTTGCCGCAGCCCGTCGGGCCGGTCAGCATGACCGGAAGTCGTTGCCGGTGCGCCTGTTCGAACAGCCGCACCTCGTCGCCGGTGGCGTGGTAGAGATCTCGCACCGGGGTGCTCCTCGCTGTGGGTGGGGTCAGGCGGCGACCAGGGTTCGGTGCACGGCACCGAGGACCCGGGGGAGCTGCTCGACCCGGTGGATCCGGCAGGACCGGCGCGGCCCGAACACCTCGGGCAGCGGATCGACGCGGACCGGGCCGACGCCGATGTAGTAGACGGTGATCCCGGCCTCGTCCGCCTCGGTGAGCGCGTGCGCCACGTCGGCCCAGGCGTAGCGGCCCTCGTAGCCCTCGTCGGACATCAGGCCGTCGCCGATCACCAGCAGCAGCCTGCGCTCGGCGGGGCGTTCGGCGAGCCGGTGCGTCAGGTGCCGCAGCGGCGCGCCGAGCCGGGTGTAGCCGCCTGCCATGAGCCCGAGTCCGCCCGGGTCGACGAAGCGCCGATCGTCGAAGTCCTTGAGGCAGCGCACCTCCACCCGGTGCCGGGTGTTGCCGGTGAAGACGAAGAGGCCGTGCCGCTCCCTTGCCAGCGCCATGGCGCGGGAGAGCGCGTCGGCGCAGGCGAGTTCGAGGCGGAAGGCGCGGCCGCCGTTGCTGCCCAGTGAGGAGCTGCCGTCGAGCAGGACCGCGGTGGTGACGTCGCGGGTCGTCGGCAGCAGGTCGCGGAAGACGCGCGGCTCCGGCACCGGGCCGCCGAGTGCGTCCAGGCGGTGCGCGACGTAGCGGTCCACGTCCAGGTCGGCGCCGTCGGGGAGCCCGCCGCGCAGGGCGCGGTGGGTGCGCTGCTCGAACCAGCGCCGCAGGTCGGCACCGACCGGTCGGGCCGGTCTGCCGCGGACGGGGTCGGTGCGTTCGAGGACCGCGACGTGGTCCGGGAGGAAACTCTCGGTCCACATGTTCCACTCCGGGTACGGGATCCCCGCGCGCCGGTCGGCGCGGATGTCGAGGTCCTCGTTGTCCGGGTGGCTCGGGGGCGGCAGGTTGCTGGTGCGGGCGCCGCCGCCACCGCCGACCGGGACCGAGAGCACGCGCTTCGCGTCGCTGCGCCTGCTGGTCCACGGCATGCGGCCGTAGGTGCGGTGCACCGCCGCGGCGAGGGCGCTGCGGCCGGGGGCGCTCAGCGGGAGGGTGCCGAGCAGCGGATGGGCGGGGAGCTGGGTGCCGGAGCGGGCGAGGCGGTCGGCGCGCTCCAGCATGGCGGGGACGTCGAGGTCGGGTTCGAAGGGGAGGTCGGGCAGGCGCAGGCGCAGCTCCGGGATCAGGCCGGGGAGCCGCTCGGCGATCCAGCCCGCCGCCACGCCGCCCTCGATCAGGGTGAGCGCGCCGCGTTCGCGGGGGGAGAGTTCGTGCAGGGCGTAGCGGGCGAGTGCGTCCTTGGACGGCGCGCACTGCAGGGCGACGCCGCAGGTCAGGGTGGTGCGGGTCCAACCGGGGGCGGGCGGGTAGGGCACCTGGACGACGGTGCCCGCCGCATTCAGCCCGAACCCGCGGTGCGCGCCGGTGAGCAGGCGGGCATTCGCGCGGCGGCGCGCGGAGAAGGCGACCGCGGTGAGCGCGCAGCCGCGCTCCAGCGCGCGGGGGTTCACGGGACGGCTCCGTCGGGCGGGCGGCCGATCAGAAAGTGCCGATGTTCTTCATGACCCAGTACCAGAAGCCGATGATGCCGCAGACCAGCACCCACGCCCCGATGATGCGCACGAGATCCAGCCACATGAGGTTCGCTCCGTTCGAGAAGGGTCATCAGCGCTCCATGCTGTGCAGCGCGGTGGTGAGGTAGCTGTCGAGCATCGCGGCCCGCATGGCCCGGTTGTCCGGGGTGGTCGCGAGCAGCGCGTACAGCCCGAGCAGGAAGAACAGCGCGGCGTGGTAGGGGTCGATGCCGTCCCTGGTCTCGCCGCGGTCGCGGGCGTTCTCGATCTCGGTGGCGACGGTGGCGATCATCGGGAAGTCCCTGGGATCGCCGTCGCCGCGGTTGGGGGAGAAGTGCACCGCGAGCAGCTCGCGGAACAGGGTGTTGCCGAGCCTGCGCTCCAGGGCGAGCACCAGCCGGACGGTCTCGGCGAGCGCGGCGCGCAGGTCGTGCTCGCCGCGCAGGAAGCGGGTGAGTTTCTGCGCGAGCAGGGTCTCCTCGCGGCGCTCCAGCTCCAGCAGGACGTGCTCCTTGGTGGGGAAGTGGAAGTAGAAGGTGCCGCGCGCGACGCCGGCGACCTCGGCGATGGCCGCGATATCGGCCTCCGCCGAGCCGGTGCGCGCGAACTCGGTGATCGCGGCGTCGAGCACGCGGTCCCGCGTGCGCAGCCGCTGGGCTTCGCGCCCCTGGGGTTTTCCGGATGCATCGGTCATGACCTCGATCCCAGCAGTACCGCTGACGTGCGTCGACGGCGGGTGGGGGTGGCGAGTGGAAGATGTTGGGCGGCAGCTTCTCCGCGCTGCCGACTGCGGATTCAGACTGACATATGTCATCGACATTCGTCAATGGGTTGTTTACCGAAAGGGTAACGGGATGTGTATCGGCCGGTTTACTGTTCGTCGAACAGGTGGTCGTACCCGATGGCGAAGCTCAGGTCCGCGGGGTCGACCAGCACCCGGCGGCGGTCGCCGATGCGCGGGTGCGGCACGCCGGTCGGTATCTCGCACGCCGCCTCGAAGGCGTCGAAGCCGGGGCCGCTGATGCGGACCCGCAGTTCGGCCACATCGGGGTTCTCGCCGCCCGCGCGGATCCGCACCGCGAGGATCTCGGCCTCGGCCGGGACGGCGGCGGTGTCGAAGCGCCGGGCGGTGCGGCGCCAGCGGTAGGTCTGGACCGCGAGGGCGAGGCCGATCGGGAAGGTGACAAGGGCCGGGCACAGCGCGTCCCACAGCGAATCGCCGATCAGTGCGATGACCGGCCCGGTGGTCATCAGCCCGGCCGCGAGTACGGCGGTGCAGGCACCCGCGACGGGGCCGATGAAGTCGACCTGACCCCCGGAACGCTGAATGACTCGGCCCCCGGCTCAGGTGGCGAGCAGGGGCGCGGCGAGTTCGACGACGGTGCCGGTGTCGCCCGAGGTGATGCGGGACTCGGGAACGAGGGCGCCGATCAGCGCCAGCCCCCGGCCCCGATGCGTGGCGCCCGTGGCCGGTGTCTTCCACGTCCCGTGATCGGTGATGGTCACCCGGACCATGTCCCGCTGCACCCGCGCCTCGAGCAGGATGGGCCGCCGATCCTCATGGTGCCCGTGCTCGACCGCATTGGTGCACGCTTCGATGGCGGCCAGCAGCAGGTCGTAGGCGTGTGCGGGGTCGGTGAGCACACCGGCCAGCCACTCGCGCAGCCTGCTGCGGACCCTGGCCAGCTCTTCGGCCGCGGCGGGGAACTCCTGCCGTAGGGCGCTGGGGGTATCGCCGGTAGCGTTCATCGCCTGACCTTCCGGACCTCACCGCGGGTGTGCGGGGGTGGTACCCGACCGTAGTCGGTCCACACCCGGCCGGGTACTGCTCCCACCACGTCAAGGCTCCCAGAGGGATGCGCAGGGGATCGCGGGCAGTGTGTGGGTCACGTGGTCGTCCACGGTGATCTCGGCATCCGGGGCCCAGTCCCGCAGCGTGCTCTCGAGGTCTTCCGCCGCGGTGTCGCTGACCCGGTAGTCGAAGGTCGGCCCGGATGCGAACGCGATCCGTATGTGCCTGTCCACGGCTACTCCCAGTCGTACCCGGCGGAGGGTTCGGACAGGAAGGCGAGTGCCGCGATTTCCGGTAGGCAGTGGTGGCCGGGGGCGTGCTGGTGCCAGCGGAGGATGAGCTCGGCGGCTCGCGGGGTCAGGTGGTCGGGGTCGAAGCCGCAATCCAGCCATCGCTCGTCCACTGTCACCATGCCGCGCCCCTGCCCATGCGTTGTCCGTGTGTCGGTTTGACGTCGAGTACACAGCGGAGAAAGCCTGCGGGACAGCTAAAGTGGGTCAACCATGAAAGTTGTTCCGAAGGCCCATATGGGTTTTCAGCTGCGGTCGGCCGGTGTCCCAGCAACCGACCAGAAACCAACCAGGCTCACTGCGTGAGCGACCCACGAATCCAGGGAAGCGTGATCCACGAATGCCCCAGAAAAAGAAGGCGCTCGGCACCATCCCCCGCCGCCAGCTCGGCCGCTACCTCCGGGACCTGCGGGCGGAGGCGGGATACTCGCTGCGCAACGCGGCCCGCCTGATCGAGCGCGGCGCGAGCACACTCCAGCGGTTGGAGAAGGGAGAGGCCGGCCGCATAAGGACATTGGACATCCGGGCGCTGTGCGAGCTGTACAACGCGATGGACAGGTTGCCGATGCTCCTGGAGCTGACGCGGGCAGCGGAGGCGAACGAGGGCGAAGGGCTGTGGTGGCACGAACACGCCGACGCCATCCGTGCCGATTTCGAGCTGTACATCAGCCTCGAGGCCAGCGCGGCCAAACTCACCGTTTTTCAGCCGGAGACCCTGGTGCGGCTGTTCCAGACGGCGGAGTACGCCACGGCGCTGGATCAGCTGTTCGATCCCGACGCCACGGCGGAACAGGTCGAGCACCGCGCGAGCGTTCGCATCAACCGGCAGCGGATCATCAGCCGTCGGCGGAGCCCGGTCCAGGTCGACCTGCTGCTCGACGAGGCGGTGACCAAGCGTGTTGTCGGTGGCCCCCGAGTGATGGCCGGCCAGCTTCGTCACCTGGCCGATTTGCCCGCGAACGTCAACGTGATGCTCTTGCCGTTTACTTCTGGCTATCCGCTCGGATTCGGTCCAGGACCCTTCACCATCGTGGAGTTCGACGAATCGGTCGGGGAGGACTCGATCGTCTTCGTGGAGGGCTTTCGTGGGAACATGTACTACAGCAACGTCGAAGCGGTGGAGCAGTACCACGAGACGTTCGCCCGTCTCCGGGCCACCGCGATGACCTCAGCAGACAGCAGGCAAGCGTTGCGGCGCGCGGCAAGGGAGTACGAGCAGTGAGCATGGATCTGTCGGGCGCCGAGTGGTTCAAGTCGAGCTACAGCGGCGGTGACAACAACTGTGTCGAGGTCGCTCATCTGGACGATGGTCAGGTCGGTGTTCGGGACTCCAAGAACATGTCAGGTCCGGCGCTGGTCCTCACCCCCGGCGAATGGGGTGCCTTCACCGCTGGCGTCCGCAGCGGGGAGTTCGACCGGTCCTGAACCGCCCGCCCGCCTGATCGGTTTGTCACGTTGTGGCGACGCACCGCATCCAGCACGAGGTCGATCGCCTGGCCGAGTTCGGCAGGGAGCGCGATCTCGAAAGCCTGCGCGGTCGGCGGCTTCGGCGACGCGGCCGAGGTGGAGGTCGGCGGGTATGCCAGTGGTTGGGGAGGGGGGTGGGGCCGTCGTAGCCCGCGTGTTCGCCCCCGGAGGTGGTGTCGAGTTGGGGGCGTTCCAACAACGTGGTGGTGCGCAGGTCGGGAACGTGCTCGCCCGCGTATGGCGACCAGGTGATGCCGGGGCCGCGAGGAAGAGCAGCAGCACCGCGATCGAGACGCCGGTGGCACCGTGCCAGTTCAGGGGTGCGGGCCCGCCCGCGTACTGAGTGGTCGACGCCGAGCCGTCGGGCGCGGCGTCCCCGCGCGCGGTCGATGCGGAATTAACCCACCACAGGAAGAGCCCGCCGAGGACGACGATCCACAGCCAGGAGGCGGCCAGTTCGCGTAGAGGTCCACAATCGTTTCATGCGCTCGATGAAAGTTTTGGACAAATGCCCGCTGGAGGGATCAGATTGCACGCAAGGGGCGTGGAGTCCAGCGAGCGCCTCGGCCGGCACCGCTGGGTGATCGAGCGAATGATCTCCTGGCTGGCGGGTTATCACCGCCTCAATCTGCGCTACGACCGCAGAGCCGCGCACCTAGGATTAGTTGGTCGCCATACTGTGTCACACTGGGTTCCATGCTTGAAGGTATGGCGTCGCATTGGGGGCACCCTTCACTAGCGCGGTACGCCACGGAATTCGATTCTCGCGCTGCAGCCTGCCGACAACCACAATGGGGTGAACCCCGCGCTCTTCGGCAACGGATCTAATCCACTGAGCGCTCACCCGTTGCGGCATCTTGGGGAGGGGTTGCTCAAAAATCCATTGAGAAGCAAGCTCATCCGCTTTGTCTTCATCGCCGAGTGTGTGATCGTCTTCATCGATCAGAGGCAGTCCATCTGGAGATACGTCGCCTCTGACTACGTGTGCGCATTCGTGTAGCAGGGTGAAGAGCACTTTGTCGAGACGTTGCCCTCGCCCCGAGAGTGCGACGACTGGGCCATGTTGATCGTGGTAGGAAGCGCCAGAGATTTTGCTGGAGGGGAAAGATTCGACGTAGACGAGGCGAACGCCTACGTCGCTAAATTGCCTCGGGAGCTCCTTGAAACCGGCTGGGTCACAGACCGATCGGCTTATCTGCTTCGCGAGCGCTTGCAGTTTCTCCCGGGAGTATGGCCGGGACGGTGAGGTGGGAGCCGCTTTACGAACGCAGGCAAACCAACCGATCTGGGGAGCAATATTCATCCAGTTGGCCGGGCACGACTCGCTGATCCCCAAATCGGCCGCGTTCTGCTTCAGTAGCTGGCCGGGCTCTCGATCGCGAGCGACCCGCACGACATCGTCGCAGAACTCCCGGAGATAGGGGGGTGCCCATCCTTCCAGCAGTGCCCCACGACACCACAGATCAGATGTCATCAACTCACACAGCGACCCATCACCGAACGGTCCCCCGCAGTAGGCTGAACCATCGTGAACTACCTCGGATCGATCCGAAATCCCCTGCATGACGGGCTTTTCCTGGTGCTGTGTGATGCGGGGGCGCGGTTCGGTGGCTGGGATGTCCACGGCGACGAACTCGCCGCCGAGGGCAGCGCGCAACTGGTGCTCGACGGGTTGCGTGTCTACGTCGAGGAAGCTCACGGTGACGGCCGGCACGAGGTGCGTCGCAGCGATGACGGAACCCTCTGGATCTCACCACCGGTCGAGCCGGGTGTCTGCCCGATTCCGGAGGACGGCCTCGAACACGAGCCACGGACCGAAACCCTTCCGATGGGGCTCGTCGATGTGCCGAGCGGAACGCTGGTCCTCGCCCTCGCCTACCCCCCGCTCAACATGACGACCGACGGCGACCACGCGGGCGTTACGCATGGAGAAGGCGAACGCCTCGACGTCGTGGTCGGGCCCGGCGTCGTGGTGATCACACGCGAACGCACCGCCGCGGGCCAGACGGTAGCCTTGCGTTTCCTGCCGCCGCACGGTGCGTGAACGCTGTCCCGTGAGTCCTGCGAGGCTGTGAAGGACCGCAGTGGATTGAAGTGTCCTGGCTGATGTCGACGTACTTGAGCTCCGGGTTCCCGTGCGGCAGGTAGGTCGGGAAGAACGGGTCCCGGTTGATCCGCGCGATGATCGCGCCCGCGGCGTCGGCCCGCTTCAGCTCGCCGCGATCAACGTGGACCCAGAACGGCGAACCGACCCACAACGGGGCCGGCACCGCTCGATACGCGTACTGTTCGATCTGCTCGGTCCGTTCGAAGTGGAGGTTTCCGTGGCCGGTGGTCTCGTCGCCCTGCTGGACGACGTCGCGGCGATCGCGAAGGTAGCCGCGGCGTCGATCGACGACATCGGCGCCGCGGCGGGCAGGGCCGGTATCAAGGCCGCGGGCGTGGTAGTCGACGACACCGCGGTCACCCCCCGCTACGTGCACGGGTTCTCCCCCAAACGCGAACTCCCGATCATCCGCAAGATCGCGATCGGGTCGATCCGCAACAAGCTCCTCGTCATCCTGCCGGTGGCGATGGTGTTGAGCGAGTTCCTGCCGCAGGCGCTGCCCTACCTGCTCATCGCAGGCGGCCTGTTCCTGTGCTACGAGGGCGCGGAGAAGGTGTACGAGGCGCTCACCGGCGGTCACCACGCCGCCGGCGACGCACCCGCGGCGTCGAGCGGACCCGAACACGAGAAGGCCATGGTGAGCGGTGCGATCCGCACCGACCTCATCCTCTCCGCCGAGATCATGGTGATCGCCCTCTCCTCGGTCGAGACCGAACCTTTCGTCACCCGGCTGCTGGTGCTGATCGCCGTCGCGTTCCTCATCACCGCCCTGGTCTACGGCGTCGTCGCGGCGATCGTGAAGATGGACGACGTCGGACTCGCCCTCGCCGAGCGCAAGTCGTCGTTCAGTCAGCGGTTGGGTCGCGGACTCGTCACCGCGATGCCGAAGGTGATGTCCGTTCTCACCGTCGTCGGGATCGCCGCGATGCTGTGGGTCGGCGGCCACATCCTCCTCGTCAACGTCGGCGAAGCCGGATTCCACTGGCCCGCCGACCGCCTCCACGACCTCGAACACTGGGCCGGAGAACTCATTCACGGCGGGTTCGGAGGT
This sequence comes from Nocardia sp. NPDC057227, assembly GCF_042669725.1. Lineage (NCBI taxonomy): Bacteria > Bacillati > Actinomycetota > Actinomycetes > Mycobacteriales > Nocardiaceae > Nocardia > Nocardia sp. NPDC057227. The sequence goes on along the minus strand of NZ_JBHUXA010000004.1, from coordinate 85,958 downwards.
GTCCTGTCCTGGACCGCGGGGACGGTCGCCTCCGCACTCGCCGGGCTCGTCGTCGGAGCTCTGGTCGTGCTCATCATGCACGTCGTTCCGAAGCGAAAAGCGAAGGAAGATACTGCGCACTGACCCGCGCAAGGTGCCGCCGCCGCGGCCGTTGCCGGCGTAGCACGGAGCCCCGGATCGGGGCGCTGGGCCGTATGTGTGGTCTGACCGGTTCGACGTGATCACGAGGCCCGGTGGCCGGGTAGCTCATCGTGCCCCGAGCACTGCGATCGGGGTTCCGGCGCGCACGGCGCTCCCGGGTGCGGCCAACACCCGAAGCACCGTGCCGTCGGCCGGACTGGGCACGGGAAGCTCGAGCTTCATCGCCTCGAGCACGGCCACCGTCTCGCCCTCGCGCAGGACAGTGCCGGGACTGATATCGATCCGCCACACATTGCCCGCCATCGGCGCGGTGACGACGGTGGCATCCGACGGCAGACCCGTAAGCAGATCGTCGGACTCCTCGACCGGCGGCGCGGCGGCGACGGTACGGTCGAACTCGCCCGCGGCGTGCCAAGCGCGCTTCTCCGCCTCGAAGGCCGCGTTCTGCCTGGTCTCGAAGTCGGCAATCGCGCCCGCATTGTCGCGCAGCATCTTCCGATGCTCGGCCAGCGCGAACGTCCCATCGGCTATCTCGGCGTCGAACCGCCCGGCCCTGGCCGCCGCCCGGTGCTCGAGCAACTGCTCGGGGCTGACCGGCTCCCAGACGATCCGGTCGAAGAACCGGAACAACCACGGCGTGCCCGACTCGAAGGGCGGGTGCTGGCGGTACCCGGACCAGATCGGGACGGTGCGCCCGATCAGTTGGTACCCGCCGGGGGAGGCCATGCCGTAGACACACAGGTACTTGCCGCCGATCCCGACGGCGTCGGCGGGGGTCCAGGTGCGGGCCGGGTTGTACTTCGTCGTGACCAGCCGGTGCCGCGGGTCCAGCGGAACAGCCAGTGGCGCACCGAGGTAGACGTCGCCGAGCCCGAGTACCAGGTACTCGGCGTCGAAGACCGCGCCGCGCACCTGCTCGACACTGTCCAGGCCGTTGATCCGGCGGATGAACTCGACATTCGACGGCAGCCACGGCGCGGTGTCGCGGACCCCGCTGCGGTAGCGGTCGATCGCCTCGGCGATGGACGGGTCGTCGAAGGAGAGCGGCAGCCGGATGGTGCGGCTCGGCACGACCAGGTCGCCGGTGGCGGGGAGTTGCTGTTCGAGGTCGGTGAGCAGGCCGAGCAGCCGGTGCTGGGCGAGTACGTCGGGGTCGAAGTGCAGGTGCAGGGAGCGGACGCCGGGGGTCACGTCGACGAGCCCGGCCGGGGCCGCTTCGGCGAGCGCCTGCGCCAGGGCGTGCACGCGCATGCGCAGCCCCAGGTCGAGCACCATGTCGCCGTACTCGACGAGGATATTGTCGTCGCCGCCACGTAGATACACCACCGCGGGCCGATCGCCCTCCGCCTCCAGCGCGGCGAGAACCCCTCGATCGCTCGGTGCCGCAATGACATCGACGCTGCCCGCCCGTGCCGCGGGCGAGGTGCGCAGCGCGGCTGCGGTGCCGTCGGCTACCGGGACGAACCGGAGCGTATCGCCGGGCCGCAGCTGCCCCAGCTTCCACCGCTGGGCCGAGATCACGGTGAGCGGGCAGGCGAAGCCGCCGAGGCTGGGGCCGTCGGGGCCGAGCAGGATCGGGGTGTCGCCGGAGACATTGAGCGCGCCGACGCTGTAGGGGGTGTCGTGCAGGTTGGACGGGTGCAGCCCGGCGTCGCCGCCGTCGGCGCGCGACCACTCGGGCTTCGGCCCCTCGAGGCGGATACCGGTGCGGTTGGCGTGCGCGCCGACCCGCCAGGGGTGCCGGTAGAACTGCGCCATGTCGGCGTCGGTGAAGTAGGCGGGCGCGGTGTGCGGGCCCTCGCCGACCGCCAGCCGCCACTCGTGGGTGAACGCCGGCCGGTCACCGATCGGTACCGCCGTGGGCGGCCCGGCCGGTGACGCACCCGCGAGGGTGAGAACGTCGCCGTCGGCGACCGCCCGGCCGGTGACGCCGCCGAACCCGCCCAGGGTGAAGGTCGCGGCGCTGCCGTGATACTCCGGGGCGTCGATGCCGCCGCGGATCGCCAGGTAGGTGCGCAGCCCGGCGTCGGCGGGCGCGCCGATATCGAGCACCGCGCCCGCGGCCAGGGTGACCGGCTCCCACAACGGCGCGGGCTCGCCGTCGACGGTCACCGGGGCCGGAGCACCGGTGACGCAGACGACCGCCGGGGCGGAGAAGCGGAGGCGCGGACCCTGCAGGGTGCACTCCAGCCCCGGCGCCCCCGGCGCGTTGCCGACCGCGGTGTTGGCCAGGGTGAACGACAGGTCGTCCATCGGCCCGGACGGCGGAATACCCACCTCCCACAGCCCGATTCGGCCCGGGTGGTCCTGCACGGTGGTCATCGTCCCAGCCCGCAGGACATCCAGGCGCGGCTCGGCGGCGGCGAGCGTGGCCATGGTCGCGGTGACATGCGCACCGTCCCGTACCACCGGTGCCGCCGCGGCGGCCCGCAGCTGCGCCAGATTGGTCCGCACGCCGTGGATGCGCGTGCTCGTCAGTGCGGTCTCCAGTGCGTCGAACGCCTCGGCGCGGGTCGGGGCGTGGGTGATCAGCTTGGCCAGCATGGGGTCGTAGTGCGGGCTGACCTCGGTGCCGGTCTCGACCCAGGTGTCGACCCGGATATCGGCGGGAAAGCGCGCCTCGGTAATCAGCCCGGCGCTCGGCCGGTAGTCGTGCGCCGGATCCTCGGCGTAGACGCGCGCCTCGACCGCCCAGCCGCGCAGCGGCGGGCCCGCGTCCGGCACGGCGTCGAGCACGGTCGCGTCGCCACCGGCCAGCCGCAGCATCCAGGCGACCAGGTCGACACCGGTGACGGCCTCGGTGACCGGATGCTCCACCTGCAGCCTGGTATTCATCTCCAGGAACGACGCCGCGCCGCGCTCGGTGTCGTAGACGAATTCGACGGTGCCGGCCGAGCGGTAGCCGACCGAGCCCGCCAGGGCGCGTGAGGTCGCAAGCAGCTCCTCGGTGAGCGTCGCGGGCAGGCCGGGGGCGGGTGCCTCCTCGATCACCTTCTGGTTGCGCCGCTGCAGCGAGCAGTCGCGGGTGCCGAGGCTGACCACCCGGCCCTGCCCGTCCCCGAAGACCTGCACCTCGATATGGCGCGCCCGGGCGACGAACCGCTCCAGGAACACCCCCGCCGAGGAAAAGTTCGCCACCGCCAGCCGCTGCACCCGGTCGAACGCGGCGTGCACCGCGTCGGCGTCGAAGCACGCCTGCATGCCGATGCCGCCACCGCCACCGACCGCCTTGACCATCACCGGGTAGCCGATCCGGTCGGCCTCGGCGACCGCGTGCGCGGCCGACTCCAGGATGCCGCTGCCCGCCACCAGCGGGACGCCGACGGCGCGCGCGGCCTCGCGGGCGGTGTGCTTGTCGCCGAAGACCCGCAGCTGCTCCGGCGACGGCCCGACGAAGACCAGCCCCGCCGCGGCTACGGCGGTCGCGAAATCCGCGCTCTCGGAGAGGAATCCGTACCCGGGGTGGATCGCGCCCGCGCCGGTGGCGAGCGCGGCCTCGATCACCGCGTCGGCGCGCAGATACGACTCCGCGGCAGGGCCGGGGCCGAGCCGGACCGCGGCATCGGCCATCCGCACGTGCGCGGCCCCGAGGTCGGCGTCGGAATGGACCGCCACCGACTTCAGTCCGAGGTCGCGGGCGCTGCGGATGATCCGCACCGCGATCTCGCCGCGATTGGCGATCAGTACGGTGTCGAAACTCGAGGTCACCGGTTACTCCTGTTCGCTTGCCATGGACATGGCGACGACGGCGCGGGTGACGCGGTCGAGGACGACATCGAGCGACTCGCCGATGTGCCGGTGCAGCAGCCCGTGCGCCTGCGCGAGCTCACCGGCGAGCACGGCGTCGAGGATCGCCAGGTGCTCGGCGATGGTCACCTCGATCCGGTTGTTGACCATGAAGTCGAACATCCGGACGTGCCGGATCCGCGCGTTCACCGCGGTCAGCGCGCGCACCAGCTCACCGTTGCCCGCCGCGGCGAGCAAGGCGACGTGGAACTCCTCGTCGACCACGACGAAACCGGGCTGCTGCTCGGGCGGCTCGGCCCGCAGCACCCGCCAGTGCTCCCGCTCCGCCAGCAGGGCGTCGCGGTCGTGCACCACGGCGGGGTTGGTGATGGCGCGCTGGATGCCGGACAGCTCCAGCGTGAGCCGCAGCTCGTAGAGGTCGCGGACCACCGGGATGCTCGGCCGCACCGGCGCGAAGCCGACCTCCTCGCGGCGCAGCAGCCCGTCGGCGCAGAGCATGGCCAGCGCCTCCCTGGCCGGGGTGCGCGAGATGCCGAAGCGCGCGGAGACCTTCGGCTCGGTCAGTCGCTGCTCGAAGCCGATGCGGCCGTTCATGAGGTCGTCGCGCAGCGCCGCGTAGACGGTGTCGCGCAGGGAGCCGGGCGGGGTGGTCGTGCGGATCCGCACCGGTGTCGCCATGGCTGTATACGCTAGGAATCCGCGGTTTCCGCGAGATCACCGCGCGTAACCGCCGGGTAAGCGAATTCCGGACCCCGGCGACCCGGGTGCGGGGCGCAGAGTCCGACCTGTGCAGCTGGTTCGTCTCGCGCCGCTGCACCCGGCCGGGTGCGGTCCGGTCGGTCAGCTGATCTGGGTCCCGGACCAGCCGAAGCTGAAGCTGTGGCCCTTGGCGGTGCAGAACAGCGCGCCCCTGCCGCCGCCGGTGCAGCTGGCGCCGCCGTTGCTCAGGGTGCCGTCGATGGGTGTGCTGCCCGCGCGTCCGTGCGGGCCGACGAGCCCGAAGGTCGGGTGTGCGGGCAGGAAGGGAAGGTCGATGGCGAGGTCGTAGACGGTGAAGCCGAAGAGGTTCGTGCCGCCGGGGATATCGCAGCCGACATCCCCGTTGGCTCGGATCGCGCAGTTGGAGCCGCCGTAGCTGAAATACACGGTGCTGTCGCCAGGTTGCGCGGCGGCACCCTGCATTCCCGGCACGGCGAGGGCGGCGGCGAGGACGGGTGCGGCGAGAAGCGTTCGAATTCTCATGGAACGACCATAACTGCTGCGAACACCGATGTTCGCTGATCTGTGGACCGCGAGTGTCGTGCGCGGGCACCCGCCCCCCGGTGATCCGCTATATTCGTCGGTGCAGCTGGTTCGCCGGCGGCGGAGTCGAAGGAGCCCCTGACCCGCCCGCCTGCGTCGAAGCCCGGAGAGCAATTCGCCGGGTGAGAGGGAACCCGGTGGAAATCCGGGACTGTCCCGCAGCGGTGAGTGGGAACGACAGCCGTCACCCGCACTGGGCACCCGCCTGGGAAGCGACGGTCGGTAGGACCAGCCCCGGGCCCCCGGGGCCGACCCGATCTCGGGTCGATGCCCACGAGTCCGAAGGCCTGCCCGTTGTACCGGGGACGCCGTCCCCGGTGGTCGTCGCCTCGTGGATCGGGCGCTACGCCGAGTGGACCCGGGCACGGGAACGATGCTTCACGGGCTCCATCCGCGTGCGCTCCGAATGGGCGGCGGTCTTGGCTGCTGCTGATGGAGCTCATCGATGTCGAACACCACCTTTACCGCGACCGTGCTGGGGTTCCCGCGCGTCGGCCCCAACCGGGAGCTCAAGCGCGCCACGGAGTCCTACTGGGCGGGCCGCACGAACGCCGAGGCCCTGCACGCCGTCGCGAAGGAGCTGCGCACCGCGCAGCTGACGGCGGCCATGGACGCCGGGCTCGATTCGGTGCCGGTGGGCACCTTCTCCTACTACGACCAGGTGCTCGATACCGCCGTGCTGCTCGGCGCGCTGCCGCAGCGGGTCTCCGGGATCGCCGACGAACTGGACCGGTACTTCGCCGCCGCCCGCGGCAATGCCGAGGTCGCCCCGCTCGAGATGACCAAGTGGTTCGACACGAACTACCACTACCTGGTGCCCGAGCTCGCCGCGGACACCGCCTTCGCGCTGCACCCGGAGAAGCCGCTGGCCGAGTTGACGGAGGCGCTGGCGCTCGGCGTGCCCGCGCGGCCGGTGGTCGTCGGGCCGATCACCTTCCTGAAGCTGGCCAAGTCGGTGGACGGAAGCGACCTGCTCGACCGGCTGCCCGACCTGATCCCGCTGTACGAGCGGCTGCTCGGGCTGCTCGCCGAGGCCGGGGCGGAATGGGTTCAGCTGGACGAGCCGTCGCTGGTCACCGATCTCACCGAGGCCGAGCTGGCGGCGGTGCGCAGCACCTACCGGCGGCTCTCGGAGGTCACGGCGCGTCCGGCGATCCTGGTGGCCGCCTACTTCGGCCGTCTCGGCGTGGCGCTGCCCGCGCTGGCCGAGACCGGGATCGATGGCATCGCCGTCGACCTGGTCGCGGGCGGGGACGCGGATGTCGCCGCGGCCCGGTCGATCTCCGGCAAGCTGATCGTCGCCGGCGTGGTCGACGGCCACAACATCTGGCGGGCCGACCCCGACCATGTGCTGCCGCGGCTGACCGAGCTGCGCGACGCCGGGGTGGCCGTTGCCGTCTCCAGCTCGTGCTCGCTGCTGCACGTCCCCTACAGCCTGGCGCCGGAGACCGACCTGGACCAGCGGCTGCGCGGCTGGCTCGCCTTCGGCGACGAGAAGATCGCCGAGATCCGGGTGCTCGCCACCGCGCTCACCGAGGGCGAGAGCGCGGTCGCCGACCAGCTCGAGGTCGCGCGCACCGCGGTCGCCGACCGCAGGGCCGACCCGCGCCTGCGCGTGGAGTCGGTGCGCGAGCGCCTCGACGACCTGGACGCGGCCGCGACCCGTCGCGCCCCCGCCGACGAGCGCCGCGTCCTGCAGCAGGAGCGGCTGAACCTGCCGCTGCTGCCGACCACCACCATCGGCTCCTACCCGCAGACCGGCCGGATCCGGGTGGCCCGCGCCGAATTCCGCCGCGGCGAGATCGACCGGGCCGAGTACGACACCCGCATGCGCGCCGAGATCGCCGAGGTCATCGCGCTGCAGGAGGAGATCGGGCTGGACGTGCTCGTGCACGGCGAGCCGGAGCGCAACGACATGGTGCAGTACTTCGCCGAGCAGCTCGACGGCTTCGCCGCCACGGTCAACGGCTGGGTGCAGTCCTACGGCACCCGCTGCGTGCGCCCGCCGATCGTCTACGGCGACGTGGCACGCCCGGCGGTGATGACCGTCGAGTGGATCACCTACGCCCAGTCGCTGACGAGCAAGCCGGTCAAGGGCATGCTGACCGGCCCGGTCACCATCCTGGCCTGGTCGTTCATCCGCGACGACCAGCCGCTCGCCGACACCGCGCGACAGATCGCGCTGGCCATCCGGGACGAGACGGTGGACCTGGAGGCGGCGGGCATCGGCGTCGTCCAGGTGGACGAGCCCGCGCTGCGCGAACTGCTGCCGCTGCGCCGGGCCGACCAGGCCGCCTACCTGGACTGGGCGGTCGAGGCGTTCCGGCTCGCCACCGCAGGCGTCGCCGACGCCACCCAGATCCACACCCACCTCTGCTACTCGGAGTTCGGCGAGGTCATCGGGGCGATCCACGGCCTGGACGCCGACGTCACCTCGATCGAGGCGGCGCGCTCGCACATGGAGGTGCTCGACGACCTCAATGCGATCGGCTTCGACCTCGGCGTCGGCCCTGGTGTCTACGACATCCACTCGCCGCGCGTTCCCGGCGCGGAGGAAGTACGGAAGTCGCTGGCGCTGGCACTCAAAGCCGTTCCGGCCGAACGGCTGTGGGTCAACCCGGACTGCGGGCTCAAGACCCGCAGCACCGCCGAGGTGACCGCCTCGCTGCGCAACCTCGTCGCGGCGGCGCAGGCGCTGCGCTGACCCGGCCCCGGGGCGGTCCCTTGCCGCCCCGGGGTGTCCCTTCCAGCCCCGAGGCCCCTATGCGTAACCTCCCGCGGGCGGCACGATGACCGTCCGAACCACGCCCGCCCCCCGCTCGGTCGTGGCGAACCTGCGTACCGACGCCACCGCCCCCGTCCCGTTCTCCGTGGAGTTCAACCCGCCGCGCGATGCCGACGGTGAGGCCCGGCTGTGGCGCGCCGTCCGGCAATTCGAGCGCCTGCACCCGGCTTTCGTCTCGATGACCTACGGCGCGGGCGGCTCCACCAAGGACCGCACCGCCCGCATCACCGGGCAGCTGGCCCAGCAGACCACGCTGCTCCCGGTGGCGCACCTGACCGCCGTCGGGCACAGCCGCGCCGAGCTGCGCGCGCTGGTCGGCACCTACGCCGACAGCGGCATCCGCGACATCCTCGTCCTGCGCGGCGACCCGCCGGGCGACCCGCTCGGCGACTGGCACCGGCACCCCGCCGGCGTCACCTACGCCGAGGAGCTGGTCCGCATGGTCCGCGACCTCGGCGATTTCGACGTCGGGGTGGCCTCCTTCCCGCAGGGCCACCACCGCTCACCGGACCTGGAGACCGACACGGCGTATCTGGCCGCGAAACTCAGGGCCGGAGCGGAGTACTCGATCACCCAGATGTTCTTCGGCGTCGAGCACTACCTGCGGCTGCGCGACCGGCTCGCCGCGCACGACCCGGTCGAGGGCGCGAAACCGATCATCCCCGAGCTCATGCCGATCACCTCGCTGCGCACCGTGCGCCGCGCGGTGGAGCTGTGCGGGCGTGACCTGCCCGCGCCGGTCCTGGACCGGCTGCACCGGGCCGCGGGCGACGGCCCGGAGGAGAACCGCGCCGCCGTGCGCGCGGCAGGCATCGAGATCGCCACCGAGCTGGCCCAGCGGCTCATCGACGAGGGCGCGCCGTGCCTGCACTTCGTCACCCTCAACTTCGCCAAGGCGACGACCGAGGTGCTCACCAACCTCGGCTACCGGGCGACCGCCGTGCCGTAGCCGGGGCGTGGTCTGCCCGCACCCGATCGGTCCAGCCAACCGACCCGGAGATCACCGGCACTCCGCGGAGTGCGCCGTACCGCCGATCTGCGCAGCCGGTTCGACTACGAGCTCTGAGCTCGGGGGATTCGGTCTGCGACGAGGCCGAAGGCGGCGGCGAGCGGGACCGCGGCGGCGAGGTCGCCGGTGATGCTGAGCGCGCCCGTCTCGATGGCGGTACCGAGTGCGAGCGTGCCGTTGGCGAGCTCGGTGAGGACGGCGATGTCGGCGGCGAGCACCGCGCGCGGCGATTCGGCGGGCAGTGCGCGGAACTCGATCCGCTCCGGGGTGATCGTGAAGCGGAAAGCCGCTCCGCCCGTGCGGAGTTCGTAGACGCCGTCGGCCCCCGGCGCCGATCGGAACCTGGCCTCCATGGCAAGGGCGACCAGCTCGGGATCGAGGTGCTGCGTCGGCTCGGGGGCGCCCAGCCTGGGCAGGCCCCAGCGGGAGAGCGAGTGGAAGACCGGGCGCAGCGCCTCGCCGTCGGGGGTCAGCTGGTACACGGTCGACGCAGCCGGGGGCGGCAGGGTGGTCCTGGTGATGACGCCCGCGGCGTCGAGTTCCTTCAGCCGCTGGCTGAGCAGGCCGGTTCCGATGCCGGGGAGGCCGTCGATCAGGTCGGTGTAGCGCTTGGGGCCGAGCAGCAGGTTGCGCAGGATGAGCAGCGACCAGCGCTCGCCGAGCAGGTCGAGAGCGTGGGCGATGCCGCAGTACTGGTTGTAGGAGCGCTTGGCCATGATCCCGGAAGCTTAACCTTCCGAACCCTGTACTTCAGAAATCGTAAGTGCTAACTTCTCATTTCAGAACAATCGAGAGGGAGTTTCGCTCATGGTGTCGAATGAGGGCGGGACCGTTCCGGTCGCGCTGGCGGTGGGCCGGGTACTGCTCGGGGCCGCCTCGCTGGGTGCGCCGCACGCACTGAACCGCGCCTTCGGGGCGCGCAGTACGCCGGAGTCGCTGTATCTGATGCGCGTGTACGGGATCCGGGCGCTGGCCATGGGTTTCGGCTATCTCACCGCCGGTCCGCAGGAGCGGGCGCGGTGGCTGCGGCTCGGGTTGCTGATCGACGTCAGCGACACCGTGGCCGGTCTCGGGAACGTTCGGCGGGGGGATGTCTCGTCGCGGACGGCGTGGCCCCTGGTCGCCTTGACCGGCACCTACGCCGTAGCCGAGGCGATTCGGCTGAGCGTGCGATAGCTATCCGGCGTCGCTGTGCCTGGCGTACGCCGCTTCGCGGACGGTGTCGTCGTCCTCCAGCCCCGCCCCGAGCGCGCCGCCCACCGTGGCCAGCGAACACGTCAGCCAGGCCAGCTCCAGGTAGTCCCCGATCCCGACCGGATGCCCCAGCGCCTCGGCGAACCCGGCGGGCACCACCAGGAACGCCGCCGCAAGCAGCGCCAACCCGAACAGTGCCAGGTAGAAGGCGCCGACCCCGATCAGCACGGTGGCGATGGTCGCGATATTGAACATCGCCACCTGCTCCCGCATCCGCCGCCCCGGCGCCCGCTCCCACAGTTCGGCCCCGATCACCAGGGTGGCCGCGATGGCCGCGATCGACCCGACCGTCGCCAGGGACGACCGCACCGCGCCGAAGGTGTCGGCCATCCGCCAGATATCCGACGTGATCAGCGCGAACACCCCCGCCGCCGCGGCCGCCGCCAGCGCCCGCGAGAGCCGCAGGGTGAGCCGCCACGGCTGGTTGGCCCGCACCATGCCGGTGATCAGCCGCAGATTGCCGGTCAGGACGCGGGCGGTGAAGGCCGAGGCGCCCGGCTCGGTGTCGGTGCCGAGTTCGCGCACCCGGTGGGTCAGTTCGGTGGGATCGTCCGGATCGCCGCCGAGCAGGCGCGCCACGAGTTCGGCCGCGATCTCGTTCAGGCGCCTGCCCCGGCCGCGTGGGCCGAGCGCGGGGATCGAGATCACCGCGACGCCGTGCAGCGGGCTGGCGTGGGCCAGCACCGGGCGGCGGCGTTCGTGCAGCGGGAGGTCGGTGACGCCGAGGACCACGTCCCAGCCGCGGGACAGCATCATTTCTCGCGCGGCCGCCACGATCTCGCCGTCGCCGGCCGGGGGCGTGACCAGGCGATCCTCGACCAGGTCGACCTCCCACTCGGCCCCGGACAGGCGGGTGCCGAGTCCGGCGGCGAAGGTGGGGTCGCCCAGGTGCCTGCGGGCCAGTTCGAATGCCGGGCCCGGTGCCGCCACCACACCGAGAACGACCCGCGGCTCGCCGTGCTCCTCTTCGACGCCGCGCGGCGCTTCGTCTGTGGTCACGTCGGGACATTCAAGACGTGCTGTCGGGTCCGAACCAAACCGGGACGTCGTAGGGACGGCTTCCGGACCTCGAGGAGAACACACTCAGCGGTAGAAGTCGACGATCATCACGTCGCGGGAACCGCGGACCTGGTTGGTGATGACCTCGTCGTCCCGGTACAACGAGGTGCGGCCGCCGCGGTAGCGGTCGGTGTTCCAGGCGCTGGGCTCTGCCAGTGCCGTGATCGGCTGGTAGTGCCGATCGATCCCGCCTGCGTAGGAGTTGGTCTCCGGTGTCTGGAAATAGGCCGCGCTGTGCCGTGCGGTACCGGAGAACACCGACATCGTCGCCCCACCCTCTGCCAGCGAATCCCCGAGCGGGTCGTCCGCGGTCGACGGCAGCACGGCGCGGTAGCCCTCGATGAGGAGCTTCGTCCGGCGAACAGATCTCCGCGTGTGATGGTACCGGGCCGGGAACCATGATCGCCGCGCAACCGATCCAGGCGGGTCTGCAGCCGATCGGTGAACTCGTGGTCGGTGAACCGGGAGATCTCGGCTTCCTGCTGCCGCTCGCCGCGGAAGTCGTCGGCATCCTCGGACTCCGCGGTGAAGTCGGCGTGCCGGACCCGGAACTCCGGCACGGGGAGCGCTGCGCCCCTGCGGAATCGATCAGTGCTCGATCAGCGCGCTGATCCGCCGCCGATGATCGGTGAACGCCGCATCGTTCACATCCCGCGGCCGATCCAGCTCCACCGGAACGACCGCCTTCACGTGCCCCGGCGTCCCGTGCGAGATCCCACCGCTCATCACCACCACCCGATCCGCCAGGTACACCGCCTCCTCCACGCTGTGCGTGACGAACAACGTGGTGGTCCCGGTCTCGCGATGGATCCGCTCGAGCTCGCGCTGCAGCGAACCGCGGGTGAGGGCGTCGAGCGCGCCGAACGGCTCGTCCATGAGCAGCACCGCCGGTTCGTTGCAGAGCACGCGGGCGATGGCGACGCGCTGCTGCATTCCGCCGGAGAGCTGCTGCGGGAAGCGTTTCGCGACCCTGGTGAGGCCGACGAGCTCGATGTAGCGGGCGGCCCGCGCGGCGGCGTCGCGGCGGGAGGCGCCGGTCTGCCTCGGCCCGTAGGCGACGTTCTCCTGGACGGTCAGCCAGGGGAACAGGCCGTAGTCCTGGAACACGACGCCGCGGTCCGGGCCGGGACCGCGCACGGGCGCGCCCGCGACCTCGAGCCGCCCCGAGGTCGGGGTCTCGAAGCCGGCGAGCATGCGCAGCACGGTCGACTTGCCGCAGCCGCTGGCGCCGACCACGGCGATGAACTCGCCCGCCGCGATGTCGAGGTCCAGGTCGGCGACGGCGGTCACCGGGCCCTGTTCGGAGGGGAACTGCTTGCCGAGCGCGGCGATGGTGATCGGGGCGCCGAGGCGGACGGTGCTGGTCACGGGTACTCCTTCAGACGAGCCCGGGGCGGTTGCGGGTTGCCGCGCGCAGGGTGAGGGTGAGCAGGCGGTCCGAGGCGAGCCCGGCCAGGCCGATGACGATCATTCCGGCTACGATGGTGTCGGTCCGGCTCATGTCCCTGGCCTGGGTGATGAGCGCGCCCAGCCCGGTGCGGATGCCGACGGTCTCGCCGACCACGAGCACCACCCACGCCAGCCCGAGCCCGACCCGCAGCCCCGCGGTGATCGAGCGCATGGAGCTGGGCAGCACCACGGTGAAGAAGGTCTTCCAGGCGGGGGTGCCGAGCATGGCGGCGGCCTCCAGCAGCCGCGGCGAGACCGCGGAGGCGCCCGCGATGGTGTTGACCAGGATCGGGAAGAACGCGGCGAGCACGATCAGGAAGATGGTGGAGCGGTCGCCGAAGCCGATCAGCAGCAGCGCCAGCGGCGCCCACGCGGTCACCGGGATGGGGCGCAGCAGCCCGACGGTGGAGTCGAGCAACCGCTCCACCACCCGGATGCGGCCGATGAGCAGCCCGAGCGGGATCGCCAGCGCGGCCGCGACGAGGAACCCGTTGAGCACCCGCAGCGCGCTCGCCGCGGTGTGCCGCCACAGCATTCCGCTGGTCGCCTCGCCGGAGCCGACCGCGAGGTCGGCGATCCGGGCCACGACCTCGGCCGGGGAGGGGACGAAGCGCATGTCGATGCCGAGCGGCAGCTGCCACTGCTGCCGCACCGCCAGCGCCCACAGCGCGGTCAGCACCAGCGGAAGCCCGACCGCGTAGAGCGCACTGACCAGGCGTTTACCCAGCCGAAGCCGGCGCGGCGGCGGGGGAGCGGCCGGTGTGGGCGGTGCGGTGGGCGGGGCTTCGGTGACGGTGGTCATTTCGCGCCCTCCTCGGCGACGGTGTCGGCGGTGTCGACGAAGGAAGGGTCGACGAAGACGGCCATGTCCGGGATGCGGGGCAGCTGGCCGAGCGCCGCCATCTCGCGGGCGAGCGCCGTCACCTGGGCGACGTACTGCTCGGAGAGGTCCGCGCGCGGCCAGGTGTTGGCGATGGCGGTGGTGGCGACGGCCGGGTCGAGGCCGAACTGTTCGACCACCCGTTGCCGCCACTCCTCGCGGTGGGTGTCCATGTGCCGCACGGCTTCCCGATGTGCGGCGACCACCGTGCTCACCAGTGCGGGGTCGGCGTCGATGACCCGCTGCGTGGTCGCCAGCCCGATATTGACCTTCCCCACCGGGGTGTCGTACGGGCTGACGATGTCGTGCGCGCCGCGCTGCTTGGCGACCGAGGGGCCGAGCTCGGCCGAGGAGAAGGCGTCGATCTGCCCGCCCGCGTAGGCATTCGCCATGTCGGCGAAGGTCAGGTTGACCAGGGTGAGGTCGCGGTCCGGGTCGATGCCGGCCGCGCTCAGCGTCGAGCGCAGCAGCACCTCCTGCGAGGAGCCGACCGGATACCCGACCTTCCGGCCGCGCAGCCCCCGCACATCCGTGATCGATGGCTGCCCGACGATCGCGGAGCCGCCGTCGGCCGAGGAGGCGATCAAGCGGATGTCCTGCCCGTCGGCGGCACCGGCCAGCATGGCGGGCACGCCCATGACGGCCACATCGATCCGCCCGGAGACCAGCGCGTTCTTGACGTCCGGCGAGGAGTCGAAGACCGCGACATCCACCCGCGTGTCATCGGCGAGGAAGCGGTCGTAGAAGTAGGGGGCGAACAGGTGCGGCTGGCCGCGCAGCGTGCCGACCCGGAGCACCGTGTCGCCGGCACCGCCCCCGGCGCTCGGGGTGAAGGTGGTGTCGATGCTGGAGCAGCCGGTGACCAGCAGTGCGGCGGCGAGCAGGGCGAGCAGAGCTCTCCTCGGTCGGCGGGGAACGGTCGGCGTGCCTCGCGGCGACGGCGTCATGCGGGTACCTATCGGTCGTATACGGGGCGGTCCACAACGCTGTATACGTTGCTGTACTCGTGTTCCCGCGCCGTTGTGCCGAGGTTGAGAGCGCGTTTCCTTCGTTTCGCGCACGTTTCGCTCCGTTAGGGTTGGACGGCGCGCACGAGGGAGGCCCTGTGGAACTCGAGGTCGATGGTGTCGATCAGGCGGTGTCCACCGGATCGCTGCCCGACTGGGAGCGGGTCGGTGAGCTGGTCGCCACCGCCTATCAGCGCTATGTTCCGCGAACCGCCGGTGTCGTCGCCGACTACATTCCCGCGCTCGCCGCCGCCGATCCCGATCTCTTCGGCATCGCGGTCGCCGATCTCGGCGGCGGCGCGCACACCGTCGGCGCCGCCGCCCACGAGTTCTCCATCCAGTCGATTTCGAAGGCGTTCGTCTACGCGCTGGTCTGTGACGCACTCGGGCACGGCATCGTGCGCGATCGGGTCGGTGTCGACAACACCGGGCTGCCGTTCAATTCGGTGATGGCCATCGAGCTCAACGACGGGCATCCGATGAACCCCATGGTCAACGCGGGGGCGATGGCGACGACCGCGCTGGTTCCCGGTGTCACGCCCGCCGCGCAGTGGGAGTACATCCGTACGGGGCTGTCCCGCTTCGCGGGCAGGCCGCTGCAGCTGGACGGCGAGGTCTACCGCTCGGAGACGCTGACCAACCAGCGCAACAGGGCGATCGCGGGCCTGCTGGAGAGCTATGGGCGGATCACGGCCGACCCGCTCGAGGTGGTGGATGTCTACACCAGGCAGTGCTCGCTGCGCGTGCACGCACGCGATCTCGCGATCATGGGCTCCACCCTGGCCGGTGGTGGCGTGAACCCGGTGACCGGCGAGCGGGTCGTGCAGGCCCATGTCTGCCGGGACACGCTGTCGGTGCTGGCGACCTGCGGGATGTACGAACGGTCCGGGGAATGGCTCTACGAGATCGGGTTACCTGCCAAGTCGGGGGTGTCCGGCGGGATCGTCGCGATCTCGCCGGGCAAGGGCGCCATCGGGACGTTCTCGCCGAAGCTGGATCCGGCGGGCAACAGTGTGCGCGGGCAGCGTGCCATCGCGCACCTGTCGCGGACGCTGGGGTTGAACCTCTTCGCCTCCGCGGCTGTCGTTCGTGATCAGCCGCAGCCGATCGAAGGCTGACTCGGGCCGTACCCGTACGAGTATCGAGCTCCGGCAGCGAGGCGGGGCCCGGCTCGATCATCGCGCGCTGCAGGGCAGAGGTCATCGTGGACACGGTAGTTCCCGGGGGCTCGGTCGGTTCAGCTCGTCACCGGCCGAGCGGGTCTCGCTTTTCGTCCTCCGGACGGCGCGGCGCGATCGCCGGACCCAGCTTGCGCACCAGCATGACGGTGGCGTCCTCCCGCAGCGGTGTCCGGTGGTGCTCCCGCACCGCGGTGATCACCTGCCGCACCGTCTCCGGCGGCGGATGGCCCGTCCCGGCCTCCCGGCGCAGCACCTCCGCCAGCCGCCGCAGGCCGAACTCATCGCCGCTGGGGCCACCGGTGATGCCGTCGGTGTAGAGGACCAGCCAGTCCTCGGGGTGCACCTTCTCCTCGGCGACGGGCTCGGTCGCCGCGCCGAGGCCGAGCGGTACACCCTGCCGGCCGCCGAGCGGGTCGGCGATGGTGCCGCCGCGCATGACCAGCGGCTCGGCGTGACCGGCGTTGAGATAGCACAGCCGTCCGCTGTCCAGGTCCAGCTCGGCGAGTACGGCGGTGGCCAGCGGGCCTGCCCCGAACCGGGCGACGAGCGTCTCCTCGATCGAGCGGGCCTGCCCGAGCAGCCCGGCACCGGCGTGCCTGGCGCTGCGGTAGGCGGCCAGCGCCGTCGCGGCGATCAGCTCGGCGCGGTCACCGGAGGCGTCGAGGATCAGCAGCTGCGCGGTGCTCTCGGAGAAGGCGTAGTCGAAGACGTCGCCGCGCAGGTCGTAGCGCGGCTCGACGGCGGCGCTGACCACGACGTCGCCGACTCCGGCGGTGCGCGGGGGCAGCAGTGACCAGAGGAGTTCGGCGTTCGGGGTGCGGTTCCGGGTGAGGCGGGTGCGGTCGAGTCCGTCGCCGTAGTGGGTGGTGATGGTGACGAGGTGGCCGAGCAGCCGCGCCACCCAGCGGCAGTGCGCGCGCAGGCCGGGGTCGCGCAGGTCCTCGGGCTCGGGGACGCCGATCTCGAGGACGCCGAGCCGTTCGATGCCGTCGAGCAGCGGCATCCACAGGGTCTGTGCGCGGTCGGTCGACGAGGTCTGGACCGCCAGCTCGCGGAAGGCCCGGCCCGCGGTGGTGGTGTCGAGGTCGAGCGGGGGCGCGCCGGTGCCGGTGGCGGGGTGCAGCGCGCGCTGTTCGTAGTCGACGAGGTGCACGGTGAGCTCGACGCCGAGCGCGGTGCCCGCGGCCCGCGCGATCACCGGGAGCCGGTCCGGTGCGGCGAGGTGGACGCCGTCGACCAGCTCGACCAGCGCGGAGAGCGGCGGGGTGGTCGGGCGCGGATTGCGGAAGGGGCGGCTGAAGGTGGCGCGCCTGGTCTCGGTGCGCTGGTCGAGGTATTCGTTGACGACGTGCGCGAGCATGTCGCGGTCCCTGGCGCAGAGCGTCGTCATGCCGTGCACGTAGGCGTCGACCTCGAGGAACCCGGCGTCGCCGCCGACACCGAAGTACTCGGTCCACAGCTCCTCGACGTCGAGCCCGGCCCCCTCGAACACCGCGGCGAAGCTGCGCTGCTGCTCCCCGGCGCGATCCCGGCCGGAGAATTCGCGGGAACCGGTCACCACCGCTCGTCCTCCCGCGCGGCGGTGAGCTGCTCGGCGACCCGGCGCATCGAGGTGCCCTGCTCGCGCGCGGTGTGCGCGAGGGCCAGGAATGCCGCGTGCTCGCCGACCCCGTCCCGGCCCATGAGGAAGCCGGTGGCCCGCGCGATCACCTCGCGGCCGCGCAGCTTGTCGGTGATCCGGCCGCTGACCGTCTCCGCCTCGGCGGCGCCGACCACCTGCGCCACCAGCAGCGATGCCTGCGCGGCGAACAGGGTGAGCACGTGCTCCTCGCGGGGGCCGTAGGCGCCGGTGCCGTAGACCTTCATCGCGCCGAGCCCGCGCTCACCGGCGACGAGGGGAGCGCTCAGCGTCGAGACCAACCCGAGCGCAGCGGCGCGCGGACCCCAGCGCGGCCAGCGCGGATCGGTGCCGACATCGTCGACGCGGACCACGATCCGCTCCGCCGACGCGGTGAGGCACGGGCCGTCGCCCAGCTCGTACTGCAGCGCGTCGGCGCGCTCGACCAGGTCGCTGGTCGCCGCCGCGGTTCCGCGCCCGCCCGCGCTGTCGAAGAGCGTGAGCCCCGCGCCCGCGGTGCCGGGCACGGTCTGCACCGCGAGTTCGGTGATGGTCGCCAGTGCCTCGTCCACCGTCCGGTGGGTGAGGAACATTCCCGCCATCCGCGCGAACGCGGCCACGATCTGCTCGGCCGCGGTGGTGTCACCCAGCCCGCCGCTCTTCGAATCCTCCGCCGACACCTGCCCTGCCTCCCGTCACCGCCGCTACGAGTGGTCGTTACCCCGCTCGTCACCGGATATGTACTGATGTGCCCGAGGTAAAAATCTGCAGTCCGGAGGGTAGACATTGTGCTGCGGACCCACTACTGTCTCTCCCGCCGAACCACTACATACCCGTCCCGCCGTGCTGCGGGGCCTGGTTCTCTCCCTCGGGGCCCTTCGGCTACTCAGAGCCCCAGATCGATGCGCTCGGCGAGCGCCGGATCGTGGATGTCGCCGCCCGCCCGCAGCGCTTCCCGATAGCCGAGCAGGCTGGCCGCGTCGGTGTCGGTATTGGTCAGGCCGCGCTTCCAGTAGGCGCGCGCGAGCAGGTCGGCGCGGGCGACGCCCCACGAGCCGAGCACGTGGGCGCGGACGCGCCGGACGGCGGCGGCCTCGGCGGCCACCCACACCTGGGTGCGGTGTTCGGAGCGTGCCTCGGGCGGGTGGGTTTCGAGGTCGGTGACGGAGTCGAGGAGTCGCAGCGCGAGGTTCGGGTGCGCGGGGAGCAGGGCGTGGTCGGCCGGATCGGTGAGCGCCGCGTACACCCGGATCCGATGCTCGGGTCCGAGGCTGTCGACGATTGCCGCGATCGCCGGGACGGCGGTGTCGTCGCCGACCAGGATGTGGTCGCGAAACCCTTCCGCGACAACCCATTCCGGACGCATCCCGGCGAGCGTCACCGCATCGCCCGCGCTCACAGTGGCGAGCCAGTTCACGGCGACGCCGCGCTCGTGGCGGGCGATGTCCAGCGTCAGGCGCTTGGTGTCCGCGTCGAATCGGCGGACGGTGAAGGCGCGCAGGAGCGGCCGCCCGGTGTCGTCGGTGGATAGCTCGAGTTTGAACGCGTCCGCCGGACGCGGCGCGCGGTACTGCGCGAGCGCGGCCCCTTCGAGCACGACCCGGGTGAACCCGGGCGAGAGCGGGCGCACCTCGGCGACGGTGAGCCGCAGCGACAGCGGCTCGTTGGCGCGCCCCAGCGCCGCGATGCCTGCCTTGATGGAATCCATCACCCCTCCTCGCACGTCTACTTAGGTCAGCCTAACGTGCCGGAGCCGGGATCGGCTGCAGGATGCGGGCGCCACATCGGGATCAGGGTGGGGCCGCAGGGGAGCGGCAGCGGTTGGCCGCGCCGGGCGAAGCCGAGCCGGGCGTAGAGCCGGGCCGAACGTTCCGTGCTGGCCGCGAGGAACGCGCGCTCGCCGGTCGCGGCGAAGCGATGCAGCCGGGTCGCGAGCAGGGCGGTGCCCGCGCCGGTGCCGCGGTGCTCGGGCACGGTGGCGATCGAGTGCAGATAGTGGTGCGGGTAGTCGCGGGGGTGTGCGGCAGCGACGCGGTCGACCGCGAGGGCGAGCCGCTGCCATGGGCCCGTTCGTGGGTCGTTCGCCCGCAGTTCGTCGGCCTCCGCGCGGTAGCGGCTGCCGTCGGTCATGTGCTGCCACAGGGCGACCGCGCAGATGGTGTCATCGGCGCGGGCGATCCACACCTCGTCGTCCCGCACCGCCGCCGCGATCAGGGCGGGCGTGTGCGCCCGCCGCAGCTCCGCCACCGCGGTCTCGTCCGGACCGGCCACCCATACCGCCACCGCCTCGTCGGCACCGGCTCGGAGGTAGGCCTCCGCGACCTCCGCAACCTCGTCCGGTCCGGCCCGTTCCACCACGAAATCCCGCATCCCCGTCCTCCGTTCACAGCATCGCTGCGATCGACGGTAGGAACCAACTGGGACAACAGCCACCTTTTCGTCACACTCGAGATCGTGACGAAAGACGGTTGCGCCCAGTGTGGTGCCGTGCTCGCCCACCCGGAGCGGGGACGCCGCCGCCGGTACTGCTCGCGCTCGTGCCAGGCCCGCGGCTACCGCGCCCGCCGCGATGCCCCGCCGCCGCGCCCGCCCCGGCCCGCCCGCCTGACCACCGTGCGGATCGTCCGCACCGCCGTCGCGCTCGCCGACCGCGCCGGTCCGGCGCCCATCGTCGTGCGCGAGCTGGCCGCCGAGCTCGGCATCACCGCGGCGGCCCTGCGTCGGCGGATCGGGAATCGGGACGCGCTGCTGGCCGCGATGGCGGAGCTGGTGCTGGCCGAGGCCGTCCTGCCCGCGCCCGGTGGCCGGCGGGAGCGGCTGTGGCACATCGCGCACGAGGAGTGGCGGCTCTACCGCGCGCACCCGTGGCTGCTGCCGGTGCTCGCCCAGGTCCGGCCGCCACTCGGACCCGGGCTGTTCGACCTGGTCGATCCGGCCCTCTCCGCGCTCGACGAACTCGGTGCGCAGGCGCTCGCCGCCTACCTCGCGGTGTCGGGCCTGGTGCAGGGCATGGCGCTGCTCACCATGAACCCCGCCGCCGGGGCGGGAGAGCCGCTGCACGACGCCGTCGACCCCGTCGCCCACCCGGCCGCGTACCGCCTCTTCACGGACGCCGCCGCTCCCGATCTCGACGCCGTGCTCGACACCGCCCTGAACCTGCTGCTCGACGGCATAGAGACCCGAGTCAGCCCAGCGTCCGCGCCCAGGTGAGCAGGGCGCGGTCGTCGAGTGTGGCGAGCAGCCAGTCGTGGTCGACCTCCTTGCCGGGCAGTGACGGCACGGTGATCAGGTACATGCCCGCCGCCCGCGCCGCCGCCGCGCCGGTGCCGGAGTCCTCGAACGCCACCGAGCTGCCCGGATCCGCGCCGAGCTTCGCGCACGCGGTCAGATACAGCGCGGGGTCGGGTTTGCCCCTGGTCACGTCGTCGGCGGTCACCACGACCGGCAGCAGCTCGGCCAGCCCGGCCCGCGCGAGCGCCGACACGACCAGCACCCGCGGGCTGTTGGAGGCCACCGCCACCGGCACCCGCGCCGCACATTCGGCCACGATCCGCCGTGCCCCCGGCAGCGCCTCGGCCCCGGCGTCGAGCTCGCGGCGCACCAGCGCCATCAGCTCGGCGGTGAGCTGCTCGTGCTCGCCGGGGCGCCCGAAGTAGGTGGTCAGCTCGGCCACCGCGGCGGGGACGGTCCGCCCGATCAGCATCGCCTTCTGCTCGGGGCCGAAATCGAAGCCGTGCCGGGCGAACAGCGCCGCCTCCGCCACCGACCAGCGCGCCTCGGTATCGACCAGCAGGCCGTCACAGTCGAAAACCACACAGCCCACTCGGCTCGGCGCACTCCGCATGGCACCACGGTACGAAAGGGGCCCACCGGGCGCGCCCGGCGTCCTAGGATCCGACGGGTGGAGCTCGAGGAGTACATGCAGTACGACGCGACCGGTCTGGCCGAACTCGTTGCCCGCCGGGACGTGAAACCGGCGGAGCTGCTCGCGCTGGCGCGGCAGCGGGCCGATGCGGTCGACCCCGCGCTCAACGCCATCGTGCGCACGCTCGACGAAGTCGCCGACGAGCGCGCCGGAAGCGAACTCACCGGCCCGTTCGCCGGGGTCCCGTTCCTGATCAAGGATCTACAGCAGGAGTACAGGGGGTTCCCGAGCACCGAGGGGTCCCGTTCCCTGGCCGGCGAGGTCGCGGCCGAGCACAGCCTGCTGGTGCAGCGCCTGCTCGACGCCGGGCTGGTCATCTTCGGCCAGACCAATACGCCGGAGTTCGGCAGCAAGGGGATCACGGAGTCCGAATTCTGGGGTCCGGCGCGCAATCCGTGGAATACCGCGCACACCCCGGGCGGGTCGTCGGGTGGCTCCGGCGCGGCGGTCGCCGCAGGCATCGTGCCCGCCGCGGGCGCCAACGACGGGGGCGGGTCGATCCGGATCCCGGCCGCGTGCAACGGGCTGGTCGGGCTCAAGGCCGGCCGCGGGCTGAGCCCGTACGGGCCGCGGGTCGGCGAGGTCATGTTCGGCATGGTCACCCAGGGCGTGGTGTCGCGCACCGTCCGCGACAGCGCGGCGCTCTACGACGCCGTCATCGGCGCGAACCCGCGCGCCGCCTACCGGGCCGCGCTGCCCGAGCGCCCGTTCGCCGAGCACATCCGGCAGGCGCCGGGCACCCTGCGGATCGGCTACTCCACCGCCTCCGCGATCACCGCGAACCCGCACCCGGAGGCGATCGCGGCGGTCGCAGGCGCGGTCGAACTCCTGACCGAACTCGGCCACGAGGTCGAGGAGGTCCGCCCGCCGTACGACGACCGGCGCCTGGCCGAGGACTTCCTCACGATCTGGTTCGCCAGCCTCTACCGCCAGATCGTCGCGATCAAGGAGCGCACCGGGGCACGGGACCGCGACTTCGAGGCGGACACGCTCGCCGTCGGTGAGATCGGGCGCTCCAACGGCGCAGGCAAGCTGCTGGCGGCGATCGACCACATCAACGACTACACCCGCGACCTCGCGGATTTCCACGACCGCTACGACTACTTCCTCACCCCCACCCTCGCCACCCCGCCCCTGCCCATCGGCGAACTCACCACCCCGAAGTGGCAGCAGACCGGCTCCCGCGTCCTGCACCGCCTGCGCGGCGGGCGGGTCATGAAGGCGACCGGAATCCTGGACGAACTCATCGAGCAGAACCTGGGCTGGGTGCCCTACACCCAGCTCGCCAACCTCACCGGGCGACCGGCCATCAGTGTCCCGCTGCACTGGACCGAGGCGGGGTTGCCGCTCGGCGTTCAGTTCGTCGGGCGGCTGGGGGCCGACGGGGATCTGCTTCAGCTGGCGGCGCAGCTCGAGCAGGCGCGCCCGTGGGCGCAGCGGCACCCGGCACCGGTCGTGCACCGGACCCCCGGGCCCTGACCCGGGTCAGCCGCCGAACCGCGGTCGGACCTCGACGCCACCGCTGGCGAGCACATCGAGCACCTGCGTGTGGAACTCGTGGGGCAAGTGGAGCCCGGAAAGGTCGAAACCGAGCCAGGTGAGCGCGAAGCGCGGTGTGGCGCCGAACCCGCCGCGCAGGCAGTCCGCCAGACCGTCCAGGTCCGAGCCGAAGTATCCGCCCGGCCCGTTGACGGCCTCGCCGATCGCGCAGAAGAATCCGCTCCGGTCGGTGACGAACCGGCCGTCGAGGACGAAAGGCCCGCTAGCGTCCGCACCCCGGTTCCGTTTCGACGCGATCCGGACGACGTGCAGCCATGCTTCGCGATCTGCCTCCGACAGCGGAACCCACTCGTTGGTCGTCGCCGGCCCGCCGTGCCGCCACAGGTCCCAGATCCGCGCCGCACCCGGCCGCGGTGGTGCCCACATCCCGCCCGACAGGGTCAGGGCCCACCGGTCACCGCCGCCGGCCACCTCGAGGGTTCGTGTGTTGGAGAGGAGGTAGGCGCCGATCGGAACATCGTCGACATTCAGGATCCGGATGTCGACATTGTCGGCAGGCTCGCGCGAACCCAGCTGGATCAGCGTCTCCCAGTCGTCGGTCAGGCCCGGCCGGACCCCGCTCGCGCGCAGGGTCATCACCGACTCGGGATCGCTGTCGAACAGCCCGGTCAGCTGCTCCACAGCACAGGCCGCATCGCTGTTCCCGTCCAGGACGATGTCGTAACGCGCCACGGGTTCTCCGATCATCCACCGAGCCGTTTCGGGATCGTGCCGCCCTCCGGATACCACGGTCCAGGGAACAGGAACGGGGCCCCGTAGTCGTGTTCGAAGACGTACCCTAGCCAGCCGTCCGGCCGCTGCAGGACGCGGTGGTCGGTGCCCGGCACATCCCACTCGAGGGAGCCGGCCCACTGGCTGCGCTGCCTGGGTGACAATTCGCGCCCCTGGTACACGGTTTGCCGTCCGGTGTTCGGATCGATCCGCGGGACCCCGTTTCCCGCGCGGACGTTCTCGTAGGCTTCCCGGATCGGCCGGGGAATCGGGTTCGGGTCCGAGAGGTTCCTGCCATTGGTATTGCACTCCCTGCGGGCGAGCCCGGTGGGGTCGATCCAGACCAGCGGGTTGTGCGGGTAGGTGTCGGGGTTCGGCGCGGGGTCGAGTCCGAGGGGGTCGCTGCTCAGGTAGCGGCCGGTCTCGGGGTCGTAGTAGCGGTGGTGGTTGTAGTGCAGCCCGGTCTCCGGGTCGTGCAGCTGGCCGGGAAAGCGCAGGGGGGTACCGGCCGTGCCGGTCCAGCGGGTGCGGCCCCAGAGGTCGGATTCGGCGGTGGCGACGGTTCGGGCGTCGGCGGGGTCGATCAGCTCGACGGGGGTGCCGACGAGGTCGCTGACGACGGCGTGGAAGCGCCGGCCGTTCTCACCGCGATCGGTGGTCTGGGCGAGCAGGGTGTAGGTGCCCGGCTGGTAGTGCCAGCGCGTGATGCTGTCCGCGCCGGCTTGCGCGAGGAGCCGGTCGCCGTCCCAGTGGTAGTCGGTGCGTTCCAGCACGGTGCCGTCGGTGGCGAGGTGCTGTTTGGTGGTGCGGCGGCCGAGGGCGTCGTAGGTGTAGCGCCACCACTGCCTTGTGGGGGTCCAGACGTCGGTGAGCTGGTCGAAGCCGTCGTAGCGGTAGAACCAGACGTCGGGTTTGCGGGAGGGGCGTGCGGTGATCTTGCGGGTCAGCCTGCCCGCTTCGTCGTAGTGGTAGCGGGTGCGGCCCGCGCGCACCAGGCGGGTGCCTCGGTATCGCCTGCGCTGCGTCCGGCGGGTGGTCCGGGCGGCGGTGATGTTGGAGAGTGCGTCGTAGGTGTAGTTCTCGGCGGGAACCGTGCCGTCGCCGACGGTGGTGACGCGGCCCATCGGGTCGAGGGTGAGCTCGTGGCGGATGTTCCGGCCCTGCCCGGCGGTGGCCCGGGCCAGGGGGTAGTCGTCGGGCCGCCAGGTGTAGGTGTCGGTGCGCAGTTCGGCGGGGGTGTGGCGGGGTTCGCCCAGCGCGAGCAGGTTCGGCGGGTGTGCGGTCACCGTCTGCGCGGTGAGCCGCCCGACCCGGTCCAGGTCGCGGGTGACGGCGATCTCGCCGACGGCCCAGGCGGTGAGCTGCCCGGCGGCGTCGTGGTCGAAGCGGAGGAGGTGGCCGTCGGCGCCGAGCGTGGCGGGCCTGCCGGCGGGGTCGTAGCTCCATCGGGTCTGCGTGCCTGCGTGGTCGGTGCGGCGGGTGCGGCGGCCGAGCGGATCGTATTCGTGCCGGAGGGTGTGCTCGCCGTCGCGGGTCTCGGTCTCGACAGCACCGGTGGCGGTGTGGGTGAACTCGAGGGTGTGGCCGGTGTCGTCGCCGTGGCCGGAGATCGCGGAGCGCACGCGGCCCGCGCCGTCGTAGGTGAAGCGGCGCCACGCTCCGGAGGAGGCCGTGACGCTGGTGAGGCGGCCGAGGGTGTCGTAGGTGTGCGTGCGGGTGTCGCCGGTCGCGGGGGTGACGGTGGCGATCAGGCCCGACTCGGTGCGGGTGTACCGGCTCTGCGCGCCGCTGTAGTCGGTCTCGGCGGCGAGTTGTCCGGCCGGGTCGTAGGCGTAGTGCCAGACCTGGCCGAGGGGATTCACGACGGCGGTGAGGCGGCGCTCGGCGTCGTAGCGGTAGCGGGTCACGGCGCCGTCCGGGTCGGTGCGGGCGGTGCGCAGATCCCAGCTGCCATTGGCGAATTCGGTGACCCCGCCTGCCCGATTCACGTGCCGAACCGGTGAACCCTCTTCGTCGTGCGCCCAGGTCTCGCCGTGCCCGTCGGGGTCGGTCCGGGACAGCAGGGTGCCCTCCGGCGACCACCGGTAGCGGGTGACCCGGCCGAGCGGGTCGGTGATCTCGGCTGGTCGGCCGAACCGGTCGCGGTGGATGTGGGTGACGCCGTCGAGTGGATCGACGACGGTGACCGGCAGCCCGGCCGCGTCGGTCTCGATCCGGGTGCCGGTGCCATCGGCGCGGGTGATCGTGGCCTGGGCGCCGCAGGCGTGGTAGGTGAACTCCGTGCGTGCCCCGGCCGGATCGGTGAACGCGCTCAGGGTGCCGTCGCCGTGCCATTCCTGGTGGGTTGTGGCGCCGTCGGGCCCGGTGATGCGCGACGGCCTGCCCGGTTCGGCGTAGCGCAGATCCGTGGAGGTGCCGTCGGGTCGCTCGATCCGGGCCGGGTCGCCGTCGGGGGTGTAGAGGTAGCGGGTGACGGCGCCGTCGGGGCCGGTGACGGTGAGCGGCTTACGGTCGCTGTTGTAGTCGATGCGGGTGTGCGCGCCGGTCGGGGTGCGGAGGTCGCGCAGCCGCAGGTCGCTGTCGAAGCCGTAGACGGTTGTCGCGCCGAGCGAGTCGGCGTGCCTGGTGCTGCTGCCGGTGGGGTGGTCGCGGTACTCGAAGGTCGCGGAGAGGATGCCGTGGGTGCCGTGCTGGGCCACGACCCGGCCGCGGTGGTCGTAGGTGTTCGACATCGAGGTGCCGCGGGAATCGATCCAGGACAGCATGCGACCGTCGGCATCGTAGGTGTATCGCGATGTGGCGCCTGTCGCGTCGGTGACAGCGGCGAGTTCGCCTGTTTCGTAGGCGAAGCGGCGGACGACGAGTTCTTCGGGATCCTCGCCGTGCAGTGCCAGTGCGGTGATGCGGCCCCGTTGCGGGTCGGTGTGGACGCGTATCCGGTAGCCGCCGGAGTGGGTGATCGCGGTGGGTGCGCCGTCGGTGTCGTAGTGGAAGCGGATGCGGTTGTGGTGCCGGTCGGTGATGGCGGAGATCGCGTAGTTGCCGTGGCGGTCGTCGGCGCCGCGCAGGGTGGGTTCGGGGGCGAAGTGCCAGGTGATCTCGCGTTCCGGGTCGTGCACCCGGTAGGAGCCGGTTTCGGTTCGGGTGCAGGTCGAGCGCGAGCCGCCGGACAGTGGGCGTACCGGTGTGTCCGGTTGTGGGTGGGGGTAGGCGAGCAGGATGCCGTCCTCGCTGGCGAAGACGATGCCGTCGCGGTCGATGATCAGCCGGATGTCGAGCGTGGTCGACCAGGAGGGGCCGAACCAGCGGCCCCGGCGGTAGTTCGAGCGGTGCCTGCGATTGAGGGTCAGCGGGAGCACGCCGGGGAGGTCGAGGTCGACGGTGGGGAGGAGGAATTCGCCGGTCGCGACGTCGACCGGGTCGCCGCACTCGGTGGTCTGGGACGGGTCGCGGTCGTTGGCCGGGTCGCCGGAGCGGGCTTCGTCGCCGATGCCGGTATCGGAGTCGGCGCGCTGTTCCAGCGGGCCGCTGTCGCGGGGCGGGGCCGGTTCCGGGCTGCGGGTGGTGGGTGAGTCCGGTGTCGCCGGGCGGGCGTCGACGGGCGGGCGGTTGGTGTCCGCGGTGATCTCGGGGCGCCGCGGGGTGGCGGGGTCGAGGCCCGCGCGGGGTGGGGGCCGGTCCGGGTCCGGGCGGAGAGCGGTCGGGTCGGGGCGGCGGGGTGGGTCCGGGAGGTCGGAGGCGGGTCGGGGAGCCGGGGCGTCGGGGCGGGCCGGGGACGGTGCGGTCGGGCTCTGGCTGTGGCCGGGACTGTGCGGGTGGGTGCCCGGGGAGTGCGGCGCCACGGGACCTTGATCCGGGGAGTCGGTTCGAGAGGTTTCCGGCGGGTCGGTGTCCGTGCGCGGTCCGGCGGCTTCGGGGTCGTGATCGGCTCGCGTGGTGGGGGTTTCGCTGTCGCTCCGATCACCCCGGCCGTCCGCGTCGGGGCGATCGGCCGGGTCGGAGCCGGAGTGCGAGGTATCGGTGCCGGTTCGATCGTGGGGGAGGTCGCCGTCTGTTCGGTCGCGAGGGAGATCGGTGTCGGTTCGGTCGCGGGGGAGGTCCCCGTCGGCTCGGTCATCGGGAAGATCGGTGTCGGATCGGTCCCGGGGGAGGTCCGCGTCGGTTTGGTCGCGCGGATGGACGGCGTCGGGCGTTTCGGCGTCCGCCCGGCCCGGTGGTGGGTCGGCGTCGACGCGGGGTTCCGGACCGGGCCGGGGCGCCGGTCCGTCGCCGTCGCCCCGGGTAGGCGAGGTATCGGGGCTCGGACGGGTCGGCGTATCGGCATCGGCGGGCCGGACGTCGGACGGATCGGGATCCGGACGTGTCGCGGGCGCATCGGGATCCGGGCGGGGGGCCGGGGGATCGGCGGTGTCGGGGCGAGCGTCGGTGTCGGGCCGGTCCGGCGGGGTGTAGGTGTCGGGTCGCGGGTCGGGCGGGTCGTTGCCCGGCCCGCCGGTACCGGGTCCGTCGGTGTCGCCGGTGCCGGGCCGATCGGGCACCGGGTCCGGCACGGACTCCTCCGGCCGGGCACCGGGCCCGTCCCCGCCGGTGTCGGGCGCGCGCTCCACCGGCGGCGCGGTGTCGGCGGCCCCCGCCCCGACGTCACCGGGCTGCTCCTGCGGCTCGGGATCGGACCGAGCCGGAGGCCGATCGGCCGGACCCGCGTCGATCGAGGGCTCCGGCCCTGCCGAATCCGGCGCGCCCGGCCGATCCGCCTGCGGCCCAGCGGAATCAGCGCCCCCGGCGCCCGGTGCGGGATTGTCGGCATCCGGCGCGGGCGCGCGGGTGTCAACGGCAGGATCGGGTCCCCCCGGCCGGTCACCGAGACCGGCGCGAGCCGGTGGACCATCCGGCGGCCCGGCCCCTGGCCTCCCCGCCGGGTTCGGCAGATCGACATCCGGCAGACCACGGCCGGGCGCCCCGCGGCCGGGCAGTGCGTGCCGCACCCGGTTGACCAGTGACAGCGGCGTCCGCGCCGCACCGGCACCGCCGGTCGCCACGGTGAGCAGTACCTCGCTGGTGAGCATCCCGGTGAACTCGAACGGGCTGGTCCGCGCCTGATTCAGCACGGCGTCGACCGCCGCCGCGGGATCCGACGCCAGCACCACGACCCCGGTACCAAGGGTGGAGAGATTGGCCAGGTAGTCGGCGGGGTGGGTGAGGTTGTAGGGATCGGTCGGGTTGACCTGCCGCACGAACTGCACGATCCCGCTCAACCCGGTCAGCAGCCCGTCGGCGAAGCTGAGCCCCGCATACTGCGAGATCTCGATGCCGTCCTCGATGTTCGCGCCCATGCGGGAGGTGAACGGCGGCTCCGTCGGCGCCGTCTCCGTCGCGGCCTCGATGGCGGTCCCGGCCTGTTCGGCGGCGGTATTGCGGTTCGCGCGTGCCCGCTCGAGCAGGTCGAGCGCGGCGCGGTACCGGCTCGACCAGGTGTCGACCAGCGGCGTCTCGGCCCGCGTCTCCGCGGGCAGCGAGTTCCACCAGTTCTTCTGCCGGTTCTCCTCGGCGATCGCGGCGTTCCACTCGGCGATGGCGTCGGCGGCGCCGCGCTGCGCGGACTCCACCGCATAGCCCCACTCGACGAGGGTGTTCGCGGCGTCGGTGAAGGCGTCGGCGGCATCGAACCACAGCTGGGCCTGCGGATCGTAGGCGGCGTCGAAGCCCGCCCTGCCCTCGCCGGTCCAGTCCCCGCCGTCGATCGAGCGCAGCCCCTGGCCGGTGAGCTCGACGGCCGCGGCCATCTCGGCGAGCGTGCCCGCGGACTCGCCGATGGCCTCCGGTTCGCCCCGGACCAGCTCCTTCGGGTCCTGGGTCTCGCCGAGCTGCCGCTCCTCGATCTCGCCGCCGAGTGCGGAGGAGATCTGGTCGCCGAAGTCGTCCAACGCCTCGGCGGCCCCGTCCAGCCCGACCAGCTCGGCGCCATCGGCGAGCAGGTCGAGGCCGTCGTCGGCGAGTTCACCGAGCGTCTCGACCCCGCTCTCCCATGCGGGTTCGACGACCGCGGCGACATCGTCGATGGCATCACCGGCCGCGTCGGCGAGATCCGCCAGCGGGTCGAGCGGATTCCAGCCCATCCGAGTTCACTCCGCCGGGGCCAGGATCTCCGCGGCCCGCTCGGCGCCGTCGGTGTCCCAGCCCGGGGTCTCGCCGGTGGCCTGCGCGACCTGGTCGGCCAGCAGCGGATTCGTCAGCACGGAGACATTGGCGAGCGCCTGCGGGCCGACCTCCTGCACCACCTGCCAATTCTGCTCGATGGTCGCGCTCGCCTCCGCGAAGGACTCCCGGCTGTAGTCGGGGTTGGTGATGTGGTTGAGCGGATTGTCGGCCAGCGTCTCCGACCAGGAGCGCTGCGCGATCTCCTCCCTGGACAGGTGCGGATTGCCCATGGTGTTGGTCCACAGCGTCTGCAGTACCGCTGTCGTCTGGGTGTCCATCATGTGGTAGCGGCCCGCGGCGAGGCTCAGGGCCTCGGCGATCTCGTTGCCCGACTGCACCATCGACCGCACACCCCACGACCAGCGCTCGCAGTAGGTTTCGAACCCCTCCTGCACCCGCGGGTGCCCCGCCTCCAGCGGCGAGAGCGTGAGCAGTGCGAACCCGCGCCCCGACGCCGCGGTCTCCTTGATCCCGAGCTCGGTGAGCACCCCGATCATCCCGGTGATGCCCTGCGCCGTCTGCTGCAGCGCGATCGGATCGACGTTCACGGTCACAGTTCGTCCTCCCCTTCCGCGATCTCCGGCGGGAACGCCATCGGCGCCGCCCCCGCGATATCGACCAGCACCCCGGTGGGTGCACCGGCGCGCCGCTCCGCCCAATCCGCCAGGTCCGCACCGAATACGGTGTGATACCTGTGGTTCCCGTCCACCCCGAGACCGCGCGCGAGGACGTACCGGGCGAAGTCGTGTTCGCCGGTGAACCCGCACACCCACTCCACCCCGCCGTACCGGGTGGTCGACAGCCGGCCGTCGGCGGTGATCGGCACCAGCAGCGCCGCTGATCGGAATGCGGCCAGCAGCGCCCCCGGCTGGCCGAAACCCCGGTAGAACGCGGCGATCTCGTCCCGCAGCGCGGATCTGCCGTCCCCGGATTCGGTCACCGCTCACCACCCCCGCGTCGAGCACGCTGCCGTCAGTTTACCCGGCGATCAGGTCCCGTTGGGATGGGTGATTGCCCCCATTTACCCGGGAAGAATACGCAGTGCGAGAATCACTTTCGATTTCTCCCACCCGGCAACGATCCTCGAGAGGTGAACCGAGCAATCCGGCTGCTCACCCCTTTGTCGACACCGGTCGAGATCTGGGCGCCGATGGGGAGACCGAACGGCAGCCGGCGACGGCCGAGGAGGGGGTCATGGTTCCGGCTGGATGAGCGCGCCCGGCAATGGGTACGCGAGAAATCGGGACGGTTTCAGCCCCGGAGAGCCGATCGGCTCACTGCGGTCGTCGCTGATGGCGGGGAGTCCCTCGGCCGGAGCCGCGGGGTAGCCGAGACGTCTCGGCACTGCACCGTCCCGGCGCGCGAGGATGGTCGCCGGCTCGGGACGCCGTCCGCCGGGGCGACGGCCGCGGTGCGGCGCGCCCGCGGCGCACGGCTGCCGAGCACGGCGCGACCCCGGCTGGAGCTGATCCGCGCACACGGCACCCCGTGTTGGTCGCCTCGGGTGGCCCCGCTCCGGCCCTGGAGCGGGTCTGTGACGCGCAGCGGGTAGCGGGCCATTTCGTCGCGGCGGCACCGGGCTTCGCCGAGCGGCTCGAGCGATTCCTGCTCGCGGTGTGACGATCGCCCGCTACCGCTTGGCGAGCCGCTCGCGGGCGTCCGCCCAGGACAGCGGAGTCTGCCCGGAGCTCGCCGTGGACGCCACGAACCCCCGCGCACCCACCCGTCCTGCCATATCGGCCAGCCTGAGCACGTGAACGCCTCCATAGCCGCCTCGTCCCTTGCTTCCATAGTGGAATATGGCTCTGCCAGCGTATGTGCGCGGACGTAAACATTTGAGTCGACCGGTTCCTGCATCCGTGCAGCAAAGTTCGGCGGGCACCCGCATCGGTTATGCGCGTAAACGGCCTGGGACATGCGCATTCGCTGCTAGCCTCGGCAGGAATTTGCTCTCTGATGTGTTCGTGGAGGCGGAATGTCATCGCCTGGTAGTGACCGCAGGGCATCGGCGACGATGGTCGACAAAGTGGTCGCTGTGCTGGAGGTCTTCGACTCGGAGTACTCGACGCCCTCGCTCGAACAGGTCTGCCGCCGGACCGGGCTACCGCGCTCCACGGCGCACCGAATCCTGGACCAGCTCATTGCCCGCAACTGGGTAACGCGCGCCGCCACCGGCTACCGGCTCGGCGCCGGGCCGCTCTACCTCGCGGGCGCGCGGGCGATCCGGAGCGTCCTCTGCGCCACCGCCGCCCCGATCCTGGAGGGGCTGGCCCGAACCTCGGGGCGCGGGGTGCAGCTCGCGCTGATGGACGGTGCCGACATTCGCTATCTGGACCAATTCGGCGCGGGCTCGGGTGCGCTGGTGGGGCAGCGCGCCCCGGCCCATCGCACCGCGCTCGGGAAGGCCATGCTGGCGCGGATGTGCCCGGACGACGTCGATCAGCTCTACTGCGCCGCACGCGGCGTCCCGCCCCGGCGGGAGCTGCACGCCGAGCTCTTCCAGGTGCGCTCGCGCCGCGGCGTTGCCATCGAGCGCGGGGAGTACGTCGCCGGGCTCGCGTGTGTGAGCGCCGCGCTGCAGGTGCCAGCGGGCCCGGTCGCCGCCATCTCCGCGGTGGGCGATCCGGGCACCCGGATCGAGCGGTTGATCCCGGCCGTGGTGGCCGCCGCGCGCGGGATCGAGAAGGCGCTGCGGTGAGCTGAAGCCGTTCTCCGCCAATCGGTCTCGTCGGTAACCGGGTCCCACCTCGGCAAATGCGACTTCGTTCCCGTTCAGCGGGAGTGAAGAAGACTGCGGGTTTGTTTATGGATATTTTGTGCCGATGCTGAGGGTGCGACCTGGGGTCCGGACGAGGGTGCTGGCGATCGCGCTGGTGCCGAGCCTGTCCCTGCTGGTGGTCGGCGTCGGCGCCACCTCGTACCTGGTCTCGGAGAGCAATCGCACGCGGGAATGGGCGGTCGAGATCCGCGAGGCCACGCCGAGCACCCGGGCCATGGTCGAGTCGGTGCAGGCCGAGCGGCTGGCGACGATCGCCCAGCTCACGGGCGATTCGGCCAATGCGACCGGGCTCCGCGCGGCCAGGGCCGAGCTCGACGTGGCGCTGCGCGGCCTCGACGAGGCCCGGTCGAGCATCGGCGCCGTCGACCCGGCGCTGGCGGACGATGTGGGCGGCATCGATGTCCTGGTCGGCTACCTCACGGCCGTGCGGACCGCGACCGATGCGGGGCAGTTGCCGCTCGCGGATGCCTACAACTTCTTCGGCCAGATCCTCGACGCGGTGGTAGTGGGTTCCCAGCTGTCGCAGCGGCTGGCGCCCGACGCCGAGATCGGCGTGGAGCTGGCCGAGGGCATGCAGCTGCTGAAGACGACCGAGGCCATGGCGCGGAGCAATGCCTTCGCGATCGCGCTGGAGTCCGGGCAGGACACGCTGACCGTGCCGGTGCAGGAGTTCGCCCGCCAGGTCGGCTACTACCGGACCGAGACGGCGGCGCTGGTCCGCGATATCGATCCCGAGCAGAGCGCGGCAGCGAGGGCGATCACCGGCAGCGCGGCCTGGCAGACGCTCGACGCCGTCGAGAAGGTCATCGGCATGCGGGCGCTGGCCCGGATCACCCAGGGCACGGAGTCCGGTGCGCGCGGCACGCTGCCGCCGCTCCCGGTCCCGGTCGCCGAGTGGCAGGCGGCCGCGGCGCAGGTGAACCGGCAGCTGATCGACCTGTGGATCGCGCAGAGCACCGAGTCGCAGCTGCTGGCGGAGTCGAAGGCCGAATCCGATTCGCGCAGCGCGCTGCTCGCCGGTATCGGCGTCGGCGCCATCAGCCTGCTCGCCACCGCGACCTCGGTGGTGCTGGCGGACCGGATAATCCGGCGGCTGCGCCGGCTGCGCTCGGCGACCCTGGAGCTGGCCGACTCCCGGCTGCCCGAGATGATGCGCAAACTGGAGGACGGCAGGCCGGTGGACCCGGCCGCCGAGAGCCCGCGGCTGGATTTCGGCTCCGACGAGATCGGCCAGGTCGCCCAGGCATTCGGCCACGCGGCCGGGGCCGCGGTGCACGCCGCCGTGGCCGAGGCCCGCACCCGCGAGGGCGTGAAGTCGGTCTTCCTGAACATCGCGCACCGCAGTCAGGCCGTCGTGCATCGGCAGCTCGAGATCCTGGACGAAGCCGAGCGCGGCCAGGAGAACCCGGCGCTGCTGGAGACGCTGTTCCGGCTGGATCACCTGGCGACGCGCGAGCGGCGCAATGCCGAGAACCTGATCATTCTCGGCGGCGGGCAGGTCGGGCGGCAGTGGCGGCATCCGGTGGCGATGATCGACGTGGTGCGGTCGGCGGTGGGCGAGACGCTGGATTACTCGCGGGTGCGGGTGGCGCGGATGCCGCGGGTGCACGTGCTCGGTGACTCGGTGGCCGACCTGGTGCACCTGCTGGCCGAGCTGGTGGACAATGCTACGGCGTTCTCCCCGCCGCAGTCCCGGGTCGAGGTGACCGGCGAGGTCGTGGGGCGCGGCGTCGTCGTCGAGATCGAGGATCAGGGTATGGGGATGCCGACCGGCGAGATCGTGCGGACCAACACGATGCTCGCCGACCCGCCGGATTTCGGCGTCGCCGCGCTCTCCGGGGACTCCCGGCTCGGGCTCTTCGTGGTGGCGCGGCTGGCGGTGCGGCACGATATCGCGGTGAAGCTGGCCGAGTCGGTGTACGGCGGGATCCGCGCCGTCGTCCTCATTCCGGCGGGGCTGCTGGCCGCAGCCGTGGCCGAGCAGCTGCCCACCGCCTACGTGCGGGAATCGATGGCCGAGCGGAACGCGGTGGAGGAGACGACGACCTTCCGGCTCCTGCCCGACCCGGAACCGAGGGAATACGAGCGCGTGCCGCCGGACGACCGCCCGCGGCTGCCCGAGCGGCACCCGCGGGAACACAGGAACCCCGACCTCGAGGTGCCGGCGGGCGGGGCCGAACACCCGCACCTCACCCCCGCACAGGCACGGGGCATGATCTCGGCCATCGAGAACGGCACCCGGCGGGGGCGCACATCCGACACCTACACAGAAGGGCCCAGGTGAACTCCACCGATCCCAGCAATCTCAATTGGCTGCTCGACGACCTCGTCGAGCGGCTCGCCGGTGTGCAGCACGTGGTCGTGCTCTCGACCGACGGGCTGCTGCTCGGCCACTCGAACTCCCTGCGCAGGGAGGACGCCGAGCACTTCGCGGCCATGTCGTCGACGCTCTACGGCCTGGCCCGCAGCGCGGGCGCCCGGTTCGAGGGCGGCGGCGTCCGGCAGGCCATGATCGAGTTCGATCACGCGGTCCAGTTCGTCACCGCGGCGGGCAGCAATGCCTGCCTTGCGCTGCAGGCCGGGGAGTCCGCGAACCTGGGCATGGTCGCCTACGAGATGAACCTGGTCGTGCAGCGGATCGGTGCCTCCCTGTCCACCGCGCCGCGACACGGCCTGCCCGTACCGCCGCGGTGACCGGGGCGGGACGCGCGCCCGAGCTGGCGGCCTCGGTCAAGATCCTGATCGCCGGTGGCTTCGGTGTCGGGAAGACGACCATGGTCGCGGCGGTCAGCGAGGTCGCGCCGCTGCGCACCGAGGAGCTCATCACCGAGGTCAGCAGCGGCGTCGACGACCTGTCGGGGGTGGAGGGGAAGCGCACGACGACGGTCGCGCTCGACTTCGGCCGCATCTCCATCGACCCCGGCCTGGTCCTCTACCTCTTCGGTACGCCGGGGCAGGACCGGTTCTGGTTTCTCTGGGACGAGCTGGCCCGCGGCGCGCTCGGCGCCGTCGTCCTGGCCGATACCCGCCGCCTCGGTGACTCCTTCGCCGCCGTCGACTACTTCGAGCGCCGCGGGCTGAGCTTCGTGGTCGGGGTGAACTGTTTCGACGGCGCGCCCACCTACAGCGGTGCCGAGATCCGCGAGGCGCTGGACCTCGATGCGGGCACCCCGGTGCTGCTCTGCGACGCCCGCAGCCGGCAGTCCTGCAAGACGGTGCTGATCGACCTGGTCGAGCACCTCATCGCCCGCGCCGATCCGGCGCGGGCGACGAGATGACAAGCGCCGCCGGCGGGTCGCGCCTTCGTTGTGGCCGTGCGGCGCCCGAATTGCCGGGCGCCAGCCGCGCCGCGAGCTGGAAGCCGATGGGGGTGAGCCGGGGCAGCCACCAGGGCTGGGAACGGGCTCGGCGTCAGACGGACTCGCGCGGCGGGCCGGGCGAGGTCATTCGCCACGGGTGCCTGCCCGCGATATCCAGCACCAGCGCCGCTATGTTCCAGGCATCGTCGGCGCCGCTGTGGTGCCGCCCCTCGAGGGGGAGGCCCGCGATCCGGAGCGCCTGCGCCATCCCGTGCCTGCGCCGAGATCCGTTCGCCTCGGAGAAGAGCAGCTTCGCATTGGTGTGCCGGTCACCGAAGGGGTAGCGCACCCCTGCGTCCGCACACTGGCGCTCGAACTGTCGGCGATCGTAGTCACCCCAGCTCGCCCACGGCCGGTTCGCCGAGTCGTGCTCCGCGGTCAGTGTCAGGC
This sequence comes from Nocardia sp. NPDC057227, assembly GCF_042669725.1. Taxonomy (NCBI): domain Bacteria; kingdom Bacillati; phylum Actinomycetota; class Actinomycetes; order Mycobacteriales; family Nocardiaceae; genus Nocardia; species Nocardia sp. NPDC057227. Next base: position 49,604 of record NZ_JBHUXA010000004.1, on the reverse strand, counting down.
ACGCCTCAGCGAAGCTCACGCCGGTGTCGACCTCGGACTGGGTGAGGCCGGTGAGTTCGGTGCAGAACTCGCTGACGGTGGAGTGCTCCGGACGAACCAGGATCCGGTGCTTGGCGACTCGCGTCCTCGCGGTGAGATCGACGACGGTCAGCCCGATCTCGATGATCTCGCTCAGCGCACCGACCGGCGGCTCGCCCGGCCAGCAGGTCGCCTCGACGTCGACCACATTCAACAGCTCCACTCGAACTCCGGCTCCACCACAAAGGTACTATTGGTATTCAATCAGTACCTACTATATCGTGCCGGGGCATGTGGAAGAAGGTCCTGACGGCGGCGACGGCGCTGCTGCTGTCCAACGCCGCCCCCCTGTCGCACGCCGAACCCGCGCCACCGCATTCCCGCCTGGTCTTCGCCGCGGCCGAGGAGGTCTCGACCCTGCACGGCTTCACCACCGGCCGGGCACCCGACCCGGAGAGCTACTGGACCGTGCCGCGCGACCTGAGCGCCTACACCCCGGAGCTGTGGCAGCTCCTCGGCGCGCGGCACGCCCGGATCTCGATCAATATGCGGTGGCAGCGCGATTTCGGGCCGGTCCCGGCGGGCAAGCCGCACTTCGACGAGCTACCCGCCCTGCTGGCGACGGCGGCGCGCAACAACGTCGGCGTCAACGCGTGGCTGACCATCCCCTACGGCGACGGCTACTGGGCGACCGAGGACAACCTCGCCCAGCACGAACAGATGGTCCGCGACTTCGACGCCTGGGCCCGCGATATCGGCTTCCGGCCGCAGCAGGTGCTGCTCGACCTCGAGGCACCCCTCGCCGATACCGCCACGACCGGCAACCTCGTCCGGCAACCGGTTCCGGTCGTCCGGATGCTCGCGGGCAATATCGATCCCGCGGGCCAGTGCGCGGCCATGTACGGCTACGAACGGGTCGTCGCGTGGCTCGAGGATCACGGATACCCCACGACGGCGGCCGCCTACGCGTTCCTGTTCGACGACATCGCCGACGGCGACACCGCACTCTCCGACGGGCTGGACATGCCCCTGCCCCGGCCCGGAACCTTCCGCGAGGTGGCGTTCATGGCCATGCGGTCGGTCTACGCCGGGCTGCTCGGCATCGACCCCGGCTCCTCGATCCATGCCGCCTACATCCAGGACATGCGCCGCTGGTACGGCGATGCCGCCACCTTCAGCCTCGGCGAGGCGGGGGAGGGCCCGTACCGGGACAACCTGGGCGAGCTGGTCACCGACACCCGGCTTGCCGCCGCCCTCACCACCGGCGACGTCGGGATCTACTCGCTCGACAAAGCCATCGCCGACTACGGGATCGACGGGCTCACCGAGCTCTTCGACGCCGTCGACGAGCCGCTGACCGGCGCCGAACTCGAGCGGGCGAGCCTCCCCTCGCCCGGGACGATCGCGGCGCGTGCGCTGATCGGACTGGAGAACACCCTGGCCGGGGCGGCGGTTCCGGTGGTCACCGCCGGGCGCGGGAATCCGCAGCAGCCTAATGGATGGCCGCCGATCTGCTGAGCACCGGAGCGCCCCAGCGCCTGATCCGCGCGCACATGCTCGGGTGACCCGCGGGCGCGGGTTCTCGGTGACCAGCGGCTGCCCGAAAGCCGCGGCCGGGCGCCGCGAGATGGCGGTTGCCGGGCCGCCAGGACAGTACGCGAAAGAGGGTCCGTGCGCCGATGTGGCCTTCGCCGTCGACCGAGCTGATAGAGAGCTGACGTGATCGATCGGGGTGCCGAATGGGGCCGAGGGCAGTGCGGGGACGAAAGGGCGAGCACGACCCCGCTCGCGGAGGCTCGATCGGAACAACCCGGTCAGCTACGAGGTCGCCGTCCGATTGGTCGGGTCCGATACGGGTTGTGAGCGTGTATCGCGCCCAGTGAGCGGGAGATGTGGGCGGGTTCGGGCGTGGGGAAGGGCGGCACGCAGGTAGTCCTCGGTGTCGGCGTGTACGTCGGCGGGGCTGGTGTAGCCGCGGATCTCGCGTGCGGTGTAGTTGGCGTGAATGATGGTGACGATTGCCCAGAAGGCGTCACGTTCGGCGCGGTGACGGGCGATCCGTCGCCTTCGTCGCTCGTCCGATTCGGTGGTGACGTAGGCGATTCGGCGTGGAGTGCGGCCGGTGCGGGCTATCCAGCCGTGGCCGTGATCGATGAGCCCACTTCCGGTGAGTCGGCGCATCGACCGGTGCACGGTACTGAGGCTGACGCGCGCGGCCGCGGCGAGGTGGGTGGGAGCGATGCGCTGTCCGGGCGCGGGTTCGATGGCGTGGAGGGTTTCGTAGCACCACCAAGCGCCGAGCCCAAGGGTGCTCCATACGGGGTCGATGGGTTCGGGCCGGCGGCGTAGGCCTCCCATTCGGTGGCGATGACGTCGCGGCCTTCGAGCTGTGGCGTGGTGAGCCGGTAGCGGTCACCGCAGCGGTCGCGGGTATTCCAGGCAGCGACGAACCGGACCGGACTGCCGTGCGTTTCGAGTTCGCGGAAGCGGTGCAACACAACACGGACGGCTTCTTCACCGACCAGCCCCGCGGCCACCGACAGCCACCGCGCCCCGTGCGCGACGGTCCCGGTGCCGGACTGCGCGATCCCGTAGGCAACTGCTGTGACCACAGCGAGGGCGGTCCACTGCTGTGTGCCGGTGAAGTGTCCGCTGTCGAGGATCCAACGGCGCGCGGCGGCGAGTTTCCAGCGGATGCCCCGCATCCCACTTCCCGATCAGATCCGGAATCCGCGGGCGAGGACGTGCGGGTATTCCGCGACCTCGACACCGAGCTCGCCCACACCGATCCCGGCTACAGATTCGATGCCGGCGCGGGGCTGGCCCGGCTGGAACATGCGCTCACCGAGCAGGTTTCAGCCCGGTTCAGGTGCCTGCGGTCGCCCTCGCGACCGGCGGGACACGAGCCGTCGAGCCCTGCAGCTGCCCGGCGCGCCAGCCCAGCTCGCCTGATCGCTGACAGCCGCCGCAGCCAGCTGGTGATCACCTCGTTGGCGATCGCCTCCCGGCTCAGCCCCGAGGTCGCCCGGCCCTTGGCTGTGGGCCTGCACGGAGAACGGTGGACGGTCAGCTGGCTGCCCGACCTGGTCTGTACCCGCGAGCAGGCCCTGGTGGCGATGGTGCTCGACGAAATCCTGATCGAGCCCGAGGACCTCGACTCCGCAACGATCATGCAGATCGTGCGTGAACTCGCGCGCGAACTCGACCTGTCGACGCAGGAGGCCCTCGCGCGGCTCTCTGCGATCAAGAACCGCCCCGGATACCCGCTGCACCGCTGGTCCAGACACCGCACCGACCTACCCGGCGCCGCCTCCGGCTGACACCCCGATACCGGTGTGGAGCACCCAAGGAGCCCGCCCAACTTCTCTCACAGCCGACCAGCGCAGACTCGAACGTCGAGCGCGAGAGCCCGATCATCGATTCCTGGGAAGGTCGCGTGCGACCGATCACCGGCAGAGGTCCCCGGCTCGTCCTGTGGCATCACGCCGGCTCGTCAGCGGTCTCATCGGCTATACATCGCTCGGCAAGGTCGATGATGCGGGCCATCCCGTCGGGTGTGGCGTGCGCGGCGAGGGCTGCAGCGGCGGGCCCGCCGAGGGAGCTGCGCCCCAGGGCCCAGCGCATCATGGCGATGGGAGCATCACCGGAGCTGTGGTTGATCGTCGCAGCGTGGGGCCAGGCGTCCGGGGTCGTGCCCGCGCCGTGGCGAACTCGCACGCGCCCTGGGTCCGGGTCACCGCTCAGCGTTGGCTCGGATGGGATATGGGCCCGGGGTGCGCTCAGCTCGGGGTAGCCGCCGCACGGCAGGCGGTGACCACGTCAACGGGGATCCGGCCGCGGTCGGACAGCTGGTAGCCGTTGTTTCTGGCCCATGACCGGATCGCAGCCATCTCCGCGCGGTTGCTCTTGGTCGGCGAGCCGCCGGTCTTGGCGCGGGCCGCGCGGCCGGTGCGGCGCGCGTGGGGGATCCATCGCCCGTACAGCTCGCGCAGGGTGGCGGCGTTGGCGGTGGACAGGTCGATCTCGTAGGCGATGCCGTCGATCCCGAACGTCACGGTCTCATGCGCGGGGGAGCTGCCGTCGTAGTCGTCGACGACGGTCACCACGACTTTGCGTGCCACCGGCCGAACCCCTTCGTCGTCGTTCCTGATCAAGATCAGGCGAGTGTAGTAGGTGCCTCGGCCGCCGAGGGCGGTGGTGGCCTGGCGGGGGAGCGGGGATCCCGATTCCCGCGATCGCGATCGCGGTCGCCAGCGGCGGCGGCGTGGCGAGCATCCGGACCGGCGTCGAGAGCTGAATCACGGGCTGCCGCTGGTTCGACAGCAGGTCGGGCGGCACGCAGAGTGCCGTGCTCCCTCCGATCTCAGGACCATCCGCCACCGCCCCGGGCAGTCTCGTCGCTCTCCTGACTACCGCCCCTTCGCTTTCCGAGTCGCTGCGACCGCGAGGCACACCGTCACCATGTTGGGGCTGCGGTGAGGGTGCGCAGCAGCGCTGCAGGCCCGCGGTCGGCGTCAGTGAGCAGCTGGGCGACGACCGGGAAGAGGTGGCGGGCGAGCAGCTCTGTGTCCTCCACGACCGCCAGCTGGCCGAGTTGTTCGGCGGCCACCCAGCGGAAGGGGTGTGCCGGCTCGGTGTCGGCGTCGACGCTCGCGGCCACCGCCATGAACTGGTGGTCGATGTGCACGTGGGGCCGGTCGGTGTGGTTATCGCGCCCGACGGTGAGCTCGGTGATCCACCACGGCGCAGGCACCGCCGGATAGGGATAACCGGCGGGCAGTGCCGGGGCGGGCCACCCCAGCAGCCGGGCCCGACGCCCGGACTCCTCCCAGGTCTCCCGCAGCGCCGCCTCGGCCGGGGACTCGTCGTCCTCGACGTGCCCGCCCGGCAGCATCCACAACCCCAGCCGCGGGTGCTCGATCAACCCCAGATGCCACCGGCCATCGACCTCGCACCAGAGGAAAACGCTGGCAGTGGCCTCTTTACGGACTGGAGCATCAACGCTCACAGGGCTGACTCCCCGGGGGATGGTTCGATCGGATGCCCGGCACCCTGCCACAGCCCGCGCCACTGCGTCGACTCGTCGCGGCGGGTCATCTTCACGACGCGCAGGCTTGTCCTGGACCGCCGACTCCCGCGACATCACCGCCGACCAATCCCGCGACCTACCCGGGCCGCTCGCCGCCTGAATCCGCGCGCTCATGCGGACAGCTCTGGAGTCCGTGCGCAGCCGGTGGTCACCGGTGTGCCGGTGCGGTGCTGTCTGTCGAGGTGAGTAGCCCGAATGCTTCTCCGCGTGACCATTGTCGGATTCCGGCGCGGCTGTAGGCGACGAGTTCTTCGGGCAGGTCGGTAGTAGGGAACCAGTCGATCTCCGAGCATTTGTGAGGTTCGGCGTTGCGTGGTTCGCCGCTCCAGGTCCGTGGATGGAAGAAGAAACCGATTCTCGCGGCGGTGCCGGGGAGCAGGTTGTGGACCGTGGTGGCCATCGTCAGGGTCGATGGGTCGAGGACGAGGGCGAGTTCCTCGCGTGATTCCCGGATGAGCGCGGCTTGCAGGTCCTCGCCTTCGTCGAGTTTGCCCGAGGGCAAATTCCACATCCCGTCGGCGTAGCCGGTGCCGGCGCGGCGGGCCAGCAGGATTCGGTCCGCGCGGGTGAGGAGCAGGTGGACATCGACGGGGCTGCGGTACTGCACGGCTGTCCTTCGGTCGGTGTTCGGGCCATCGTAGGGGCGGCGGGCGGGTCGGGGGTAGGGTGGCGCGATGACCGAGACCTCCGTGTTCGATCTGGATGCTGTCGTGGCGTCGGGCTGGGCAGACCCGCAGGTGTTCCCGGCGTCGGAATGGGCTGCGGCCGAAGCGTTCTGGAATGCCAGGCGTGTGCACGACGCTCGGCTGTTGGCGACCCGGGAGAAGGCATCGGCGTTGGTCCGGGAGTGGTCGGGGCGAGAGCCGTGTGATGTCGGTTCGTTCGGGCTGCGCTGCAATCTGGAGACCAGCGACCTGGATCTGGCGATCGGCTGCCCGCTCGATCGCCGCGCCGAGGTGGCCGAGCGGTTGGCCGACCACGCCCGGTTCAAGGGCGAGCGGTTCACGAGCAGCCGGAGCACGCGGCTGGTGTTCGTGTTCGAGGTGGACGAGGTCGAGGTGGACCTGAGCGTGCAAACCGAGCAGGACTTCGCCATCGCGGGGCGGATGCTCGATGACATCGCCCGGCATATGAGCGAGCGGGAGCGTATCGCGCACACCTGGGTCAAGCACCGGTTGCGGGCGGCGGAGCGTCTGGAGGACTACGCGGCGTGGAAGCTGGTCACCTACGCCCGGTTCTGTCCGGAGTTCGACTGGGTGCCGATCCCGGAACCGGCCTCCCTCTGATTCGCCCGCGGCGCGGACCGGCGCTCAGGTTCCGCACGGGTCGGCGGCGTTGATCGGCGTCCAGGCTCGTTCGGTGTTCCAGCGGCGGTGTTCGGTGCGTAGCAGTTCGGCGTCGGAGGCGGTGAGTGCTGGAGTCAGCGAGCAGACGGCGGCGGCGAGGGTCTCGCGCAGTGCTTCCCGTCTGGTGTGCATCGCCGCGATCAGGGCGGTGCCCATCGCGGCGCTTTCACGATGGTCGCTGTCGTATCGGTCGATGAGTTCGATCATGTCGTCGAGCAGCGTGAACGCGGCATCCTTGAGGACGGTGCGGGCGGCGCGGAGGTGGTGCCGGGTCGCGCCGTCGAGTACTTTCTCCAGCGATTTGAGGGTGTAGTCGAGGGCGAAGTTGTGGTCGACCCACAGTTGGGCGTGGTGTGAGCAGACGCCGATGCGCCAGTCGGCGAACTCGGCGTCGAGCCGTCCCATCGAGGGCCGGACCTCGCCGGCCCGCCCGGCGGCGTGGACCTGTTTGGTGTAGGCGGCGCCGATGAGGCATTCCATGGACACCAGCATGTAGGACACGGCGGTGTAGAACGGGGCTCCGGTGGCGTGGCGGGCGAGGAATCGTTGGTCGTGGACGCCGTCGACGATGTCCTCGACAGCAAGGTCGGGATCAGGTGCGAGCAGCAGGTCGGTGCGGGCGAGGAAGTCCCGGGTGGCTCGTAGTTCCTCGGCGGTCATGAGGTGGTCGAAGGTGATGTAGGTGAACCGCGTCGCGATCCCGAGCGCCGACAGGGTCCGGATGGCGAGCGCGTTCTGCTCGGCCACGGTCTGCTTGTTGAACCGGGCCAGGATCGAGGTGACCCCGGACTCGATGCCGAACAGGCAGCGGCGCAGGCCCCGCGCGCGCAGCGCACGCCACATCCGGGCGCGGTCGAGGTGCCAGGCACGGTCGCGGGCCGGGTCGGTGACCTGGTCGACCCGGCAGGAGGTCTCCCACCGCAACCTGGCGGTGTGCAGGACCTCGGCGACCGCGACCGCTCGGGTCGCGGCGTCTGGGCCTCTGCCGATGAATTCCTCGTCGACCAGGTACAGGGTGCGTGAGACCTGGGGGTGCCGGTCGAAGACCTCGCCGATGGCCGCGACGATCTCGGGCAGTTCGGTGGCGGCGATGCCCGACCATTGTCCTTTGTGGCCGCGTGGGCAGAACGAGCAGAAGTTGGTGCAGCCGCGTGAGGATTCCAGTTGAGCGACGCCGCGGTGGGTGAAGGTGGCATCGAGCAGGTCGAGTTCGGGGAAGTAGTCGGTCTGGGCGCGGTTGGCGACGGTGGCGGTGCGGCGGAATCGGCCGATCGTGTGCGTGGCTTCGCCGCGCGCGGCGCCGGTGTAGCCGATGCCGCGGATCTGGTCGCGGTCCAGGTCGCCGTGCCAGTGCGCGACCAGATCGGCGAGGGTGGGTTCGCCCGCGCCCCGGGCGATGAGCAGCCACGGGTAGTCGCGCAACAGCAGCTGTTCGTTGCGTGCGACGAGGCTTCCGCCGGCCACCACCATGGGCCGGTGGTGCGCGGCGGCGACCGTGTCGAGCAGGGTGGTCAGCAGGTCGTGCTGGCCGAAGGTGGCCGAGACGCCGAGGATGTCGGGCCGTTCGGCTTCGACGGTGTCGAGGATGTCGTCGAGGCGGGTTCCCAGCTGCATGTCCATCAGGGTGACGGTGCCGCTCAGATTCGAGCGGACCGCGCGGGCGAGGTCGCTGATGGCCAGGGGGAACCGCGGCAGTGGGAAGTGGTCGGGGTGATACAGCGCGGCCAGCAGCACGTTCGGGCTGGTGAGCCGGTGCAGGGCTGCGGCGTCGATCCGGGCGTGACTGCACCAGGCGCTCGGGTCGGTGAAGCCGATCGATCCCCGCGCCCACGCGGGCCAGTCACGCTGGCGCAGTGCGGCGCCGGATAATTCGGCCGCCAGCCACCGCTCGGATGCGGGGCGGTCGGGGTCTTCGGCGGGGAGAAGCCGATGTTGCAGCGTGCCGGTGAGCACCACAGCGCCGGGGAACACCGTGCTCAGCGCTCGGGTCAACGGGCCGGGTTGTTCGGGCGGGTGGGCGGCCAGGACCCGGGCCAGGGCGGTGTGGTCGATGTCGAGGCGGTGGGCCAGTTCGAGGATTCGTGTGTGGTGGGGGTGCTCGAGCATCACTGGGGCCGTTCGTTCAGGGATCGGGATCGCGGCAGCGCGGACCCGCGGCGCGTGCCGACCAGGGATGTCGGGCGCTCGGGGCGGTGCCGGGGAAGGGACTCAGTCGGTCACGGACACTGAGTCATACGCGCAACTCCAGCCACAGGGCCGAGTGGTCGCTCAAGCTCGTCAGCCGTGGTGCGTGGTCGTAGTGACATCCGGTCACGTCGTCGCGGTGGGCGCGGTCGATGAAGGCGTGGTCGAAGCGGTAGCCGTTGCGGTGGCCATCGGAGCGGGCACGACCGAACCAGGAGTGCTCGACGGCGCCGGGGTGGCGCAGCCGGAAGGCGTCGAGGTGATCGTTGCGGTCGAAGGCGCGGTAGAAGTCGTACTCCCAGCCGCCGTACACCGCGTAGTGCGGGACGTGGCCGGGCTCGACGACGTTGAGATCGCCCAGCACGACCGCGGGGGTCTCGGGTGGCCTGGCCGCGTTCCAGTGCGGCAGGGCGGCGGTGACCGCGTCCTGGAAGGCGCGCTTGGCGATGTTGCGTTCGGTTTTCGGGCCGCGCGAGGGCACATACAGTCCCAGGACCGATGCCTGCCCGGCGGGCAGTTTCACTGTCGCCGCGACGCCTCGGTGCGCGGCGACGCCCGCGAACTCGACCGGGTCGATCGTCGCCGAGCGGGCACCCAGCAGTACCCGATACCGGTCGGGGGCCGGGGGCAGGTGCACGGTGTACCCCGCGACCGACAGGGCGTGCGCGGCGGCCTCGCCGCCGGGTCCGGCCGAGACCTCGGTCAGGACCACCACGTCGGGGCCGGCGTCGATGACCCAGCGCATCTGCCGCGCGGCGCGGGCGGCGCTGGCGTGCTGCACATTATCGCGACAATCAGTTGTAGGGCTGCCAGACGATGCTGTCGTGGGTGCGGAGGGCGCGCAGACGCCGGGCATGCTCGGTGGCGACGCCGGGTCGGCTGGTGAGGTCGGGGATGACGCTGGTGACCAGGATCAGCTCGCGGATGCGGCGCAGTACCGGCCATGCGGGGCTGGTGGTGATGTCCTGGCCGTAGGCGTGGGCGAGGCGCGTGTGGTCGTCGGGGCGGCCGAAGCGCCGCGCGTCGACGGCGTTGGTGGCCAGATCCCAGGCCAGAGGGCCGTGTCCGGCGCTGTCGAGGTCGCACAGCACCACGCGGCCATCGTGGTCTCGCAGCAGATTCCCGGTGTGCGCGTCGCCATGGACGACGCCGCGGGGCAGCGCCGGGAGGCGGCGGTAGCGGGCTTCGACGGTGGCCCATTGTTCACGGAGCCAGTCGAGGTCGTCTGCCGGGAGCGCGGGGTCGGCGTCGCCGAGTCGTCGGGCCGCTGCGTCGAAGGGGTTCCATCGCGGGAGCTGATCGGGTGCGGTGCCGGCGTCGAGGGCGTGGAGCGTGCGTAGCGGCTCGGCGAGATCTGTTGGTTCCCAGGCACGTTCGGGCCTGGCGAGGGTCTGCCAGATCGTCGCCGCGGTGTCGGCGGTGAGGATCGGCTGGTCGATGCCCGGCACGAGGTGCGGGATCGGTGCGTCGTGGTCGGTGAGCCAGCGGGCGATAGCGGTGACGCGAGGGGCGCGGAAGCGCCCCACTGCGCCCATTCCGATGCGCACGACCATGGGTGCGGTGGCGAGTTGCCAAACAGCGTTGTTGGTGTATTTGATCAGGATCGCGCCGCGGGGATCGAGATCGACGACCGCGCAGATCGCGGCGAGATCGGCGCGCAGGTCGTCGATGGCAGTGTGCGGGGCGTGCGCCACGGCGTGCTCCCTGGACATGGAACTCACGGGTGAGCGGCCTGCTTGCGCTGCTCGACGTAGCAACGCCTCGCTGAGGTAAGACGTGCGCCGGTTGGTTGACGATGAACTCGACCAGCCGCGCCACGTCGTTTGCCTCCAGCACAGGACCGACTTCGTCAGCGTAGTTCACGAACCATTCGGAGTCGTCGCCCACCGACATTGCGCACCGGGCCCCACCGTCGATCGATGCTGAGGGTGCGAAACTGGCCGGGTGGAACTCAACGGGGACCCGATCACTCAGTACCAGCTCGCGGCACTGGGTTTGGTCGGCTACGGCCACTTCACCTCCATGCGCGTCGAACACGGCGCGGTGCGGGGGCTCAGCCAGCACCTGGACCGCCTCACCCGGGACTGCCGGACCGTCTTCGGCACCGACCTCGATACCGGCCACCTGCGCGCGCTGATCCGCCGCGTCCTGCCCGAGAACGGCGCCCCCGTCATAGTCCGCGTCACCCTCTTCGATCCGGACCTGCCCCTGGGCCGGCCCGGAGACACCGCCGCCCCTCAACCTCTGATCAGCTGGCGGGCCGCGCCCGAGCTGCCCTCCAGGCCGCTGTCGCTGCGGTCCGCGGTCTACAGCCGCGACCTGCCCCACACCAAGCACATCGGCCTGTTCGGTGCCCTGCACCAACGCCGCCTCGCTCAGCAGGACGGCGCCGACGACGTGCTGTTCACCAACCCCGACGGCACCATCACCAAGATCGCGACCTCCAACATCGGCGTCATCACCGGCGGCCGGCTGATCTGGCCACAGGCCGAGGTGTTGGCCGGGATCACCATGCGGCTGCTCAGCCAGACCCTCGGCGACGACGTCATCACCAAACCGATCACCCTGGCCGAACTGCCCGCCATCGACGCCGCGGTCGCCACCAACGCCGCGGTCGGCGTCCGTGCGATCAGCCGCATCGACGACGTCGAACTCCCCGACCATCACCCGCTGATCGACCAGCTCCGCACCGAGTACGAAGCGATTCCTGCACAACGCATTTGACCACCCACACGGCCGCCGTCGACACTGAGCCCAAGATCCGGAGCACGCGAAAAGGGGGACGCGCCCGCGATGACCATCGTGGTCCGGGAATGGACCGGCACCGAAGCGCGCGCACTGCGCAGCGCGCGCCGGATGAGCCTGATCGACTTCGCCGCCCACCTCGGCGTCAACCCCCGCCTCGCGCAGCGCATCGAGTTGCGGCGTCCGCGCGGTGCCGTCGGGTCCTGGTACGGGGTCGCCGGCGAACCGCGCGGTGTCGAACATGTGTTCGACAATACGGGCGGGGCGGCAATCTACATCAGGGCACCGACACATTCCGGCGGCGGACAGCCGATGCCCCTGACCTACCGCTCCTGCCGGAAGACGCCGGCCCGACGCGCCACCTGGGTTCCGCTGGAGGTGGGGCTTGTCTACGGATACGAGGCGGTTCCGCCTCGCGATTCGATTCGTCAGTGCTCGCGCGGAAGGTTCAGCCCGCGTCGATGCGGTCGTGTGCGCGCAGCAGCAGATCGTCGACCCGGGATCGGACCGGCGTTGGTGCCGCGAGTCCGTCGCCTGTGACCGCGGCGCACAGCCGCGCGGCGAAGTCGGACACCGGCACGCCGGTCTCCTCGGCCCGCCAAGCGAGGATCTCGCGGGCCTTGGCCGCCGGGATGGCGTAGACCAGCCGCAGCATTCCCACGGCCTGCTCGACCGCCGCCCCGGCCGCGACCATCCGCGGCAGTGCCTCATCGACCAGCGCCTTGGTTCGGGCGTGCAGAGTAGGGGTGAGATCGAGGTAGATCCCCTCGATCTCGGTGTCGGGTCTGTCGCTGTCGTCGTTGGTTGGGTCGGCGAGCAGGATCAGGGTCCGTTCGGTTCCGGCGCCGTCGGGCAGGCGCACCCGCAGGCAGAACCCGCCCCCACCGGCCAGCGCCTCGGCCAGCGGTCCCCGATCACACGGGCGGGTCCGGGCCAGCAGCGAGGCCACACTCATCTGCCCATCGGCGGGGTCCACCGGCGCGTGCACTCCGTGCAACGCGGTGGACTGCCTCGACCACCACATCGTCTGGGAGCCGGGGCGGTATCCGAAGCGGCCGACACACACCGGCGCCGCCGCGTTCGCGGCAGTGTTCTCGTGCTGATGATGCACCTGCCTCGTCATGTCCTTCCCTGTGTCGACTCGGGATTGTTTCACTTCAGAAATCGGTGACCGGCCGCCGGTCATTTCCGGTTTCTGCCGTGAGGAGTATCGCCAGCCGATGAGGTTTGACGAGCGGGTCCACCGACGGTGGGCAGCGGTGGGGGAGCGGGCCACACCTCGCCCCGCCCCGCCAGTGGCGGAGAGGGCGAGGAGGCGGGGGCATCGGGATGACACCGCGCTGTCCTCCACCCGCTATTGCAGCGCTATCGCCGTATGGTTCGCAGCGGCACGGCCGAGTCGGGAAGCCGGCCGCGTCGATCGCGGTACCGGGTGAGGCCGGCGCGGTGAGCCGTATCGCTCACGCGATCGTTCCTCGCCGCGACGGCCCCACCCCTTACCGGCGCCGAGAACCCGCGGCCGTACGGTCTCGCTGGCCAGCCTGCGCGCGGCGTAGGTCAGCGTGCAGCGAAGATGTCGCCGTATACGCCGCGGTTGACAGCCAGCACCAGGTCCACCACGGCCTCGGCGCCGTCGGTGTCACAGCGGCCGAGCATCGGCAGGAGCGGGGTGAGCACCGGTTGATCGATCACTAACCCCTAGCCCCGGCCCACGTCGGCGGTCACAGCCAGGGGTCTGGCCTGTCCCACCCACCGCGGGGTGGCCGGGGTCCGCGGCACCGGCGCCGCGGTCCCGTCCCGGACGGTGTGGACTCCGCGCGCGCCCAGCCCGGCCACGACGGCGTCGAGCACGGCGAGGACCTCGCGCGGGGTCCGGGGCCCGTCGCGCAGGGCCTGTTCTCCAGCGCACCGCACAGCCGACAGGGCGAGGTCGGCGCGACCGTGCTCACCACCAGGACCGGCGCGCACTCGCCCGAGCCGGCCCTCGGCGGTGCGGGGATGGACGATCTCAGTTCGCATATCGCGGGTGAGGCGCCGGCGGGAGAAACATGGGGCGGCTGAATCTCATCGAGTCCGGGTGTGGCCTGTCGCTGCGGTGGACGCGAGCGGTGGTGGGGTGGCTGACCCATTCACACACCCAGATCAAGCCGACCCGTTGCACGATGGGAGCTTCGTTGAGACCGTCCACGGTCACGGTGATCTCGGTTGCGGGATCGGCGTTGCCGTAGAGAACCCACCAGGTGGGATGGTCCACATCACCGGGATTGACTTGTTGGACGGCTTGGGTCGCGCCGAGCGGGAGGGGGTCGTGCCAGGGCGAGAGCTCCGGTGGCCGGTTCAGCAGCGCGGGTACCTCGTCTTATGGCGGAAATGCGACAGGTCGCGATCCACGGAACCCGTGGCATCCGGGAGTTCGGTCGCCGCGGGCACCGCGGTGACATCGCCCTGTCCACCTGCCCGGGCGGGCGCGCCGCGGCGGCAGCGTCGGCTCCGGCACGGAGCGAGCGACGGGAAGCAACTCGCACCGGGCCGATCGGATACGCAGCGGTGCCGCCGTGGCGACATCCTGCCCCGGACGCTCACCGGGACGGCAATGTCCTCCTCACCGTTGCGGCGGCGCCGCTGCCGGTCCGTAGCGTTGGAAGCATGGACCAAACCTGGCAGTCGTGCCCTCGCTGCGGTGACCACGTCCCGCTCGTGCGGCGCGGGCGGCCGCGGCGCTGGTGCTCGGACCGGTGCCGCCGCCGCGCCTCCGATGAGCGCCAGGCCGCCGCGCACCGCGACACCGCGGTTCGCGTACACGAGATCCGGCGCACGGTCGTCACCGAGCGGGTACGCCCGATGACCCCGGACGAGATCGTGGCCGCGACGCTGCGCACCCCGCACCTGCTCGACGCGATCGTCACCGCGGCGGTGCGCGGGCTGCAGAACGGTACCTTCAGACGCACCGACCGCGCCGGAACCCGGCTGCGTCGCCACATCGCCTACGAGATCACCCAGCTTGCCCACCTTTACGCCGACCTCGCCCACGGCGAGCTCGGCGAGACCCTCGCCGAGCGGGCCGCCCGCGCCGATCCCGAGGCCGAGCCGACCCTGCCGATCGAGCTGACCCGCGTCGCCGCGGTGCACCAGGTGCTCGCCGACCCCCGCGCGACCCAAGAGGTCTTGCGCGCCCTGCGCGACCGTGCCCGCGCCGGGCAGCTGGTGCGCGGCGACAACGAAAGCACTGCCACCATCCGCGCCGCCCGCCAGCTCTACGACGAACTGCGCCGCGCCGGCCAGATCTCGAACTGACCCTCGGGCCCCGCACCAACCGCTGCCCTGCGCGGACCTCCGAGCGCTCTCCGGCACTGCTGACCCACCCCCCTTCGCCCCCTGGTGGTGTGCGTCACATCGACCGGTCACACCTAGTGCATCCGGATGTCCCGGGACGGTCACGGTGGTGATTGTCGTCCGGGCGACAGCGATCGGACCGCCCTGCCGCGCCGTCTTCGGCTCCACGACACGCACGCCGCCGCGGCGCGAGTTCGCACTGTTCCGCACGCACCAGCCGAGCTCGTGGGTGCGAGGGCCCGGCCGCCCCCGGCTCGTAAAAGTGGCCAGTTTTACGACATCTTGCTCACCGAAAAGCAGCGGGTTCGCTGTCGGTGACGGATGGTCAGCGGGAATCCCCCGGGGTGGTCGGTCCGCTCAACAGGGGCCGTAGAAAGAATGCATGACCGTGTAGAGGAGACCCTGCACAGCTTGCTGAGGGCTCCGAGGACATCGACCCGTCACACCCGCAGGGCGGGAAGGACAGGGGACGCGACGGCCTGTGCAGGAAGGACGGCAAGTCCTGGATCTATGCGGTGTACTTCCCGCGCGGGCAGAACCGTTCAGCGCGATGGGGGAGAAGTTCCGCGACGATCTCGAGGCGGCGGCCGAGCATCCCGTCGCCGTCGTGCCGAATATCTGCGCCGACACGGCGCTCGTCGGCAAGGCCGAGGAGGACGGGGCCCTGGTCGACGTGCGGACGATCGAGACCAGCACGATCTTCACTATGCCCGGACGCTGACCCCGGCACCGGCAGACGCTATTACTGTATAGTCGACAGTATGGAGCGGGTCGTGCCGTCGGGGTACGCGCCGGGGGAGTCTCGGCGCGGTGCGCGAGGTCCCGGCCGGTACCTCGGGCACCTGGTCTCGGTCACCTCGTGACCTATTCCACGCTGCAGACGGAACGAATCCTGTTCCACACCTGCGGGTTGCCGTGCGGCTGGACCATGTCGGCCAGCGTGGTGTCCGAGACCGAGCCGCCCGACCGGATTCCGCGGCGGTGATTGTTGTCCGAAGAACCGCAACCGAACGCCGGGGCCGGGGCCGGTGTCGAGAGGAGTCCTCATGCCAGAGGCCGTCATCGTTTCGACCGCGCGCTCCCCGATCGGCCGGGCCCGCAAGGGCTCGCTGGCGGAGCTGCGGCCGGACGATCTCACGACCCAGGTCGTGCGCGCCGCGCTCGACAAGGTGCCCGCCCTCGACCCGGCCACGATCGACGACCTGATCGTCGGCTGCGGCTCCCCCGGCGGCGAGCAGGGCTTCAATATCGGCCGCGTGGTCGCGGTCCAGCTGGGCTACGACACCCTGCCCGGCACCACCGTGCACCGCTACTGCGCCTCCTCGCTGCAGTCCACCCGGATGGCGTTCCACGCCATCAAGGCAGGCGAGGGCGATGTGTTCATCTCCGCGGGCGTGGAGACCGTCTCCCGGTACGTGAACGGCTCCGCCGATTCCTGGCCCAACACCCAGAACGGGGTCTTCGCCGAGGCCCAGGCCCGCACCGCCAAGACCGCCGAGGGCGGCTCCGGGATCTGGCACGACCCGCGCCAGGACGGGCTGATCCCCGACGTCTACATCGCCATGGGCCAGACCGCGGAGAACGTCGCCACCTCCACCGGGATCACTCGCGAGGAGCAGGACCGCTGGGGCGTGCGCTCGCAGAACCGCGCCGAGGCCGCCATCGCCGCGGGCTTCTTCGAGCGCGAGATCACCCCGGTCACCCTGCCCGACGGCACCGTGGTGACCAAGGACGACGGCCCGCGCGCCGGCGTCACCTACGAGGCGGTCTCCGGCCTCAAGCCGGTCTTCCGTCCCGACGGCACCGTCACCGCGGGCAACTGCTGCCCGCTCAACGACGGCGCCGCGGCCCTGGTGATCATGAGCGACACCAAGGCCAAGGAGCTGGGGCTCACCCCGCTGGCCCGGATCGTCTCCACCGGCGTCTCCGGGCTCTCGCCCGAGATCATGGGCCTGGGCCCGATCGAGGCGGTCAAGCGGGCGCTGGCGCTGGCGGGCAAGACCATCGACGACATCGACCTGGTCGAGATCAACGAGGCCTTCGCCGTCCAGGTCCTCGGCTCCGCGCGCGAGCTGAAGATCGACGAGGACCGGCTGAACGTCTCCGGCGGCGCCATCGCGCTCGGCCACCCGTTCGGCTCGACCGGCGCCCGGATCGCCACCACGCTGATCAACAACCTGCAGACCCACGACAAGCAGTTCGGTCTGGAGACCATGTGCGTCGGCGGCGGCCAGGGCATGGCGCTCATCATCGAACGGCTCAGCTGAGGCCGCGCTGCGGGCGACCGAGATCGCACCGGCTCTGCTCGCCATTGTGATCGGCAGCCTCTCGCCCGGCAGCGAGCCCGGGCCCGCCGCCATGGCGAGCATGCGCGCGGTCACCGGCCGCGACCACATCGGGCGGACCCTACGCGCCAACCCACTGTCGATAGAGGCCGCTGTCTGCCGAGGTCACTGGTGGTTCAGGTCGTCGGCGTGGGTAGGCGGCACGACGCGGAGTTATTGTGGTCAGCATTACCGTATGGTCAACTGTATGACATGCGACACAGGCGGCGACCGAAGGTGCTCGCGATGGACGGAGCGGGGACGGAGGCGACCGGCGTACGGCTCGCGCTCCTCGTCGCGGGGCTGATGAGCGTTGTCCTGCTCACCAGCACGGCGATCTGTAGCCCCGGCGTAGCGAATTCCGTTCCTCCGGGGCACAACGTTTCCGGGGTGCGGCTGACCGCATTCCCCT
Source organism: Nocardia sp. NPDC057227 (assembly GCF_042669725.1). NCBI lineage: Bacteria > Bacillati > Actinomycetota > Actinomycetes > Mycobacteriales > Nocardiaceae > Nocardia > Nocardia sp. NPDC057227. The sequence goes on along the minus strand of NZ_JBHUXA010000004.1, from coordinate 32,153 downwards.
TCCCCGAGGAACTCGGCACGCGGTATGGCGCGACATTCGATCAGGCTCTTCTCGACCTTTTCGCCCGTGAGTATGCACGCACGAGCGGAGCCGAAGCCGATGTCGAGGATTTCCTGCTGTGGTGGCTTCCCTCCCGCTTGACAGGGATCGCCTACGGATCGTCGCCGGGCCCGGCGGGGCTGCGACTCGACCCCGCGGACCCGGGAGATTTCGGGAAGATGGTGGGGCTAGCCCATCTGTGCGGCTTCTTTCTGGGTGATTGGATATTCGCCGAAACGCAAGCGTTCGGTGACCCGGAGAATCCCGCGACCGGGCTCCCGATTCCAGGGCTGCTGTTGCCCGATCGGCTCGTCAGCGCACACTACGACGATGCCGGTGCCTCGATTCGCACGGCAACGATCGGGACGCCGGACGAGGTCATGGAGCGGACCCGGTACTCGATGCGCGGCGACGGCCGGCTGTTCTTCGACAACAACTTCGGCATGCTCGGCTACGACGCGGGCTATCTCGACCTGATCATGCGGACCAATAGACCCGATGGGGTGGACCCGGGTGTCGAATTCGACTACGACCCCGCTGTCCTTCTCGGCATCCGGTACGGGGCCGACGCGGAGAGCTATGTCGAGCTGGCGCGCGCGGAGTTCGAGCGGGCCACTGTGCCGGGCAGCGTTCCGGCGGCCCGCGCCCGGGCGGAATACGAGGCCGAGCCCGGCCTGCTTCGAGTCCAGCGGGAACTGTCCGATCTCAGCCGCGGACTCTGGTCCCTGCCACTCCTGAGTGTGCGCCGCTGGGATGCCGATTCGTACCGGAAGCTCGTGCGAAACGGCTACTACGCCGTGCAGCAGAACGAAGCCAACGCGCGGGCCTCCGTTGCGGCGTACGCCCTCGAGGACATCGACCTCGGCCGGCGGCATCTGCGGGCAACGGCACTGTGGCGGGTCTACATCGGGCAGTACCTCACCGGATTGGCCGATCATTCCGGAGCCGGTCGGCTTGCCGGTTTCCTTTTCGATTCCTGACATTCGCCTGTATTCGAGGCTCGATAGTGGAGGTCGGTCATGCCGATAACGCGACGGCGGTCCCGCTGGTTGTACGCGGTGGTGGGCATCGTGCTGATGCTGGGAACCCAGGCGCAGGCGCACGCCGATCCGGCGTCCCCCGCCGCCCCGGCATCGCCTCCCGCCCGGGATCGAATGCAGGTGGCGGACGAGCCGTGCGCGGTGGCGGTTCGGCAGCTGCCGAACCCGGAGATGCCCGCGCAACCGATCTTCGTCTACGAACCGACCGGCGCCGCCGAGGCGCCGTTGACCGGAGGCCGATGTGAGAGCGCGGCACGTCCGGCCGTCGTGATCGCGCACGGCTTCTCCGCCAGCGACCCAGGGGCCTACCTCGGACTGATCCAGCACCTGGTGCGCGCCGGAAATGTGGTGCTGTACCCGACCTATCCGCTGGGTACCACCGTCCAGCAGTTCGAGGACAGCTATCGGCGCTTCGACGCGGGTGTGGTCGCCGCGCTGGCGACGACCAGGGCCGACACGTCGCGAATCGGCTTCTGGGGGCACTCCTTCGGTGGCGGGATGGTCCCGTACCTGGCCCAGCAGGCCGGTGCCCGCGGCTGGGGAAGCCGTGGATTGTGGATCTCGATGGTGGCGCAGGCCTACTCCCAGCTGGTCGGAACCGGCCAGGTCGAGGTACCGGCGAACACCAGGGCGATGACCATCGCCTTCGACCAGGACAATGCCGCCGATGCCCGGCTCGGCATCGATATCTTCCGATCGCTCACGGTCCCGGCCGATCAGAAGTGGCACATCACCGTGCGGGCGGACGCGCACGGGCAACCGGCGCTGGCTTCCGACCACACCACACCGGCCTCCTTCGGCCCGGCCGGGGAAGACACCTACGACTTCCTGCTGTACCGGTACGCCGATCAGCTCGAAGGCTGTGCCATCGGCCGCATCGGCTGCGATCTCGACCTCTCGACGGTGGGTGACTGGTCCGACGGCACACCGATCGCTCCCGCCCTGGTCGGCGCCGATCCCGTCGATGTCGGTCCGGCGCCGGCGCTGGTCGCGGACTGCGACGGCGGGATCGCCGGAGGGCCGCCGATCGCCACCGTCGGTGAGCAGCCGCTCCTCGGTGGAATCAATCCCCGCTGGCAGAACTGCGGCCCCACGCACCGGTAACAGCGACGTTCCCGCCATAACTTCTCGAATCCGGCCGAACAATTCCAGCAGCGCACCGGCAATCCTTACTGTAATGTCGACAGTATGAAACTGGCACTACGGGCCGGGGGAGTGAACCCGCCGGAAAGCGACGACGTTCCAAGCCGAGGCGCGCCGAAGTCGAGGCCGCGGGCGGTTGCCGATCCCTCCGACTACGGCGACCTGATCGGTACCAGCACCCGGGACGTGCTGGAACACTTCGCGAAATGCCCGCGGTGCGGTTATGCGGTGCAGGCGTCGGAGACCGTCAGGATCTATTCGAGGAGCTACACGGAGCGAATCCTGTTCCGAACCTGCGGACTGCCGTGCGGTTGGCAGGAATTCCTGAGTTCGGTATCGGACACGTCGCCCGCACCGCGCTGATTATCGGGGCGGCACGCTCCGGAGCGCTACTCTGTCGCGGTATGAACGTTCGTGATCGGGTTCTGCACGCCGCCCTGGAGTGCTTCGCCGAAGACGGGTACGAGCGGACTTCGATCGCCCGGATCCGGGAACGCAGCGGAGTGTCGAACGGTGCGCTGTTCCACCACTTCGGCAGCAAGGAGGCGATCGCGGGCGCGCTGTACGTGGACTCGATGAGCGCGGTGCACGCCGAGTATCGGAGCGTGCTGTCGGCGCGACCGGCGACGGTGGCAGCTGGAGTTGCCGGGGTGATCTCGCGGCAGCTGGGCTGGGTCGAGTCCGATCCTGCCCGGGCTCGATTCGTGTATGCGCAGGGCCGATTGGACTGGGCCTCCGAGCCGGGTGCGCGGCTGCGGGCGATGAACCAGGAGATCGCGGCGGCCTACCGCGCGTGGCTGGCGCCGTTCGTGTCGCGTGGTGCGGTGCGCGATCTGCCGATGGCCGTGATCGTAGCGATCGTGACCGGGCCCGCCCACGCACTCGCTCAGCAGTGGCTGGCGGGGCAGCTGCCCGGCTCCGTGCTGACACACCTCGACGACCTTGTGGACGCCGCGGTCGCGGGGCTGTCCGGAAGCCCGGCGCCGCCACGGCCCGCCGCCGCGGCTGTCCGCGGCCGGGTCCGGATTCAGCTGCTCGACGAGGGTGGCGGGGTGATCGCCGAGGGCGAAACCGAGGCCGCGCTGCCAGATCCGCGCTAGCCGCGGACTCGGCGGACCTGGACAGAGTGATACTCCGGAGTGTTACTCTGTTCGGGTTGTCGCGCCGTCGCACCCATCAGGAGCAGTCATGACGTCTTCCACCGTCGAGGCCCCGCCGATCGAGCTCGGCCCGCGGTACCGGGCCGTCCGGGCCCGGGCGGCCGAGGCGGCGGCGCGGTTCGCGGCGGACGCCGTCGCGATCCGCGGGTATACCGTCGAGCACGGCGCCGTTCGCCCCGACGTGTGGCGGGCCTTCTGCGAAACCGGCTGCCTGGATGCCGCGTTCGACGGGCAGCGCGAGGCGGGGTTGCTCGGCACCGCGCTCGTGCTCGAGGCTTTCGCCGAGCAGGGGATCGTGCTGTGGATGCCGGTGCTGTCGATCGCCATCGCCCGCGCGATCGACCAGGCGGGGCCGGAGGCCGCGCGCGCGGCCTGGTTACCCGGTGTCGCCTCCGGGGCGGTGCACCTCGCCATGGCGGCGACCGAGCCGGAGTCCGGGCACAACCTGTTCGGTGTGCGGACCGAAATCCGGGCGCAGGGCGATGTCTTCACCGTATCGGGCCGCAAACGGATCAGCTCCGGCGTCGATCTCGCCGAGCGAGTGCTCGTCCTCGGCCGGACCGGCGGTGGCCACACCGCCGTGCTGGTCGATCCGCGGTCGACCGGGGTGACCGTCACCGAGGTCCCGATGCGGTTCCGGGAGGGGGTGCGCCAGTACCAGCTCGACTTCGAGGACGTGGTGGTTCCGGCCGAGGCGGTCGTCGGGGTGCCGGGGCAGGGGATGCGGGTGCTGTGGAGCTTCGCCGCCGTCGAGCGCATCCTGACCGCCGCGCTCTGTGCGGGTTCGGCGTCCTACGCACTCGAACGCGCTGTCGCGCACGCGAAATCGCGGGTCGTCACCGGGAGTATCCCGATCGGCGCGCATCAGTCGATCGCGCATCCGCTGGCTCGCCTGCACGCTCGCGCGACTGCCGTACGTCTGCTGGTGTGGCAGGCCGCGGCCCGGTGCGACACCGCTGCGGGCAACGACGTCGCCGCCGAGGCCAACGCCGCGAAGGTCCTGGCCTCGGAGCTCGCTTTCGACTGCGCCGATCATGCCGTGCAGGTGCTCGGTGCCGAGGCGTGGAACGAGCGCAACGGTTGGCTCGACCACTACCTCGACGCCCGGTTGTCCCGGTCCGGGCCGGTCAGCACCGAGTTCGCGCTCAATTACCTCGCCGAACACGTGCTCGGCCTTCCCATGCACCGATAGCGCCCGCAGTGGCCGGGCGGCGGCCTTCGCTGTACTCACGGGCCAGGAACGCCGAGCGGTACCGCCACACTCCGGCCACGCTCGACGGGTCGACTCCGGTCAGGCGAGTGATGCGTTTGATCCGGTGGTCGACGGTGTTGGGGTGCACGAACAACTCGCGAGCGGTCTGCTTGCGGTTGCCATCGTTGGCGAAGTGGACCCGCAGGGTCTCCACCAGCTCCGGGTACGGATCGATCGGCTCGAGCAGCGCGGCGAGGGTATCCCGTGCGGGCCCCGGCCGGGTGAGCTGATATTCGAGGCTCATCTCCTCGAAACGATAGAGCCGTCTCGGGTAGCCGAGGACCGTGATCGTATCGAGAAGCTGATGAACCTGTTCGGTGGCGACGGCGACCATGTGGCACTCGGCCTGCAGGGCAACCGCCGCGACCGGGCCCCGGACGGTCGCGGCCAGCTCCGCCGCGAGTTCGTCGAGGTCGTCGAATCCGTCGACGAAGTCTGTGGGTAGCAGGACGGTGCCGCCGTGTGCGCTGAGCCAGGACAGTGCGTCGGCGCCGTAGCGGGACGCGAGCCGGGCTCGGATTCGCCGGAGCGCGGGCCGAGCGGACGTCGCCGGTAGTGTCGCGGAACCGCGGTGGCGGCCCGCCAGCGAGAATTCGACCGCGATGACCATGTAGCTCTCGGCGATCTCGATCCCGCATTCCCTGGCCATCGCCGAGGTGAGGGTTCCGCTGACCAGGGCCGAAGTGGCGGTGCGAATCGCGACCTGGTGCTCATCGATGGCGTCGCAGAACTCCCGGAGATAGTCGGTGGTGATGTCGGTCGTCACCGTCGACAAGATGTCCACGGCACGGTTGACCCCATCGACGAAATCTCGGAAGTCATCGAGTTGCACTGTCTGCGAACCCGATTGGACGGCCCGGCGCAGGCGGGGGGCGGCGAGCTGCTCGAGGCCACGAGCGAGACCGTCCCGTACGGCGTAGTGGATCTTGCTGATCGGCACCCCGCTCTGGACATCGGCCGCCGCTGCCGCTCCGAGGTGGGCGACCTGGCGTGCCACGTCGTCACCATCGACGGCACACGTCACCAGCTCGCAGCATTTACGAGCGATGAATGCGACATCGTCGGGGGCGTCCTCGAGTATGTTCTCTTCGTTCGATGAGATGGTCGGCAACTCTGGAACTTCCTTCCCGGATGCGAACTGGCTCGGGCGCGGTGCGCGATCCACAGAAATAGAACAGCGTGCTACCGCGGTTACAGTATGAACAACTGCATTGGTTTCCGGTAGGCCCCGGCCAGTCCCGCGTCGCAGGGCGCTGTGCCGATGTCGGCCTCGTAATGGCGGTGTGTGCGGTGGCCGCCTCCTGACCTCGACCGCCGCTCCGGACGCGTGTCCCGTCGACAACTGGAATCCATGACGCTCGCAGGAGCCGTGCCCGAGGTACAGCCGCCCCGCGGTCGAACGGATCACCCTGTCGCGCACCGGGACCCTGGTCGCGCCGGCCGATGCCGGGCTGGAGTGGAAGGACCTGCGGTTCGCGCCCGGCGGCAGCTGGCAGGTCGCGAAGCCGGACGCCATCCGGGCGCCACCGAGATCACGGGCTCGCTGCCGGTGAACACCGGCGGCGGGGTTCGCGCTGCTCTACGGCGCGCTGGGCATCGCGGGCGCCACGATCGTCACCACCTGATCGCCCGGGGCGGTCCGCTCATTGCGGCCCGGTTGTTTCGGTACCGAGCAGCAGCTGGAGGAACGCCCGGATCTGGGTGACGACATCGATCTCCGGCCGGAAGAACGACTGCAGCTCCAGCCCGTCGATCAGCGCGACAACCATGGTGGCGATAGTCGCCGGATCGGCATCCTGCGGGATCCGGCCCGTATCGCGCAGCTCGGTGAAGACGCGCGTTCCGACCGCCTCCAGCTGCCGGAATCGGTCGGCGAAGAACTCGTGCGCGGTGTGCTCGGGTGTGGTGGCCTCGGCGGACAGCCGGATGTAGAGTTCGCGCAAGCCGGAGACGCGCCGGTTCTCCTCCAGGCCGGTCAGCATCGTGCGCAGTCCCTCGTCGGGGTCCCGGCCGTCCCAGTCGCGGTCGTGCGGGCGGTCCCGACGGCGCAGCAGCTCGATCAGCAGCTCGTCCTTGCTGCCGATGTGGTGGGTCACGGTGGTGGTGCCGAGCCCCACCTTCGCCGCGAGTTCGCGGATGGTGACCGCGTTCCAGCCGCGCTGGTCGACGAGTTCACGAGCGGCGTCGATGATCGCCTCTCGTTTGGCCTCGCCCTTCGGGTACTTCCGGGCCGGGTGCATGCGCACACTCTATGCGGCCGGGACCTGCCCTTGTCGAGAGAAATAGAACGTTGTACTATTTCTCCTACCGGGGTCACGCCGACCGGCCGGTTCTCTCTTCCCCCATGGTCGAAAGGGCAACGATGTCCAAGCGCAAGAGCCACGAGCAGGATCGGTACCAGCGGGTGCGGGAGATCGAATCGCTCGATCCCGCCACCGACGCGCAGCGAATCGTCGACCTCTTCACCCTGGACTACGGCAACATGCTGATGATCCAGATGATCACCGGGAACATGATCACGTTTGCCGCTCCGACGATGTCGAAGGTGCACGAGGTCTCCCGCCAGGTCGAGAAGGACACCGAGAAGCGCAGCATCGACACCGCGTTGTTCCATCACGTGGTGGGCGAGCACGGCTTCGGGCCGGGCCCCGGCCGGGAGGCGGCCAAGAAGGTCAACAACATGCACCGCCACTACGACATAGTCCAGGAGGATTACCTGGCTGTCGCCGCGGACAATACGCTCACCCCGGTCCGGCTGGCCGACAAGTTCGGCTGGCGGCGGGTCACCGACAACGAGCGTGAGGCGATCCGGATCGTGCGAAGTCAGGAGGCCCGGATGTTCGGCTCGCACAAGCCGCTGCCGGACTCGCTGGCCGAGATCGAGGAATTCTACGAGAAGTACCTCGACGAGAAGGTCTCCTACTACCCGTACAACGAGCAGGTCGCCAAGGCGTTCCTGGCCTGGATGCCCGGAATCTTCCCCGCGGGGCTCGGCCGGGTGATGGTGTGGTTGCTGGTTGCCCAGGTCGATGTGCGGCAGCTCGACGCCTGCGGGCTGAAGCGGCCGGGCCGGTTGCGCAAGGCGCTGTCCGACGTGCTCATGCGCAAGCTCGGGTCCACACCGGCGGCCGACCAGGAGGAGGGCGCCACCGCGGGGATCGAGATCCTCGCCAAGCGCGTGTACCCGCACGGCTGGAACCTCGACAGTCTCGGTCCCGCGAAGTACAACCTGCCCGCGGGGCATCCCCCGGTGCAGGCCCGGCCGGAGCCCGTGGAAGCATCATGACCCCCGTGGTGGAGGCGCCCGCGGCCCGCGTGGCCGGGGTCGTGGAGACGGTCGAGCGCGCGCGAGCGTACTTCGCCACCGGCGCTACCCGCGGCATCGATTGGCGGCTGGCCCAGCTCGCCGCGATGGCCGCGATGCTGGGGGAGAACCGCGCGCGCTTCGAGGAGGCGCTGCGGCGGGATCTGCACAAGGGAGCCACCGAAGCGAGGTTCACCGAGCTGGGTTCGGTACTCGGCGAGATCGCGCACACCCGGCGGCACCTGCGGCGTTGGCTGCGGCCGCGCCGGGTCTCGGTACCGATCGGAATCGCACCCGCCCGGGCTCGGCTGGTCGCCGAGCCGCTCGGCGTCGTGCTGGTGATCGCGCCGTGGAACTATCCGCTGCAGCTGACGCTCGCGCCGCTGATCGGTGCCATCGGGGCAGGCAACACCGCGGTGGTGAAACCGAGTGAGCTCGCGCCGCACGTCTCCGCCGTGCTGGCCGAGCTGCTGCCCCGGTATCTCGATCCGCGGGCGGTGTACGTGATCGAGGGCGGCGTCGCCGAGACCACCGAACTGCTGCGGCAGCGGTTCGACCACATCTTCTACACCGGCAGTGGCCGGGTCGGCCGGATCGTGGCGCGCGCGGCGGCCGAGCACCTGACGCCGGTGACCTTGGAACTGGGCGGCAAGAGCCCGGTCTGGTTCGACGACGATGCCCACCTGGCGGGCGCGGCCCGGCGCATCGCCTGGGCGAAGTTCACCAACGCGGGGCAGACCTGCATCGCCCCCGACTATGTGCTCACCACCCCGGATCGGGTGGCCGCGCTCACCGCCGCCATCGGTGCCGAAGTGACCCGGATGTGGGGCGAGGAACCGGCGCGAAGCCCCGACTACGGCCGGATCGTGAACGACCACCACCACGCGCGGCTGCTCGGCTATCTGGCGGAGGGCGAGATCGCCTTCGGGGGACAACACGATGTCGCGACCCGATATCTCGCCCCGACGATCCTGCACGTCGGGCAGGCACCGGATGCACGATCGGACGAGGACGGCCGCGCGGTGCTGACCGAGGAGATCTTCGGCCCGATTCTGCCCATCGTGGTGGTCGATTCGGCGCAGGCCGCGGTGGACCACATCAACGCCGGGGAGAAGCCGCTGGCGATGTACGTCTTCGCTGGTTCCGCGGCCACCCACGAGCTCTTCGTCGCCGCCACCTCAGCGGGTGGCGTCGGGCAGGATGTGGCGTTCCTGCAGGCCGGAGTGCCGGGGCTACCCTTCGGCGGGGTGGGGGAGAGCGGGATGGGCGCCTATCACGGCGAGTACTCCGTACGCACCTTCAGCCACCTCAAGCCGGTGCTGCGCAAGCCCTATGCCCTCGACGCGCTCGGGGTCACCATGCCGCCGTTCACGCCGTGGAAGCGCCGGATCGCCGATCGGTTCAGCCGATCGGCGTGACGAGTTGTGCTCGCCATTACTGTAAATGTTACCGTACTGGCGTGCAGAATGCCGTGAACGGCATCTTCCTCGACCGGCGGGGCGCGCTGACGCAACGGCTGCTCGGCGAGGGGGCCTGCCACGGCATGCGCGCAACGCTCGCTGGTGCGGCCGCGGCCGATGCCGCGCCCGACGATGGAAGGTGACAGGATGCGACCCTCGACAACCGAGTTCGCGGCCGGATTCCGGATTCCGCTGATCGCTGCCCCGATGACCGGGGTCTCCGGGCCCGAGCTGGCGGCCGCTGCCGCGGCCGGCGGGGTCGGCGGCTCGTTCCCGGTCCACAACGCGAGCACGAGTGCTGAGCTCGACGAATGGCTGAAACGGCTGGTGGACGGGCCGGGCCCGATTCTGCCGAACCTGGTGGTGCACCGCAGCAACGCACGGTTGTCCGCGGACCTCGCGGTCGTGACCGCGCATCCCGTGCCCGCCGTGATCACCAGCGTCGGCTCGCCCGCGCACGTGGTCGGACCGCTGCACGACGCCGGCATCCTCGTCTTCTCCGACGTCGCTTCGCTGCGCCATGCCGAACGCGCGATCGCTGCCGGGGTCGACGGTCTCGTCTTGCTGACCGCGGGCGCAGGCGGGCAGACGGGCTGGGCGAATCCGTTCGTCTTCATCCGTGCGGTCCGGCGGTTCTGGGACGGCCCGCTCGTGCTGGCCGGCGGGATCACCGACGGCACCGCGATGGCGGCGGCACTGCTGGCCGGCTGCGACTTCGTCTACATGGGGACCCCGTTCATCGCGACCGAGGAGAGCCGGGCCGACCCGTCCTACAAGCGCGCGATCGTGGCCTCCTCGATGGACGACATCGAGTTGACCAGCGCCCTGACCGGGCTGCCCACCAGCATGATCCGTGCCGGGGTCGGCGGTGGGAACGGTGATTCCGCGCGCGCGGCCGGAGACTTCGACGCGGGCGGGCTCGGCGGCGGCGACCAGCAGCAGCTCTCGGTCGAGGCACAGATGTTCAGCGCCGGGCACGGGGTGTCGGGGGTGGACGAGGTCGTCACCGTCGCCGCACTCGTGGATCGGGTGGAGCGGGAGTTCCGCGCCGCGGGCGACCGCCGCCTTGCCGGGCACCCCTAGCGCGGACGGTCCCGGCTCGCCGTCGCGGGCCGGGTGCCGGAAACGTGGGCCCGGTTCCGCACCGGGCCCACGCTGGTCAGCTCTCGGCGGATGCCGCTTCGGCTTCGGCCCGCGCCCATCGGTAGTCGGCCTTCCCGACCGCACTGCGGCGGATCTCCGCGCGGAACAGGACGAGCTTGGGCAACTTGTACCTGGCGATGGAGCGGCCCGCGTGCTCGATCAACGCCGCCGCGTCGGGCTCGGCGTCACCGGCGGGCACCACGATCGCCACCACCTCCTGGCCCCAGCGTTCGCTGGTCCGCCCGACGACGAGGACGTCCTCGACCGCCGGATGCGAGCACAGCGCGAGCTCGACCTCCTCCGCGAACACCTTCTCGCCGCCGGAGTTGATCGTGACGGCGTCACGGCCGAGCAGCTCGACGGTGCCGTCGGCCAGATGCCGGGCACGGTCGCCCGGCAGCGCGTACCGCACACCGTCGATGACGGGGAAGGTGCGCGCGGTCTTCGCCGCGTCGCCCAGGTAGCCGAGCGGAGTGTGCCGCTGCTGGGCCAGCCAGCCGATGTCCTCGGCGCCGGGGTCGAGGACCGCGCTGAAATCCTCGGCGACCACGCGGGTGGTCGCCCCGGCCGAGAACCGTCCGGTGGACACGGCGCCCTCGGTGGACATGTGGTTGAGGACCACGCCGGTCTCCGAGGAGCCGACCGCGTCGAGCACGAGCAGGCCGGGGCGGGCCGCGATCCAGCGCTCCTTGACCTGCGGGCTGAGGATCGCGCCGCCGCTGGAGAGCACCACGAGCGAGGAGATGTCCGCGCCGGTCGATTCGGCCGCGGCCAGCAGCGGGCGCGCCATCGCGTCACCGACCAGGGTCAGCACGGCGACGCGTTCGCGCTCGATGGTGCGCACGATCGCCTCGGCGTCGAAGTGCTCGACGACCGGGGAGTACACGATGGTCTGGCCGAGCGTGATCGCGGTCAGGGTGGCCCACTGGGCCGCGCCGTGGATCAGCGGGGGCAGCACCATGATCTTCATGGCCGGGTTGGCGGCCGCCCTGGCGCCGATCTCGTCGATCGAGTTCACCAGGATCTCGCCGCTGATGACGTCACGGCCGCCGCACGCGGCCAGGAAGAGGTCGTGCTGGCGCCAGAGGACGCCCTTCGGCATGCCGGTGGTGCCGCCGGTGTAGACCACGAGCAGGTCGTCCGGCGAGGGCTCCGGCGCGGCCGGGTCGGGCGCGCTCCCGGCCACGGCGGTCTCGTAGTCGACCGCTCCGTCGAGCAGGGCGTTGCCCGAGTCGTCGGCGATCTGCAGCAGTACCCGCACCCCGGGCAGCTCCGGGAGGATCTCCGCGACCGCGGGGGCGAAGGTGGCGTGGTAGATCAGGGCGTTCGCGCCCGCGTCGGTCAGCAGGTAGCGCAGTTCGTCCCGGACGTAGCGGTAGTTGACGTTGAAGGGCGCGACGCGGGCGCCGAGCGCGCCCAGGATCGCTTCGACGTACTCGGGACCGTTGTAGGCGTACACCCCGATCATGTCCTGGCCCACCTCGTGCCCGGCGAGCTCGGAGCGCTCGGTGTGGCAGCCGAGACCGCGCGAGCGCAGGTAGGCCGCGAGCCGGGCCGAGCGGTCGGCGATCTCGCCGTAGGTGGTCCGGCGTTCGCCCTGGATGATCAGCTCGCGATCCGGCACCGCCGCTGCTGCGGCGGATGCCGCCGCGGCGATCGTGAACTGCGGGGCCGAGGATGATCCGGTCGCGGTTCCAAACAAAGTGGCTCCTTGGTTCTGGTGGGCACCATCACTCCCGACAATAGACAACTGTAAGCGTTACCGTTTTGTTTTCCATAACTTGCCGTGTGGGCCGCACGGCATATTTCGGCTGCGTCCTGCCAGGATATAGCTGCAGGTCAAGACCCCGTCGGAAGCAGCGCCTCCCGGACGAAGGTGGCCAGCGTGCTGTCTGTGCTGGTCCGCACCTCGCCGCTGGTGACGATGCGGCCGTTGTCGGTGCTCGTGCCGAGGGGGCGGGGTAGCGGCGTTTCGCCCGGCGGTAGCGGTCGATGGAACCAGAGCGAGCAGTTCACCGCAGGCGCCGTATCGTCGCCGCCGAACTCCGTGCAGCACGCGTAGGCAATCAGGGCGGCGGCCGCGCCGTCCATCCGGACGCCCGTGTCCATCGAGATCACCGCCTCGGCGACCTCGCCACCGCGCTGGCGGGCGGTAATCGTCACCGTGGCGGTGTGCGAGGTCTCGTGCCTGCGCTGGGTCACGTGATGCACCGGGTGCCCGGACCTGGCCGGGCCGGTGCGGATCACATGGATCGATCGCACGGACTTTCCGGAGCACGCGGTGTGCGCCGCCAGCACCATCTGGCCGAGCAGTTGACCCAGGTGTGGTTCGCTCCCGGGGGAGAACTCACCCTCGTACACGGCGAGGGTGCTGCCGCGCCGGGCGGGCTCGCCGGGCGAGGTGGAGAGTGCTCGAACCGCGAGGTGCCGTGCGGTGGGTGCCTGCCGTTCGGCACGGGAGGAATGCAGACGATTCGCCGCCATGGGTTGCCGTCGTTTCCGGAGCCTCGGGCTCCCTGTCGGGTGAAGTCGGAGCCCTCGTCGACGTCGCGCTTCGCGCCGATCGTGGACGAGTCGCGTAAGTTCGCTCGGCTCCGATCTCTGTAGTGAAGCCTACAGTAAGCCATTCGGGAAACAGTGCGGGAAACAATGTCGAACATGCTTACTGGGTGACAAACTGTTGTGACTACAGTTACAGTGATGCCGCAGGCGCGCTCGCTGTGTTCTTCCGCACGGGCACCACGAGCCTGCGAGAGCGGGCATTCGCCTCCCACTACGGCCGACCGGCCAGGCATCGGCGGCCTCGTACCCGAAAACCGAAGGAGTGTCTCGACCGTGACCCTCGCACGCAGAATTCTGATCTCGGCGATTGCCGTCGCCGGGATCGTGCTCCTCGCCTTCGCCGCGCTGGCGCCTACCGTGCTCCGCGACTTCGCTGTGCGCATGCCGACCGATATCGACAAGCAGAACTCGCTGGCAGGCACCGGTGATCTGCTGGACCGGACCAGTATCTACGACAGCGGGCCGATCCGGATCGATACCGCGCTGCCGCTGCGGATCACGGCCGGTACCGTGTCGGAGCCGGGGCCGTCCGGGGATGAGATCGTCATCCGGAACAAGTCACTCGGCACCAAGCCGGGCCCGGACGGTTCCGCGGTCGAGTTCTCGAGCGGAACCGAATCGGTGACGGTCGACCGCGCCGACCGGGTGGTTGTCAGCACCCCGGAGCCGATGCTCCAGTCACCGGCGACGGCGCAGGCGAAACCCGCGCCGACGCGGGTGGGGACCTATTTCACCTTTCCCGCGAACACTCCGCGCGCGGACGTGCCGTACTTCGACACAGCCACCCAAACGCCGGTGACCGCCCGATATGTGCCGGACGAGCGGACCATCGACGGCCTGGAGACCGTGCACTTCCACTTCGAGGTCATCGGACACGACATGGCCGAGTCGCCCGCGGTCGGCCAGCCCACCCGGCTCACCCTGCCTGCCTCCAAGTGGGGCCTGGCGGACGACGACGAGCCGGTGACGCTGAAGCTGTACTACACGATGGTGCAGGACATCTGGGTCGAGCCGGTCACCGGTTCCGTTCTGGACACCGTGCTCCGGCCGCGGTCCTACTTCGCCGGTTCGCCCGACGATCCGCAGGCGGTGGTCGTCTACACCGGCGAACTGCGCTTCACACCGGAAACGGTCGCCTCGCTGGCGCAGACCGCCGGAGACGGCCGCGACATGATCCGGCTGATCTTCGTCCAATTGCCGATTGCCGCAGGCATATCGGGAGTACTGCTGATCGCGCTCGCCGTGCTGCTGGCCGTCCGCGGCCGACGCCGTGCGGCCGGTCCGGCGAGCCGGGCGGAGGTCCCGGTGGGTCCGGTCCTCGGCGATGGGCGGGACGGACGGGCCGAACCGGTGGTGTCGGGAGCCTGACCCATGGTGGCCTCCGTGTGGGATCGGATACTCGACCGCGCCGCCCGGGCCGGTTCGGCCACCGTGGTGATCGGCGACAGCGGTGAGCGGGTGGACGCCGCCGCGGTCGTCGCGCGCGCCGAAGCGCTGGCCTCCGGCCTGCACGGCCACGGCATCGGGCCGGGGACCGTGGTGATGTGGCAGGTGCCGGTCGGCGTCGATGCCGTGCTCGTGATGCTCGCGCTCGCGCGGCTGGGTGCCACGCAGGTCCCGCTCGCGGAGGACGCCGGCGGGCGGGAAGCGCGTGCCCTCGCCCGCACGACCGGGGCCGAGCTGGTGCTGACGGCCGCGGCCGACACCGGCCCCGGCCGGACCCTATGGATCGAGACGATGCACGCCGCGCCGCGGGTACTTCGGCTGGAAGACGAGATCACCGCTGACCGGGCAGCGGCGTGCCCGCCCGGCCCCGTCGCGGCGGGGCGCTGGATCTTTCCCGGCACGGGGACCGCGGGGGCTCGGTACGGAGTCCGGCACACGGATGCGACTCTGCTCGCGGCCGCCAACGGGCTCGCTCGATGTGGGCTACGCCCGGCACCGGGCGGCGTCCTCGCCTCGACGCACTCGCCGGGCACCGTGGCGGGGGTGGTCTACCAGCTGTCGGCGATCGTGGCCGGAGTGCCACTGCTGCCGATCCGGGAAGCGAACCCCGCCCACGTGGTCGGGGTCCTCAGGCACTTCGGCGTGACGATCGCGGCCGTATCCCCTGAGCTGCGCGCGGAGCTGGTGCGTATGCAGCGAGCGCTGCCGCGGACGAGCGTTCTGCTGCCCGAGCTCCGGATGCTCCGATGCTGGGGCGAGCCGCACTCGCCGCGTCTGCATCGGGCGGCCGAGGAGGAACTCGGGACGGTCGTCGCCCGCGACTACGGGACGCCCGAGTTTCCTCTCGTCACCGTCTCGGTACCGGCTGATTCCTCCGGCACCCCCTCGGCGCACGGGGCCGATCGGCCGATTCCGGGCCTGCGGGTACGAATCGCCACCGGTGACCACGAGGTGCGCGCCGGCGTCCCGGGTGAGATCCAGGTTTTCGGACGTGACCTGTCCGGTGGCCACGCCGATCCGGCGCACCGTGAGCGCGTGTTCACCGCCGACGGCTGGTTCCGCACCGGGGATCGTGGGCGGCTCGACGTGTCCGGGGCGCTGACGGTGCTGGGGAAGCAGGGCGGGCGGCTCGGATCGCTGCGGGCGAGAGCGGTCTCCCGGCCCTCCACCTAGCCGGTCGGGGTGCCGGGTTCCCGGCCTCGAGCGGAGCCTGCGCTCGTACCGAAACACTCTTTCCCTCAGCGCGAGCGTCACGCGGGCCGATCGCGCTCCTGGTCGGCGACGAGGCCGGAGAGGAACGCGAGACGCCGCGAAAGGAAATCCCGGGCGATCGGCGTCCGGCTCTCGAGGGAATCGAAGCTGTGGTAGCCGCCGGGCACGACGTGCAGCTCGCACGGCACTCCCGCAGCCCGCAGCCGTTGCGCGTAGTCCGCGTTCTCGTCGTGGAACAGATCGCGGGTCCCGACTCCGATCCATGCCGGTGGAAGCTCGGACAGATCCTCGGCGCGGGCAGGTGCCGCCAGCGCCGGGATCTCGGAGCCGGCGTGCCGGAGGTAGGAGCGCCAGCCGAACCTGTTGCTCGCCGGGCTCCACATCCGGAGCCTTCGGGCATCGAAGTCGGTACGAGCGGTGGTCCGGTCGTCGAGCATGGGGTAGGACAGCACCTGGAGGGCGGGAACGATCTCGCCGCGGTCGCGCGCCATCAGGGTCAGGGCGGCGGCCAAGCCGCCACCCGCGCTCTCACCGGCGATCGCGATACGGGCCGGATCCACCCCGGGTTGCCCGGCGAGCCACCGCAGTCCGGCGTAGCAATCCTGCAGGGGCACCGGATAGGGATGTTCCGGCGCGAGGCGGTACTCCACCGACGCCGTGAGGAAGCCGAGTTCACCGGCGACAAGACGGCAGAAGCGGTCACCGAGCGCGGCCGAGCCCATGACGAGACCGCCACCGTGCAGATAGAGCATCGCAGGCGCGGGTTCCGCGGCCGGTGCCGGGCGGAAGACCCGCACCGAAATATCCGCGTCGACCTGCTCGATCGTGGCTTCTGCGGAGACGAGCCGCCCGGCGAGCCGGGTGAGTGCCCGCGACAGCGGGACGGTCCGGGGGCCGATGACCGTCCGCGGGACGAATCGGGCGGCGCGCAGATCGGGATGGAACGTGTCGGCGGGCATGTTCTGCTTGCTCCTCGGTGTCGGTTCGCGGGGTCGCGCTGAAGGTGCGGCTGGACGGTCAGTCCGCCGTGGGCGGCTCGCCCATGCCGGGGAACCCGACGTGGGCGAAGTTCGCAGTCGCGATGACGGCCACCACACCGTCGGGCTCGGAGCGAACCTCCACCTCGACCACGGTGGAGCGTGCGCCCGAGTGCACGATCCTGGCCTGTGCCCTGGCCACACCGCTGGTGATCGCGCGCAGATAGCGGATGTTCAGGTCGGAGGTGACCACGCCGGTGCCCGGTGGGCGGCTCTCGATCGCGGCGGAGCCTGCGGCGATGTCGATCAGAGTGGCTGTCAGCCCGCCCTGGAGGCCACCGGAGATGTTCACGACGTGCGGTGCCACCGGCAGCTCCCAGACGGTGGCACCGTCGATGCTGTCGCGGCGGAATCCGATCCGGTTCATCAGATCGCCGATCGCTTCGAGAGATGTCATGGTGTTGTCCTCGTTGTGGTAGCGGTGGTGCCCCGATCGGCCAGCAGGGCGCGCAGGGCGGGGAGATCGACCTTGCCGGTGCCGCCGCGCGGTACCGCCTCGTCGGTGTCGAGCAGCAGCCAGACGGCGGGCACCTTGAAGGCGCTGAGCAGACCGCGCGCGGCGGTACGCAGGGATTCGGCTGTGGTACCCGCTGCGCACACCACGGCCGCGGCGATCCGCGGGCCGGTGTCGCCGGGCAGATCGGTGACGTGGACGCCCCCGACCTCGGGGAGCAGGCGCAACGCCCGCTCCACCTCGCTGGGGTAGACGGTGGCGCCGCTGACCTTCACCATGTCGTCGGTACGGCCGTGATGGAAGAGGAATCCGTCGTCGTCGAGCCGGCCGAGATCGCCGGTGCGGTAGAAGCCGTCGGCGGTGAACAGCTCCTCGCGAGTTCGCCCGCACATGTCGCGCAGGACGTGCGCGCCACGGATCAGGATCTCGCCGATCTCGCCGGCGGGCAGGGATTCTCCCTCCGGGTCCGCGATCCGGATCTCCGTTCCGGCGAAGGGACGTCCGCAGCTACCCCACGCCGATTCCGGCATGTCCGTATCGGCGGGGTAACCGCAGTAGGGGCCGAAGGATTCGGTCATGCCGAAGAGATCGGCCCGCGCACCGGGCCGGGCCCGCAGCCGCGGCGGCAGCAGCGCCGCCAGACTGCCCGGCCGCAACGACGACAGGTCGGCCCCGCAGGCCGCAGCTTCGCGCGCCAGCGTCTCGGCCTGATCGGGCCAGCCTCGGAACAGGGTGACCCGCTCACGTTCCAGCAGGCGCAGGGTGTGCTGCGGCCGCGGGATCTCCTCGGTCACCAGTGTCGCGCCCGCCAGGAGCGCGGACAGGATTCCACCGCCGAGCCCGCCGACCCAGAAGAACGGCATCGGCAGGTAGAGGCGGGTGTCCGCGGTGATGCAGCGGTCGGCCAGTCCGGCCCGCACGGCACCGAGCGCACTGCCGTGCGTGTGCACAACACCCTTGGGGGCGCCTCGGCTACCGGAGGTGAACAGAATGGTCAGCGGATCTGCCGGGGTGACGGCGCCGGCCAGCGCGGTGGCCACCGCGACGTCGTCAGCGTCCGCAGGCAGTTCCGCCGCCTCGGTGATCGTCAGCACGGTGCGCAGCGACGGCACGGCCGGATGCCGGAGCGGCACCTCGAGATTCGCACCGAGCGCCGTTCGCAGATCGTCGAGATAGCGGTGCCCGCGGAACTCCTCGGCGGCGATCAGCACCTGCACCGCGGCGACTCGGAGCTGGGTCAGCAACTCCGGCGGAGTGAGCAGCGTGGAGAGCGGCACCAGCACCGCGCCCATGCGGGTCAGGGCCAGTGCGGTGCGCACCCACTCGGTGTTGTTGGCTGCCAGCAGCCCCACCCGGGTGCCCGCGCCGATTCCGGCGGCGAGCAGCCCGGCGGTGAGCTCCCTGCTGTCGGCGTCGAGCTCGGCGTAGGTCCGGCGTTCGAGCGGGTCGATGACCGCGAGCCGATCCGGGTGCGCGGTGGCCGCGGCGGTGAGCAACGCCTCGACGGTGTCCGGCACGTCAGCGGGCATGGTCACCGCCCGCGGATCTGACCTCGGTGAAGTGCAGGCGCACCGCGGTCAGATCCGGCTTGCCGGAGGGGGTGCGCGGGATCTCCGCGACCACCGCGATCTCGGCGGGCACCTCGTATCCGGCGAGCCGATCGCGCAGGAACTCGGTGAGTTCGTCGGCGTCGGCGTGCGTGCCGGAGCGCAGCTCGACCATTGCCACCGGGGTTTCGCCGAGGCGGGGGTCGGGGCGGGCGACCACGGCGGCGCCGCGGACGGCGGGGTGCGTTTCCAGTGCGCCGCGTACATCGTCGGGGAGTACTTTGAAGCCGCCGCGGATGATGGCTTGGTCGGCGCGGCCGAGGATCCAGAGGAAGCCGTCGTCGTCGAGCCGGGCGAGGTCGGTGGTGCGGATCCAGTCCGCGTCCGGGCCGAGCTGTCCTGGTGCGACTTCGAGCAGCCCCGGCTCGCCCGGCGGCAGCGCGGCGCCGTCGTCG
This sequence comes from Nocardia sp. NPDC057227, assembly GCF_042669725.1. Classification (NCBI taxonomy): domain Bacteria; kingdom Bacillati; phylum Actinomycetota; class Actinomycetes; order Mycobacteriales; family Nocardiaceae; genus Nocardia; species Nocardia sp. NPDC057227. Next base: position 12,899 of record NZ_JBHUXA010000004.1, on the reverse strand, counting down.
GCGACCACCCGCAGTTTCGCGCCGCCTTGGGCGCGGCCGACGCTGCCGCGCTTGGTGGCCCAGAATTGGCGGTGGTCGGCGAGGCTCCAGCCCGCTACTCCGCCGCCGAATTCGGTGGCGGCGTAGGAGGTGAGTACCGGGATGCCGAACCGCTCGTGGAAGGCGTCGGCGTCGGCGGCGGCGAGCGGGGCGGTGCCGGAGGTGACGACCGCGATGCTGGCGAGGTCGTCACGGGTCAGTTCGGAGTGCAGGACCATGCGTAGTGCGGCGGGTACCAGTGAGACCGCGCGCGGCCGGTGGGTGCGTACCGCGCGGGCCCATGATTCCAGTTCGAAGCGGGGCAGTAGTACGAACGGGCGTGCTTCGGCGATGCATTGCAGCACGCGGTAGACGCCGCCGATGTGTACCAGGGGGGCGTTAACGATCGCGACCCCGGCGCGCGGTTCGATCGGGGCGGTCGCCGCGCGGAAGTCCGGGCCGATGACGCTGTGGGCGAGCATGTCGTAGCCGAGGTCGATCCGCTTCGGCGGGCCGGTGGTCCCGCTGGTGAGCATCCGGACGGCCACCTCGCAGCCGAGCGGTTCGGCACCGGGGACGGGCAGCGGACCGGTGAACAGTCCGGCCAGCGAGACCCCGGGTGTCCCATCCGGTACGAGCGAGGCCAGGTCCCCGGGTAGCCCGAGTACCAGCGGCAGGTCCAGCTCGGCGAGGTCGGCCCTGGTGCGCTCCTCCCCGCGGGACGGGTTGACCGCGACGACGGTGCCGCCCGCCAGCAGAACCCCGAGAAAGGCCGTCACGTGGACCGGCGCGTTGCGCAGCAGGATGCCGACCTGAGCCTGCCCATCCACAGCGTGTGCCCTGGTGAGCGCGGCGATCCGGCTCGCGGGGCCTGCCAGCTCGCCCCAGGTGTGCCAGTGCCCGTCGAACTCGACGGCGGGCGCGTCGGGGCGCAGGGTGAGCACCTCGGCCAGCCGACGAACGAGAGGATGGGTGGCGGTGGTGGTCATCAGCGGATCCTCGGTCGGGTGCGGGCGGGCCGGGCGTGCGCGGCGGGTGATTCGGCGGCGATCGTCATGGCCTGCGGAGAGATGGCGTGCAGGTGCTGCGCCAGTGCCCGCGTGGCCGATCCGCACGCCACCGTCGGTGCGGTGGCCGGCCGGGTCCGGCGAGTTGCGCCTCCCCGCCCCGTTCCGCCCGGATGCTCCCCTCGTCGTCCCCATCGGTCACCGTCACTGCTCACCTTCCGGCCGGTCGCTACTGATATATATACAGTAGACAATACCGTTGGGTGCCCGCCAAGGTGATGTTTGCACCAGTGAGAAATGAGGTCCTGTGCCGATCCGTTTCTGTGAGCGGTCACACGATCGGACGGCCGAGGATTCGGCGACCGGGGGCCGCCCGGTCTGGTGCACGGCGGATTCCTCGGGGTCTTCGACTGCGTCGTCCAGCATCACAGTTTCGCCGTGGGGATCACCGGGAAGAATCGCTCACTCGCCGTGAGCTACCGGCGGCCGACTCCGAGCGGGGAGTCGAATCGAAGGCTCTGCTGCGCGGAGGTCGCGACCGTGGCGCCGCACCGGATCGGATCGTCGGAACCCGCGACGGCGAGCGCCGGGTGCCCGCCTGACCGCCGTCGCCTGCCGCGGATGGAAAGATCAGGTACGAGGTCGACGAGTAGGCGTTCCGCCTGCGGGACGGACACTTCCACGTTCCGGAGCCGGGACAGTGTGCCGGGATCAGGAAGCGGCTGCGACGCGGTGGGTGGCGGGAGTTCTGGCGGTGGCCGTCCGGGTGACCCCTGTCTTGGCGGGGGTCCTTCTCGCCCTGGTCTGCGCGGCAGGGGTAGCGGTGATCACACGCCCGGCGTGATCGAGGATGCACTCCAGCCCGTACTCGAAGTTGCGGTCGTCGGGCGCGCCGCTGCGCAGGCCCTTGGCCATCGCTTCGGCGAGTAACGGCGTGGTGTCGGGTGCGATGGCGAGGTCGTCGTAGTAGGCGGTGGCCTCGCTGTCGAGTTCCTTGTTCTTGTCATTGAGCCGCTGCAGCACGACGGATCCCCGTACGTGCAGATTGATCGTGGAATACAGGTCGAACGCATCGTCGACCGAGAACCCCGCCTTCACCAGTGAGGCGATGGCACGCTCGATTCCCTGGGCGCCGAGCCGCGCGGCATCCCGGCTCAGCGCCGAGCGGATCAGAATGAGATCGCACAGAATCGGATTGCCGAGAAACGTCGCGCGCATTGTCCGCGCGTGGTTGCGCAGGGTCTCGCGCCAGTCGTCGGCCTCGACGAAGGCCGCGGCGAAGGCGTACTGGCTCAGCGCCCGGTCGGTCATCGCGTTGAGCAGGTCGTCCTTCTTGCGGAAGTACCAGTAGATGCTGGTGACGCCGACATCGAGGTGCCTGCTGATCAGCGGCATGCTCAAGCCGTCGATGGAGACCTCTTCGGCGAGCTCGAACGCCCCCCGGATGATGTCCTCGGGATTGAGGGAGCCGCGCTCGCGGCGCTGCCGCTTCACGGTCGTTACGCGCTTCGCCATCTCTCAGCTCACTTCCTGTGCGGTGCCGAAGGTTTTCGGTGGAACGGGTACCGAAACGCTAAGAGCAGATGGCCGAAATCCACACAGTAGACGATACCACGGTGTTTACCGTCGTCCATTCGATACACTTCTGGCCGATTCGGTGAATGCCGTGGCCCCCTTCGGAATTGTCGTCTGTATCACAGTGTCCGGCTGGTGGAGCCGGGGCCGGTTCACGAGCCGGGGCAGGATCCAGGAACCACCACGGTCCGGTGTGCTTGCCTAGGCCGGTCAGCGCGCCCGGCGCGACGTCGGCGACGGAAGCTTCGGCGGTCCCGAGGAGCCGATGCAGCGCGGGATCCCCTCCGGAGCTCTGAGGTCGAGCGTCACCGACTCCTTGCCACGGTTGGCCCGGACGAAGTGTGCGGCCGGTCCGTGCACCACGTTGTCGTACTGCCGAAGTCACCGCCACGCGGATTCTCGACCTCGATCACGCGAGCGCCAAGGGTGCGCGTGCACATCGGGGCCGAGACCGCCTGTTCCACGACCCCGATGCCGACGCGGTGACCAGTGCCGAGAACGGATCGCGGCCGCTCACGCGCGCGCTTCGAAGGTCACCGGAAGCGCGGTGGGCGAGCGGAACGGCTGGCCGAAGATGTGCGGGTCGGTCTCGGTCTGCAGTTCGATGTCGGTGACCCTGTCCAGCAGGCATTCCAGTGCGACCCGGGTCTCCATCCGGGCGAGGTGCAGGCCGAGGCAGGTGTGTGGACCAGCGGTGAAGCTGAGGTGGGGGATACGCTTGCGCGAGATGTCGAACTCCTCGGAACGTTCCCACCGGTTCTCGTCCCGATTGGCCGAGCCGAGGCAGATGTCGAGGGTGGCGCCGGCCGGGATCGCCACGCCTTCCAGTTCGGTATCCGCGGTGACGGTGCGCTGGACGAGGGTCAGCGGGGTCTCGTAGCGCAGCCCCTCCTCGATGGCGGGGCCGATGAGCCTGCGATCGCGCTGTACCGCATCGAACTGTCCGGGGTGGGTCAGCAGCAGGTGGAGCAGGTTGCCCGACGAGCGGTAGGTGGTCTCCAGCCCCGCGGGCAGCAACAGCCGAAGGAAGGAGTAGATCGCTTCGTCGCTGAGCTTCTCGCCCTCGATCTCCGCGGTGACCAGATCGCCGATGATGTCCGGGGTCGGGGCGGAGCGCCGTGCGTCGATGTGGCGCTGGAAGTACTCCTGCAGCGCCGCGGATGCATCGAAAGCGCGCTGATGGTCGCCGGCGTAGCTGATGATCTGCACCGCCGTCTTGCGGAAGAACGGCAGATCGTCCTCGGGCAGGCCGAGCAGCCGGGCGATCACCCGCGTCGGGAACTCGAAGGTGAACTCGCGCACCAGATCCGCGGTGCCGCGCGCGGCGAACTCGTCGATCAGGGCGTCGCAGATCGGGCGCACGATGTCGGGCTCCCAGACCTGCAGCGACTGCGATTTGAAGGCGGCCGTGACCAGGTTGCGGTGGGCGCGGTGCTTGCTCCCGTGCATGGCCAGGATCGTCGGCCCCATGAACACGCCGATCGTCTGGTCGTAGAAGTCGGAGCTGAAGGTGGTGTTGTCGCGCAGCGCGGCGTTGGCGGCCGCGTAGGACAGCGCCGACCAGGAATCCCTCGGCCGGAATTGCTCCGGTGTTCGCGAGTAGTCCATGACGGTGCCGTGGTGGACCCCGGTCCGGTGCCGGTGGGCGGCGAAGTAGGGATAGGGGTCACGGAGGTCCATGGCCGAATCGGCGGTGGCCGAGTCGTCTCGCACAGAGCTGTTCACAGTTCACCTTTCGGGTGGTCGTCGGCGCGCGGCGCGATCACAGGGAGATCGGGGCGTCGGCCGTCATCGGCGTCGCGAAGTCGCCGGAGATCGGAGTTCCGGTCGGTCCGAGGTGGACGGCACCGCCGATGGCGGATCGCACCAGCGGTGTGTGGCAGTTGGGACGTCGGTGTCCCGCCGATCGCCGATATCGCCCCCGCGACCACGACTCGCTGCTGTCCCGGTCCCATGGATGATCACCGCCCGACGAGGCTCGAAGCTATTACAGAAAGCTTGACAGTAAGCACAACTATAAATCACGCTGACAGTCGAGACAACGAGCGCGGAGCGCCGTGCGCCGTGGCGCGGCCCGCTGCTCGGGAAGGGGAGTCGCGTCATGAGCGCGCCGGCAACATCCCTCGCCCGAGCACGCCCGCACACCGCAGTGGTGGAGCTGCGCTCCCAGCCCCTTCTTCGCCGCATCGATCCCGCGCGGCTGACCTCGGTGACAATCGCCGGGGAGCCGGAACCGACCGCCAGCCCCGAGTAAGGAACACACGCCCCATGACATATACGCAGAGCTGGAAGGAAACGCTCGAGGATCTCGAGTGCCGCCGGGAGAAGGTGGCGGCGATGGGCGGACCCGAGCGGGTGGCCAAGCATCACGCCAAGGGCAAGATGGACGCCAGGGCGCGGATCGAGTACCTGCTCGATCCGGGCACGTTCCAGGAACTGGGCACCCTGGTGGGCGGCGAGATCGCCGCGGACGCCATCGTCACCGGATCGGGCCTGATCTCGGGGGTGCCGGTGATGGTCGGCGCGGAGGATTTCACCACGCTGGCAGGCACCATCGCGCCGGGCAGCAATGCGAAGCGCTACCGGGTGGCCGAGCTCGCCGAGCGCGGCAAGGTGCCGCTGATCATGTTGCTGGAAGGCGCGGGTTTCCGGCCGACCGGCGATCACTACGGCCGCACCCCGACCGACCTGCTCGCCCAGGCGCGGTGCTCGGGCAAGGTGCCCATGGTCACCGCGGTACTCGGCGCCTCGGCCGGGCACGGTGCGCTGGTCGCGCCGGTCGCGGACTTCGCGATCATGAGCGGGCACGGCGCGATCTTCACCGCCGGACCTCCGGTGGTCAGGGCCTCGACCGGCGAGGTGATCACCAAGGAGGATCTCGGTGGTCCGCGCGTGGCGGTGCCGAGCGGGCTGATCCACAACGTCACCGAGACCGACGAGGAGGCGCTCGACGAGATCCGCCGCTACCTCGGGTACTTCCCGTCCAGCTCGTGGAGCTATCCACCCGCCCTGCTCTCCGATGACTCCACCGAGCCGCGACCGACACCGGAACTGCTCGACATCATCTCGCGGGACAACCGGCTCAGCTACGACGTGCGGTCGGTTCTCGACGTGGTGTTCGATTCCCCGGATTGGTTCGAGGTCCAGCCCGGATACGGCACCGCGATCGTCTGCGCGCTGGCTCACCTCGGCGGTCATCCGGTGGCGGTGGTGGCGAATCAGCCCGATGTGCTGTCCGGATCCATCGACACCGCCGCCGCGGAGAAGGCCGCGCACTTCATCTCGGTGGCCGATTCGTTCCATCTGCCCCTGGTCTTCCTCGCCGACAATCCGGGAATGCTGCCCGGCGGTGAGTCCGAGCGGTCGGGCGTGCTGCGTGCCGGGGCGCGGATGTTCGTCGCCCAGACCACCGCGACGACCATCAAGCTGCACGTCACCCTGCGCAAGGCGTACGGCTTCGGGTCGATGGTCATGTCGCTCATCGGTTTCGACAATCAGACGGCGGCGTTCGCCTATCCGGGCGCGACCATGGGCGCGATGAGCGCAGAAGCGCTCGGGCTCGCCTCGGGCGCGGCCGACGATGTCGCCGAGAAGCTGAGGGAGCTGGAGCTGCAGGCGTCCTACCACTCCGCCGAGCACATGGGCTTCGACGAACTCATCCGCCCCGAGGAGACCAGGACCGCGCTGCTGGCCGCGCTGCGTCGCGGCATCTTCGCCCGGCAGGAAGCGGCGGTTCCGGTCGCGCGGACGGCCATCGTGCCCTGATCCGTTCGCACCGGGCCCGGCGTCACCTCTTCGCAGGTGGCGCCGTGTTTCCGTGCAGTGGTCGGCAGCAGCGGCAAGATCGACGGTTCGAGCTCGATCGGCGTTGCCGGCCACCCTTGTGCGATTCAATACCGATAGGTATACAGTAGACATATCTGTTCGGATTGCGGCAGCCTGCTCGGCAGCAGCAACGAAAGGACCGCTGATGTCCGCGTTCCCCTCGTCGGCGATCGGCGCCGACGACCCTGACGAGACGCCGGGCGCGATCGCCCGCCATCTCCCGCGCGATCGCCCGCGCCTCGACTCCGTCACTTTTCGGGGCGGCCGCACGGCCGAGTTCCCCGATGCTTCCGTCCACGCTTCTGCGTCCTGACCGTCCGGAGAGCGGCTTTGACCGAATGGACCATTGGGCAGGTGCTCGACGCCGTGGCGTCGGCCGTGCCCGATCGATTGATGACCATCTGCGGTGACCGCAGAAGTACTTTCGCCGAATCCGCTCTGCGGACCCGGCGCCTGGCCAACTTCCTGGCCGACCGCGGACTCGGCGCGCAGACCCCACGCGGCGAACTGGAGCGCTGGGAGTGCGGCCAGGACCGGGTGGCGCTGCTGATGTGCAACGACCTCTACCTCGATGTGATGATCGGGTGCCTCAAGGCGAGGACGGTGCCGGTCAACATCAACCCGTTCTATACCGCTCGCGAGGTCGCCGACCTGCTCGGCTACCTGCAGCCGTCGGCCGTGGTGTATCACCGGTCCTTCGGGCCGGTCCTGGCCGAGGCGCTGCCGGATCACGACGGGCTGCTGCTGATCGAGATCGATGACGGCTCCGATGCTTCCGGCCTGCCGGGGGCGGTGCCGTTCGAGGAGGCCATCGACCGCGGCGACCCGGACCGGATCATCGAAGGCTCGCCGGACGATGTGGCGATGCTGTGCACCGGCGGCACGACCGGCCGGCCGAAGGGCGTGCTGTGGCGCCAGTCCGATCTCTACGTCTCCTCGATGAACGGCGCGGACCACGAGTCGCTCGAGGTCCTGCACGACTTCGCGAAGATGACCGGGCAGGTGTGGTTCGCGTTGTCCCCGCTCTCGCACGCCGCGGGGATCCTCACGTCCTGCGCCGGGCTGCTCGCCGGGCAGACCATCATGCTCTACGACGATCGGGAACGGTTCGACGCCGGGCGCGCGCTGGAGAGCGCCGAGCGGGAGCGGGCCGCCCTGATGACCATGGTCGGCGATGCGTACGCCGCGCCGCTGGTCGCTGCGCTGCGCGAGCGCGACTACGACCTGTCGTCGCTGTTCGTCGTCGCCAGCGGCGGCGCGGCCATCAACCCGGTCTACAAACGCGAACTGCTGGAGTTGCTTCCGCACGTGATACTCGTCGAGGGCTACGGCTCCTCGGAGACCGGCGGGATGGGGTTCGGCCGCAGCACCAAGGGATCCCAGGTCGACACGTTCGCCCCGCTGCCGGGCGGCACCGCCATCTCGGCCGATCGCAGCCGTTTCCTGGAACCGGGCGAGGACGAGATCGGCTGGGCCGTGCGCGTCGGCCGGGTCCCGCTCGGCTACTTCGACGATCGCGACGCCACGCTGCGCACGTTCCCGGAGATCGACGGCCAACGGATGGCCCTGCCCGGCGACCGGGTGACGATCGATGCCGACGGCACCATCCGGCTGCTCGGACGGGACTCGCTGGTGATCAATACCGGCGGCGAGAAGGTCTTCGTGGAGGAGGTCGAGGAGGTGCTGCGTGCCTGCTCCGGCGTCACCGATGCGCTCGTTGTCGGCAGGCCGAGCCCGCGCTGGGGGACCGAGGTCGTGGCCCTGATCTGCACGGAGGACGGTGACATCGTGCCCGGCTCGCTGCGCGAGCGCTGCCGCGAGCAACTCGCCGGCTTCAAGGTCCCCAAAGACTTCCTGCCCGTCGCCGAGATCCGGCGGCTGGGCAACGGCAAACCCGACTACCGGTGGGCGACCGCGCGGGCCACTGCCGAACTCGCACCAGAAATCGGAGCCTGACACCGTGACCCGAGTGATCGACTGCCTGGTCAATGTGCACTTCGGCGAGACCGAGAAGCAGCCCGACTGGATGCTCGCGGTTCGCGACAACTACTTCAAGGGCCCGAAGTCCATGTTCGCACAGCCGGATATGGACGAGCTGATCGACGAGATGGACGAACAGGGCGTCGAGAAGGCCGTGCTGATGTACAGCATGGTCAAACCCTCGGTGACGGCCCTGAAGTTCACCGAGGCCAGGCCGGACAGGTTCGCGCTCGCCGTCAACGGCGTCGACCCGCTGCGCCCGGTCGCGTCGCTGCGGCAGCTGGTGGAGTTGACCCGTGACCTGCCGGTCGCCTACACCGCGATCGGCGCCAGTTTCTGGGGCGACGGCCGGTATCCGCCCAGCGACGCGGTCTACTACCCGCTCTACTACAAGTGCGCCGAACTCGGCCTGCCGCTGTGCATGAACACCGGAATCCCGGGGCCGCCGATACCCGGCGAGGTGCAGAACCCCATCTACCTCGACATGGTGTGTGTGCGCTTTCCCGAGTTGAAATTGTGCATGATCCACGGCGCCGACCCGTGGTGGGACGTGGCGATCCGGATGCTCATCAAGTACCCGAACCTGCGGCTGATGACCTCGGCATGGTCGCCGAAGCGTCTGCCGGACAGCTTGATCCACTACATGCGGACGCGGGGGAGCGGGAAAGTGATCTTCGGCTCCGACTGGCCGGTGCTGCCCCAGCGGCGGGTGGTGCCCGAGGCGCTCGCCCTCGACCTGCCCGCCGAGGTGCTCGACAACTTTCTCTACGCCAACGCGCAGGAATTCTTCTTCGCTGACCGCATCGCGGCCGCCTGAACAGCCCGGAGAACACGATGGATCGCTACGCACTGCGCAGGCAGGACTACAGCCTCTCCGAGGACCAGTCGGAGCTGCAGGCCGTCTACGCCAAATTCTTCAGGACCCGCTGCCCGATCGAGACGGTGCGTGCCGCCGAGGACAGCGGTTTCGACAGGAACCTCTGGGAGCAGCTGTGCGCCACCGGGGCTACCAGCATGGCGCTGCCCGAGTCGGCGGGCGGTGACGGCGCCGGACTGGTCGAGCTCGTCCTCGTTGCCGAGGAACTGGGCCGGGTGCTCGCCCCGGTGCCGTGGATCGAACACATCGTCGCCGCCCGGCTGCTCGGCAGGCTCGACGCCCTGTCCCCGCGCACCGCCGACGACATCGTGGCGGGCAGGCGAATCGTCGCGCTGGATCCCGATCCTGTCCAGCGGCCCGGTCCCCGGTTGGTTCCGGCGGGCGCGGTCGCCGACGACGTTCTGGTGCTCGACGGTGACGACGTGGTGCTGCTGAGCTCCGGCGTCCCACCCGAGCACGTGGCCAACATCGGCAGGCTGCCGATGGCGTGGGTCGACCCGCGCACGGCCGGGGAGGCGGCTGTGGTCGCCAGCGGTGCCGCCGCGGTGGCGGAGTTCCGTCGCGCACTCGACGAGTGGCGGGTGCTGACCGCTTCCGCGCTGGTCGGACTGCTCGACGAAACTCTGCTGATCGCCGCGGAGTTCGCCAAATCGCGGTACACCCTCGGCGTGCCGATCGGGACACTGCAGGCCATCTCGCACCCGCTCGCGAATATCGCGATCGCGGTGAACGGCGGGCGCAACCTGGCCAGGCGCGCGGCCTGGTTCCTCGAGAACGAGCCGGATACGCAAGCCGAACTGCCCGCTGCCGCTTTCGTTTTCATCACCGGTGAGGCGCCGGCCGCCGCGACCATGGCAGTTCAGGTTCAGGGTGGCCTCGGCGTCTCGGCGGAATCGGCGGCCTCCGCGTACCTTGTCCGCGCCAGAGGATGGTCGCTGGCGGCGGGCGATCCGGCCGTCGCGGCGCGCGAGATCGCGGTGCTGGCCGCCGCCCGCCCTGCCTCGGCCCCCGCACCGGTCGCGATCCCGGTCTAGAAGGAGACAGACATGGATTTTTCACTCGTGGCGCTGTCCGAGGACGACGCCCGGTTCCGGGACGAGGTGCTGGCGTTCCTGGACGAGCATGTGACCGACGAGGTGCGGCGCCGTGATCGCGAGACCGGCGACAACTTCGACGAGGGCGTGCACCTGGCCATGGGCGAGGCAGGCTGGCTGGCGGCCGAGCTCGGCGTGCCCGGCGCCCGTGAGCTGGACCGGGTGCGCCGACGGCTGTGGGATCTGGAACGCCGCCGCGCCGAGGTGCCGTGGGTGACCTGGGGCACGACCGGAGTCGTGTTTCCTTCGGTGCTACGGCACGGTTCCAAGGAGCTGCAGGACGAAGTGGTCCCCGGTGTGCTGGACGGCACTATCAGGCTGTGCCTCGGTTACACCGAGCCAGACGGCGGCTCCGATGTCGCTTCCTGCAAGACCCGCGCGGTGCGCGACGGTGACCACTGGATCATCAACGGCTCCAAAATGTTCACCACCGGGGCGCACAACTCCCGCTACGTCTTCTTGATCACCAATACCGATCCCGCGGCGCGCAAGCACAAGAGTCTCACGATGTTCCTGGTGCCCTTGGACACCCCGGGCATCGAGATCCAGGGGCTGCGCACGGTGGACGGTGACCGCACCAACATCGTCTACTACAGCGATGTGCGGGTGCACGACCGCTACCGGCTCGGCGAGGTGAACGACGGCTGGGCCGTGCTGCTCGGCCCGCTCAACGAGGAACACGGCGTGGTCGACGCCGCCGGTGACGGGCTGCAGGACGTCTCGATCATGACCCATCAGGGCGTGACGATGGCCACGACGGTGGATCGAGCCGTCGAATTCGCTGCGCGGCCGGAGGCGGATGGCAGCCGCCGAGTCGACGATGCGTCGGCCGCCTATCGCCTCGGGCGCAGTATCGCCAAGTCGGAAGCGGCGCTGAGTGCGCCGCACATGTTCGGCCGGGTCGCGATAGCGCAGACCATGCGCGACATCTCGCCGGATCTGATGGATGTGCTCGGCTCGGCGTCGGTGCTCTCGGCCGGGGCCGATGGGGCGGCGGACGAGGGCGCCGCGGGCTATCTGTACCGGTGGGCGCCGCTGTGCGGGATCTACGGCGGCACGCTGGAGGTGTTCCGCAATATGATCGCCCAGCACGTGCTCGGCCTGGGCAGGCCCGCCTACGCGCCGCCGAAGACGCCCGTGGCCGCGGGCTGATGCCGGAGAACGAGTTCGTCCGGACATCGGGGGCGGGCGGGCGGCACGCCGTGGCCGACCCGCTGGTGCGCACTCCGCACGAGTGCCGGGAGGCAGTCGCCGATGCCGGGCTGCTGCTCGAGCCGCTCGTGCGGCTGCGCGGCAGCGGCGCCAGGCAGGCCGCCGAAGCCTCGGTCGCGGTCCTCTTCACCGGCAGCCTCACCCCCGGCGGGGTGCTGCGCCCGCGGGCCTGCCGATGAGGGCGCGCACCGTCGAGGTCGACGGGATCTCGATGTCGGCGCTGTGCGCGGAGGTCGACGAGCCACGCGCGGTGCTGGTCGCCGTGCACGGCGGCGCGGCGAACTCCCGGTACTACGACTTGCCGGGTCACCCCAGAGCGTCGCTGCTGCGGGTTGGTGCCGCACTGGGATACACGGTGCTGGCCCTCGATCGCCCCGGCTACGGCGCATCGGCGCCGTTCGGCGCCGAATTCGTTGCACCCCGGCGGCGAGTGGACGCCACCTACCGGGCGATCGAGACCTTGCTCGAATCCCGCTCGCGCGGGGCGGGCGTATTTCTTGTCGGGCACTCGGCCGGGTGCGATCTCGCGGTCCGGATGGCCGCCGACGAGCGCGGTGCCGCGCTGCTCGGGCTCGAACTCGCCGGAACCGGGCTGCTGCGCCAGGAACTCGCGATCCAGCGGATCGCGGCTCTGGTGCGCGACGGCGACCGCGCGGGCATCCGCGACCTCCTGTGGCAGCCCGCGCGGGTCTACCCGCCGGACGTGTTCGGCGGTAGGGCGATCTCGGCTCCGGCGCCGCCGTACGAGGCCGATGTCGCGGTGGACTGGCCCGATGACTTCCGGGCGCTGGCGCCTGATATCCGGGTTCCGGTGCGCTTCACCTGCGCCGAGCACGAGTCGGTGTGGCGGTGTGACCCGGTCGCGCTCACGGAGGTGACCGAGATCTTCTGCCGGGTAGCGAGTTTCGAGATCAATCGGCAGGCCGACGGCGGGCACAATTTGAGCGCGGGGTACGGCGCTGCCGCCTATCACCTCGGTGTGCTCGCCTTCGCGGAGGAGTGCGTTGTCGCGGCCGAGGCCGCGCCGGAGCAGCGGGAGCGTGGCGCGTGAGATACGTGCTGGAGTACCCGAACGAACGGCCGATCGCCCCGGTCGACTTCCCGCGCCCTGAGCTGATTCGCGAGGCCGCGGTGCGCGCCGAGGCCGTCGGCTTCGACGCGGTCGCGCTGAGTGAGCGCCCGGCCCCTCGGCCGAGTGGCGGGGCCACCGCGACCCTCCTCGACCGCTTCGGCGAAACATTCCACGACGACTGGAGAACATCGTGAAGGTTCCGTTCACCTGGAAGGTCACCGGCTGGTTCATGATCGGCT